>CALWRY010000023.1 GCA_944384065.1 uncultured Enterocloster sp. | reverse complement strand
TGCTGCTTCACCATGGGCTCCACCGTGGTCTTGCAGCGGTCGTGGGTGCCCACGTTGTGGGCGTGGGGAACCACCTTTACTAAAAGCCCCTGCTTTTCCAGATCCGCCACCATGGCCTTTCTGGCCTCGTAGCGGTCCATGCCCTCATAGGGCCCCGGCGCGCAGATGGTTGCGTCGTCATTTAAGATCACAATCTCCTCCAGGTTGTGGCGGCGTCCCACCTCAAAGTCGTTGGGGTCGTGGGCCGGGGTGATCTTCACGCAGCCTGTACCGAATTCCATGTCCACGTACTCGTCGGCGATCACCGGGATCTCCCGATCCGTCAGGGGGAGCTTAAGCATCTTGCCCACCAGATCCTTGTAGCGGTCATCCCCAGGATTTACCGCCACTGCGGTATCCCCCAGCATGGTTTCCGGGCGGGTGGTGGCGATCTCCACGAACCGGCCGGGCTCTCCCACCACCGGGTAGTTGATGTGCCAGAAGAAGCCGTTCTGCTCCTCGTGAACCACCTCCGCGTCGGAGATGGAGGTCTGGCACTCCGGGCACCAGTTGATGATGCGGGAGCCCTTATAGATATATCCCTTCTCGTAGAGCTTTACGAACACCTCCAGCACTGCGTCGGAGCAGCCCTCGTCCATGGTGAAGCGCTCCCGGTCCCAGTCTGCGGAGGATCCCAGCTTGTGCAGCTGATTCACGATGCGGCTGCCGTACTCCTCACGCCATTTCCAGCACTCCTTAAGGAAGCCCTCACGGCCTAAGTCCTCCTTCTCGATGCCCTCCTTCTTTAACTTATCGATCACCTTCACCTCCGTGGCGATGGCCGCGTGGTCCGTGCCCGGCTGCCAGAGGGCCTCAAAGCCCTGCATCCTCTTATACCGGATCAGGATATCCTGCATGGTGTTGTCCAGGGCGTGACCCATGAGCAGCTGTCCCGTGATATTGGGCGGGGGCATCACGATGGTAAAGGGCTTTTTGCTCCGGTTCACCGCAGCGTGAAAATACTTTCCTTTCAGCCATTTGTCATAGAGGCGCTCCTCGATGGCCGAGGGGCTGTAGGTCTTTTCCAGTTCCTTCATTGTACTCTCTCCTTTTCTGTCATATATGGGGGCGTAAGCGCTCATAACGTACAAACGCCCTTTGCCGCTCTCCCCGCAGGGAAAGGGCAAAGGGCGAATTGCTCGCGGTACCACCTTTGATTCAGCCGGATCGTCCGGCTCTTTGGAGTGTTTTATACACACTCATGGGCCTGTAACGGGGCCTGGGCGGAGAAAGCTACTGCCAATCGCAGGGTCTTCCGGCTGCGATTCCTCACGCAGGGGCACGCGCTCCCGCGCACCCGGCAGCAATGGCCTGGGCTTGTTCGCTCTCTCAGTTCGGAAGCCACCTTCCATCACACTCCCCCTGGGCTGCCTTTCAGCCTATGGGCCGCCCTCTCTGCCGGGATCCTGCGGTGTACTCCTCTTCCTCATCACTTTTTACGTAACAGTTCTGAACTGTTGCCTTTTTGCTGATTGTCTTTAAAACACTATATATGGGATTGCCGGTTTTGTCAAGCGGATTTTATGGCGCCGCTGACCGCTTATTTTTTCGGAGAAAGAATACAAACGAAACCTTGCATCTTAGCCCCGCACTCTCCGAACACATATGTTAGGAGAAACAGGGAAATCCGCAAAATTATTGACACCGTATATGATACCATATATAATATAAAAAGGAGGTATAAGGAATGTCAAAATGGGATAAATTGATAAAACGCATATGTAATTTATCAAAAGACCTCCGGTTTGCTGAACTGCGAAAGGTATTGGAGAGTTATGGATATGAAATGTATGCCCCTAAAAGCGGAAGCAGCCATTATACTTTCAGGAAGCAAGGCTGCATGCCGATCACGATACCCAGGCACGAACCGATCAAAAAAGTATATGTGGAAATGGTAAGGAATATCGTTGAAAGTGAGGCAAAGAATAATGAAGACGCTGAATGACTATATGGCAATATCCTATCGTATGGAAATTGTGGAAGATAAGGATGAAGGAGGCTTTGTGGTTTCCTATCCTGATTTACCCGGCTGCATTACTTGCGGAGAAACAGTAGAAAGCGCAGTGTCAAATGCGTTAGATGCAAAAAAAGCTTGGCTGGAGGCCGCACTAGAAGAGGGTGTGGAGATCCATGAGCCTGACAGTTTAGAAGAATATTCCGGACAGTTTAAGTTGAGAATTCCGCGAAGCCTGCACCGCTCCCTGGCAGAACATTCGAAGCGGGAGGGAATCAGCATGAATCAATACTGTGTTTATCTTCTTTCCAGAAATGATGCAATACTTTCGAAATAGGACTTGCCAAATCGTGTCCTGCTGACTGAAAAAGCAACTGCACAAGCTTGAGCAGCCAAAGGCGGTGCCTGCATTTGCGCTGGCCCGCCGCTCCTTTCCCAGGCCGTCACAAGCCGCCCTGGCCCCTTTTATTCCCCTGTCAATCTCTGCCTTCCTCCCCCCATCCCTTGCACACATCCACCCAGGCCTCATAGCCCGAGCTCGCCTCCAGCTCCGGTATGGTAAGCCGCACCGCGCTGTTGGCGCTGCCGCAGGCCGGGTACACCACACCAAACCGCTTTAAGGATTCGTCCAAGAACACCCGGACTCCCTCGTTCACCCCAAAGGGGCACACGCCTCCCACCGCGTGGCCCACCAGCTCCTCCGCCTCCTGGGGCGTGAGCATCTTTGCCTTTGTGTGGAAAAATGCCTTATATTTCTGGTTATCCACCTTGGCGTCGCCGGCCGCCACGATCAGGACCGGCGCCCCGTCCACCATAAAGGACAGGGTCTTCGCGATGTGTGCCGGCTCACAGCCCACAGCCTGGGCCGCCAGCTCCACAGTCGCGCTGGAAACGGAAAATTCCTTCACCCTGTCCCCAAGTCCCAATTTATCTAAATGTGCCTTCGCTCTGTCAAATGCCATGTCAATTTTCCTCCTGTCTTAGAAATTGTAACAAACGACGGCCATACCCCAAAGGGCACCTAGTCTTCTTGCCCGGCTATAAGCCGGACAAGAAGCATCGGATATCCATCCGATGTGCAGGAAGGGGCAAAACCTTGCTTACAAGCAAGCTTGACGCCCGATTTTGCCCCTTCCTGCCCGCCGTCTGAATTGTCACACCATCTTTCGGTACTCCTTCTTCCAGCGGTTCACCAGGCTCACCGCCCCGTTCATCCGCTTCACCGGATCCTTCTTAAAAAGATTTCTTAAAGCCCGGACCTCCTCTGCCTGCTCCCCGTCCAGGGCCGCCTGATCCGCCTCCTGATCCCAGAGTTTTCTCTCCTCCCCGCCGGTCTGGGAACGGTAAATTTTCTTAATCTCCAGCTCCGGCGCAAAGCGGCTCAGAAAATAGATCCGCTTTAACACATCCTTTTCCTCTCTGAGCTCATAGGATTTCTCATAGGCCGCCAGGGCCTTGTGAAACTGGAACATCTGGGCGTAGGCCGCCCCCAAGTTGTTGTAGATCCTGGCCCGGAAAGCCTCCTGCTCCTCCCTGCTCTCATCCTTAAGCTCCTCCAGCACCTTCTCGTAGCGGGCCGCTGCCCGACCGTACTGGCGCTTCTCAAAAAGGTAATCCGCCCGGGCCTTCTCATACTCCCCGGCAGGCAGCTTCCGGTAGGAGGCTGCGGCAGCCTTAAACTGCATAATCTCCTTCTCCGTATAGTAGTCGTTCTCAAGAAGAAAGAGGGTCAGCGCATCCTCCGGACGGCTCCCTGTCTCCATGAGCTTTTCCATGCGCTCCGCCAGAGCGGGAAGATCAAGCTCCCTGCGGATAAAATCCAGAAGGGAATTATCCACGAATTCCTCCATCACAAGAAGGGGGTGGTTGAAAATCACATAGCACAGCTCCTGGGAGGAATAGATATGGATGTCCAGCACCTCGATATAATAGGGATTATTCACCGGCTCCTGCCTGCAAAGCAACAAACTCATAGACTTACCTCTTGTCTCACCACTGCGTCCGTGGCCGGATAAAGCTCTCCAAAGCCCTTATCCCGGATCACCGCCAGCATTGTATTCTCATCCTTAAAAGCCAGGCTCATCTCCACCCGGGTCGTCCGGGGCGGGCGCTCAGGAAAACCCGTCAGGGGGATCCGCACCGTCCGTTTCTTTCGGGACTCCAGAGGGCTTATGGAAAATTCAATCTCATTCTGCCCGTCCAGAATCACATCCAGCACACTCTTTGACTCGTACCAGCTGTCCCCCCAGGACGCTGCGATGAGCTGGCGCTCCCGCCCCCGGCTCACGACCTTTAGCGAGATCTCCGACTTAAGCCTCCCCTCGCAGACAAAAATATAGGGATAAGCCGTATTTTCCTGGAGATAATCCCAGCCCTTATTTGCCGCACCCCTGGCAAAAAGACAGCTCTCCACAAAGACCTTTCTGCGCCTGCAGACAAGCTTCATAAAATCCCCTGCCCAATCCTGGCGCTCAAATCCCTTTCCCGTTAGGAACACTGTGGAAAACAGCTTGCGCGAGAGAAGCTTCTCCCCACAAGAATAGAGAATCTTGTCCGCAAGCCTGGCCCCGGAGGGGGAATCCAGGATATCCAGGTTGAAGGCCTCCTCCTGATTCTGAGCCTCCGCCTGGACAATATTTCTCTTGAGTCCTCTCTGAACCTTCATCTCGTAATAGCACAGCCGATCCGAGGCCAGCTCAAAAAGTCCCACCTGGTTGGTCCACAGCTCCTTTTTCTGGCTCAGCACATAGTAGATAAAACTCTCCGTATGGCTCACCACATGGACTCTCTCCCTGGGGATCGAGAGATAGTCCGCGCAGTACATCAGGGTGTCCAGAATTTTCCCCTCCACCCGGTCCAGGGTGATCACAAGCTGGGCCACCGCATCGGTTCCGAATTCCTTCCTGGGATAGTCAAGCATCATCTTGATAAATATTTTTAAAAGCGTCCCGCCGCTGTAACAGATCCCGCCGATGGTGGACGTTCCATCCCTGGACGCCAGGTTTAAGAGCTTATCCACAATCACCCCTTCCCCCAGAAGAGTGGCGGCATAGGCCTCCTCCCCGGTAAGCCATGTCTCCGCCTCCTTGCGGCGGCAGATCACGGCAGGGATCGTCCATGTCTTCTCCCTGCCCCAGCAGCAAATCTGGATATAGTCGTCATTTAAGTCCAGGCCGATTACAAGTCCGTCCATGGCAGCTCCTTCCTCCGGAGGGCGGCGTACTGCGCGCCCCGGTACTTCTCCCAGCTGTCCCGGACGCCCCTAAGCAATAGGGAACAGCCGGCCCAGGACCGCTGATTTCTTTAAATAGTCCTCCATCGCCCCAAACAGGGCCTTCTCATCCTTCTCATCCAAAGCCGCGCCCATGCGGTTTAAGCAGGCAAACCGGCTGTTCTCCCGATCCTCCAGCTTATGGTCGCACCGCAGGGTACCATTCCCAACGCACCGGCGCTCTCCCTGGATTCTGTCATAGATCTGGTACTCCATCATTTCCCCCTCAAAGAGCACCTTCTCCTTTACGTAAATGCCCTGGTACACCCGGCGCATTTCCTCCCCGTGAAACTCCTTCTCCTGGGGCAGAATCCTGAGCATGAGCTCCGGCGCCTGCTCCCTGCTTCCCCGGTACTCGATCATGGACTTATCCAAAATATCCTCCGGAATAGGGACGTGCCGGGAGAGATCCCTGGTATAGGGGAAAATGAGCCCCTCCTTAATCAGCGCAGCGGTCATGGACCGGCACAGCCCCCGCTCCTCCTCGTCCAGAGATTCCAGGGTGGAGAAATACCGCGTCAGGGCCAGCAGATAGATCGTGGGCATCTTCTCCCTGTCCCCTGCTCCCAGGAACGCTTTCTTCAGGTAGGAAAATACGCGGGGATCCGCCTTCTCATCCTCCAGAAAATACCCGATGCTCTTCTGGGTGAAATAGGCCTTCACCACGCTTTCCCTGGTCTTTTTCCGGCTCATGTACAGATCAAACACGGAATCCATCTGCTCGCAGCACCCGGTAAAAAGCATCTGGCACAGGAGGCGTTCTTCCAGATCGTAAGTCTCAACCTTGGCTCCCACCCCCTGGATCAGAACCTCGTACATCTGGGACACCGTGCCGTTGAAATGCTCGCAGAGATAGTCAAGCATCACGCCGTCAAAGGCGCCGGCCCTGAAGGCCCGCCAGGTCAGAGTGAGGAGCAGCGGATCCTCGTCAAACAGCTGCTGTAAGATGGTCCGCGCGCAGAGCTTCATCAGCTTGTCCGCGGGAATGTACTGGCTTCCGTATTCCCGCACCATCTCGTAGGCTTCCCGCATATAATTCTGGCTGATCAAGGTCTCG
Organism: uncultured Enterocloster sp.; assembly: GCA_944384065.1. Lineage (GTDB taxonomy): Bacteria > Bacillota > Clostridia > Lachnospirales > Lachnospiraceae > Enterocloster. The sequence continues at coordinate 20,161 of CALWRY010000023.1, read as the reverse complement.
CATATCTGCTGCCTCTGTCTCTCTCCCAGAGGCTTCTTATCCATCTGTATCAAATAGGTGCAGTTAAATGCCCCTGCTCCCTTCTCATTCCCGGCTGCCCTGCAGTAATAGTCCGTCACTTCCTTCACAATCCGCCGCTCAAACACGGGGTTCAGCTTCATCTGGGCCATAACCTCCTCCAGAAGCTTTGCCTCCCCGCCGTCCCCGATCCCCTTTTCCAGCACCTTAAGGCACCGGTCTAACTTAAGCATGGGGTGATCCGGGCAGATTTCCCCGCACTGGGCGAGAAGCTCCGGCCGATCCATCACCGGGATCCTCCGGTGCTTCACATCCAGGTAGCGCCCCCCATAGGCGTCCTGGAAGAAGAAAATGGGATGCCCGGAAAATACCGGCACATAAGCGCTGCCCTGCTCCAGGAGATAGGCAGCCTCCTCCATAAGCTCCTCGCTCCGGACAATCACATACTTCATCCGGGGATCTTCACAGGTGATCCGGCAGGACTTAAGGATCCCCGGAAGGACCTGGGCCACCCGGCTGTCAATCATGTCCTTATAGATCATGTGCTCATAGATCACCGCCAGGCGGCTGTTTATCTTCCCCGCAAAGAGCTGATCCATGGCAAAGGCTTCCATGTGGCGAAGATACGTCTGGTACAGCTCTGCAGACGGGTTCATGTACTGGAGAATGTTCTGGTACAGCACCGAACGGCTCCTGTCATCCAAATCTTTGTCATAGGAGAAATACAGAAGGACCTCCTTGGGAAGAAGGTGCCCGTAATTCTCCGGAAGGGAATAGAGAAAATACTCGTACAGGCGGGTCAGATTGACCCGGCTTCCCAGCGCCTTCTCATACCATAAAAAGGCATCCGGCCCGCGCCTGTCTCCCTTGATGAGAAGGCTGCACACCGCTTCCAAAAGCTCCAGCTCCGGGTACATCTCATAGAGCAGCATGGCCAGGTGCACGGCCAGGCGCCGGTAATATTTAAGGCCCAGCAAAAATCCCGCCGCCTTCCCCGCTGTCTCACGGGAGAGAATTCTCTTTCGGGCGCCCATATACAAAAACTGCAGTTCAAAATCCCCCATCTTTACCAGGAGGCCGGGATTCTCCTCCACAAGGCGGCAGGCCGCCCCATAGACAAAGGGACTGCTGCTGCCCCCCTGGTAAATTTCCTCCAGGGATCGGTAGAGCTCCAGGGGATTCTGCGCCAGGGATCCGTCAATCCGCATAAGCAGCAGAAACAGCCAGGGACTTTTAAACCCGTCCTCCCACAAAAGTTTCCGCACATAGCGGATCAGAGAGTCATTCCCCTCCCTTGTGGGCTGAGACAAATTTTGGAGGTACTGGTAATAGCAATAGTCCTCCACCCTTCTCTCACGGTTTCGAAGGACATGGTCTCTGGCCTCTTTAAGCACCAGGCCCCCGTTCTCCCTGCGCCCATTAAGCAGCAGGAGCTCCGCCTGCATAAGGCGTATCCGCATATCACCCGGATAATCCGCCCGGATAGCCTCCGTCTCGCTCATCATCCGGTTCAGGAGAAGCTCCCTGTCTCCGGCCCCGATCTCATAATCCAGGCGCAGGGACAGGACATGCCCCAGACGGATCCGGTCCGCCTGCTCCTCCCCGGAAATAACCCGGCTCCTCCCCTCAGAAGCGCCGCCCTTTTCCGCCTCAATGGGGATAAAAAAAGTCTCGCCCGGAGTCTGCAGGCAGATGGTCCCGAAGTTCCTTCCTCCGTGAAGAAATTCCGGCTGGATCTGGTAGGCAATGCGGCACCTGCCGCCGTCAAAATCCCGATCCGTCACCTTCTGGACTGCAAGCCGTATAAAGGGAGCGTCCGTCCTCACCTCGGCGGACACATGGCCCCAGCCATTCATCCGCAGCTCCACACTGTCAGATACCGGCGCGCTTACATTTTCATACTCACGGTCCCTAGCGTCAACAGACAGGCGCACCGGATCCTTTGCGTGAAGGGCCACCAAAAACTCCTCCAGAAGGCTCCTTCTCCCGCTTCTGCCCTTTAACCCCTCATAGATGGCCCTTGTCCGGGCATCCTGCATAAAGGGGGCGTCCGTAAAATCCTGATATTCAAACATCCGCAGGGCTGTATCCGGATCCCTTTTCGCCAGTGCGGCAAAGTCTCTGGCCGTCTTAAGGCTTCCCAGATTCTCCTCCGGGCTTCCCGCCTGAACGCGCAAAGAATAAGGAATCTCCCTCTCGCCGCCATTGGTTACCAGGTAAAAAGATCCCTTGATTTCATCCCCGTGCTCCGCATAACGGGTATTGACTTCATATAGTATGCGGTTGCGCTGGCCTCCAAAGGCGCCCGTCAGCACCTTCACCCGCTCGTCATCCGAATACGCCAGGCCCTTAATGTGCACGTTGTTGTTGCTCGTCACACCGAGCTCTCCCCGGATGATCTGGCCTGCCGGGATCATGGCCTCCACCCTGTCAGGTTTTATCACCAGCTCAGGAACCGCGCTCTCCACAATCCCCCTGGCCAGTCGGTTAATCCGTTCCCTCATACGTACCACCAATCTGTTGTCACTATTGGTAACAGTTCAGACGTGGCCCCTTCCTGCCCGCCGTCTGAACTGTTACTCTTAGACTCCATAATATCACATTTTATCTTGATTTAAAAGGTCAAAATTGCTATGATAAATACAAACGCCCGTCAGCGCAGGCGGGCATGCAAGGAGTATTGCCATATGCTTACGGAACCAATGACTTTATATAAGCTGATGAACCTCTATATGCTGAAGCAGGTAAACTTTCCTCTGACCAACGCCCAGCTTATCAGCTTTTTTACGGAGCACGATTATACCACGTATTTTACCCTCCAGCAGGCCCTGGGGGAGCTTGAGGATGCCGGGCTGGTACGCAAGGAGGCCAGCCACAATAGCACCCGCTATGAGATTACCAAGGAGGGGGAGGAAACCTTAAATTTCTTTGGCAAGAATATTTCCCCTGCCATCGTAAGCGATATGGACCAGTACCTGAAGGAGAACAAATTCCGCCTTCGGGAGGAGGTGGGGACGACCGCGGATTATTACAAGGGGACCAGCCAGGATTATGTGGTCCACTGCGAGGTCCGGGAGGGAAAGTCCGTCCTCATCCGCCTGGAGCTGTCCGTTCCGGACAAGGAACAGGCCGAGGCCATGTGCGGCAAATGGCGCGGAAAAAGCCAGGAGCTGTACTCCCATATTATGCGGGAGCTTCTGACGTAGCACCCATTTCTGCTTTTTTGCAGGCATGAAAATCCCCGGGCAAGGGTTTATCCGCAGCTCCTGCCCAGGGATTTTCACTTTATTCAGCCATTCAGCCGGCATGTTCCAGCGCAATCTCCACCGCTCCCCATGCCGGATCCACCAGCACGTCTTTAATTCTGGCCTGAGGGTACTTCTTCCCGATCAACGTTCTGAATTCTTCCGCCACAATGTGACATTTCTGTATAATGCTTCCATTTGTAACAATAAGAAATGGCTCTCTCTCCAGGCAAAGTTGTCCAATTAAAATATCACACATTTCCACAAGCTGTCCGGCACTCTGCCTCAATATGTGAAGCGCGTCCTCATCTCCCTGTTTGGCTGACTCATCAACTACATAGGCCAAAGCGGCGATCTGCTTCTTATCCTGCGCCTGATTATATACACAACCCACCAGGCTCTGGAAATCCTCACAGTGAAAATATTCTAAAAGTGCCCTAAAAAGCCGGGAATCCTTTTGCATATCGTGATTTCTGGCAATAACATTCAATGCCTGTATTCCAATCTGATATCCGCTTCCCTCGTCGCCCATCAAATGTCCCCAGCCGCCTACCCGCAAAACCTGTCCCTGCCGGTTCCTCCCGTAGACAATGGAACCTGTCCCGGCTGTAAGAACAATCCCGCAGTCATTTTTCAAATTTGCATACATTGCAATATGTGCATCATCAAATACCTGTATGTGCGGAGCGTAAGCTTTTAAGACATTTTTCAGGAAGCTTCTGTTTTCCTCATCAATCACACCTGCTGCCCCGATACAAATAGATAAAAGCTGTGCATCAGGAACATGGGCGACTGCGCTCTCCACAATGTCTTCTAAATTTTTCTTCACCGCTTTGCTGTCCATCGCGCATAAATTTGTTCCTCCTCCGACGATCTCATACACAACCTTTCGTTCCGTATCAACCATACGAAGCAGTGATTTTGTTCCTCCGCCGTCAATCCCTATCACACATTCCATCTTTCAGCTCCTATTTTTCAATTTTGGATATCCGCCCGTCCGCCTGTTCCAGATAATGCTTTGCCTCTTGTCTGCCACAATTTTTTAAGATAGAAACTATCGCCTCCTTAACCTGATATCCGCACCTTTGGAGCGCTTTCTCCGCTGTCATTTCATCCGTACACGCTGCCTGAACGACAATATTCCTGGCACGTTCTTTTAATTTTGAATTATTCACCAAAAGATCAACCATAAGATTCTTATATGTCTTTCCGATCCTCACCATCACTCCCGTAGAAATCATGTTGAGAACCATTTTCTGAGCAGTTCCAGCCTTCATCCTGGTAGATCCCTGGATGGCCTCAGGCCCTGTTACCGCGCAGATCGTAATCTGCGCAAGCTTTTGCATGGGAGTATTTGGATTATTGCAGATGGCTACCGTGGCGGCTTTCGCCTCTCCTGCGGCTTCAAGTGCCCCCAAAACAAAGGGAGTTCTCCCGCTGGCCGCAATGCCCACAACCACATCGTGTTCCGACACAAAACGGCTGAAAATTTCTCTCTTCCCCGCTTCAAAATCGTCTTCATCCCCAAGGCTCGCGTCCTTCATCGTTCCCAGCCCCCCCGGGATAACCGCCTGAACCATCTCATCCGATACCCCGTAGGTAGCCTTGCACTCACTGGCATCTACAATTCCCAGCCTTCCGCTTGTACCCGCTCCCACGTAAAACATCCGTCCGCCCTTTTTAAGCTTCTCTGCGCACACATCAATCGCCTTCGCGATGGTTTCCTCCTGCTCCCCCACCGCCTCTGCAACCTTTTTGTCTTCTCTGTTAATCATTCGGACCAGCTCTCTGGTCGTGCAAACATCGATGGAAACCGTTTCCTTATTGTTTTGCTCCGTCACAAGCCCCGCAATACTGTTTTCCTTCATACGGCGTCCTTTCTTTAAAACTGAACCTTAACCGGCCTTCTTTCCTTCGCGGACTCCAGTATGCTCACGAGCACCAGAGAATCCCTCATCGCGTCCTCCAATGGCACATGGAATTCCTCTCCGCTTATAAGCTTGTCAATAAAACTGCGGATGCTCTCATGGGTAAAGCCCTTATGCTGCCCAAAAATCATATTTGAAACCATCGGATCCGGCGTTATCACCGATTCCTCCGTAGTCATTTTAACAAGATTATGGCTGGAGGCGTCAATGTCAAATTTCCCTTTTTCCAAAACCATGTTAAACTTAAAATCATTAATGCAGGAGTTTCCAAAGGGGGTAATCCAGCCGTTTTCCATCTGCGCGATAGCACCCTTCTTGTACTGAATGGTAGATAAAAATACGTCATCCGTATCCACTCCCATACCAGCGAGCACCCCCTTATGGCTTACGCAGTAAACCTCTTCCGGCACATCGTCCATCAGCCAGCTTAAGGTATCCAGCGAATGACTTCCCAAAAACCAAATGATAGAGGATTTGGCAGCCCAGGAAAGCATCTTGGTAGGCACATACTTAGTGTCATTTAACCGTATATAGGCATTGATGGGACGGCCGTACTTTCCTGTGGCTATCTCATTCTTCACCGCATGGAACGGCGGGCTCCAGCGGTTGTGCAGATCCACCATGGCCCGCACGCCGTTTTTCGTGATGCTGTCCATCATCCGGTATACATCTTCCCTTGTCGTAGCCAAGGGCTTTTCAATGAGCAGATGCTTCTTGGCCTCTGCAAGTGCGATGGCAATGTCCGCATGAAGGAAATCCGGCGTAACGATAGCCGCTGCGTCACAGGATGACTTTGCCGCCATTTCTCTATAGTCCTGGTACACCTCTTTGATTCCGAATTTCTCTGCAAAGGCATTTGCCCTGTCCAGATTCTGATCGCATATGGCCACGATCTCCGCATGTTCATAGCTGGAATAAATCTGCGCATGGGTTTCTCCCCAAATCCCAGCTCCCACAATGCCCATTTTTATCTTTTCCATAAAAATTCTCCTTCTCACAAACTGTTTTTACAATGTCAATCTCTTACCCTTTCACCGCGCCAAATGTCAAACCGCGTATCATGTACTTCTGAACCAAAATTGCAAACAAAATCATAGGAAACGTGGAGACAGCCCCCACCGCCGACATTTCTCCCCAGGCAACGCCGGAAACCGAAAGAAACATCTGTACAGTTGTCGGAAGCGTATTAGCCTTGCTGGAGGTAAGAAACAGCGCAAATACAAATTCATTCCACGAGTTGATGATACAAAAAATCGCCGTAGCCGTCATTCCCGGAAGCGCCATAGGAAGAACAACCTTGTACAGCGCCTTCACCAGAGAGCAGCCGTCGACCTTGGCCGCCTCCTCTATTTCCACAGGGATATCCTCAAAAAATCCTCGCATCATCCAGATGGTAAACGGAATGTTAAACAGCATGTATACAATAATCAGCACCACCCGCGTATCCAATATCCTGAGCAGGCTTGCCATGACAAAAAAGGGAAGCACGGTAGCCATAGGCGGCAGCATCCGCAGGCTTAAAACCCAGAAAGCCAGGCTCTCCCGCTTATCAAATTGAAAACGTGCAAATCCGTATGCGGCCAGACATCCCAGGACCAAAGAGATCGCGGTGGTAATCACCGCAATTATCAGGCTGTTCAGAAGATATTTTAAGAGATTCCTGTTCGCAAATACGCTCTCAAAATTTTCCCCAACCGGACGGAACACCCATATGGACGGATCATATGCCTGGGACGGGGTTTTCAAACTGATAGAAAGCATCCACAAAAACGGGAACACACATATGATGCAAATGATAAGGATGGCTGCTCCATAGAAAAATCCCTGGATCCGCTTCTTCGTTCTTCCCTTCATAACCGGTTAATCCTCCTTTCTGCGCATCCGCCCAATCAGGAAATTACTCAGAACTGTAATGATCATACTGAGCACCACGGACATCGCCGCCGCTCTTCCAATAAAGCCCGTCTGCGCAAATCCCAGACGGTAGATGTGCAGGCTCATAAATTCTGTCAGATTTCCCGGCCCACCCTGCGTCAAAACATAGGGAATATCAAAGGTCTTCAGGCAGTCAATGGAGCGGAACAATACGGCGATCAAAAGGACCGGCCGCAAAAGCGGTATCGTGACATATCGAAACGCCTGAAAGCGTCCGGCTCCTTCCACCGCCGCCGTTTCGTAGCACTCCATAGGAATCGACCGGAGTCCTGAATATAAAATCAATGCCACATATGGGGTCCACTGCCAAATATCAATCAGAATCATGGACGAAAATGCCATATCCGGTCCCAGCCAGGTGACGCTGTCAATCCCTATTTTGTTGAGAAGATAGTTTATAACCCCATACTCCGAATTCAGCATGAGCTTCCAGATCTGCCCTGCGATGCTGGGCGTCATAGCCACGGGAACAATTAAGCACCCGAACACAACTCCCTTCAGCCGGAATTCTCTCTGGTTTAACAGGGAGGCGACCCCATATCCCAGCACCATCTCAATAACCGTGGCTATAAGCATAAATGACAGACTGATTGCAACGGAATACCAGAATACCCTGTCGCGCCCTGTAAATAGCCGTAAATAATTATCCAGTCCTATCAGATTTGCGGCAGACAAATTATATCCCATCTCGTAATCCGTCAAACTGATATAGTACAAAAACAATGTCGGGAAAGCCACCAAAACCCCCATAATGCCGATAGAAGGCATTATGAACCAGAAATATGGCTCTTTCCTGAAATGCAGCCGCACACGTTCTTTGACTTTTCTTAAACCAGCCGTCATATTTCCTCACATTTCCTTTACTGCAGCAAATCGCTAAGTTCCTGTTGGCTATACGTACAGGCCTCTTCGGCTGTTATTTCTCCCGTAAGGGCCTGATTTGCATAATTTCCTACAATGTCGAAGATCTGGGTCGTCTTTTCATTTGGCGGAATCCAGGCAATCCCCCTCTTAACAAGCTCGTCCGCCTCTTCAAGCGCTAAAATTTGAGCCGGCATTGTGGGATCTGTCTCAACCACCTGAGGATCTGAGAAAATGGATGTTCTTGTTGGCGCTGAGCCCGCCTCGTATAAGGTTTTTGCCATCTCCTTGGAAGTCATATACATAATAAACGCCCAGGCCGCATCCGCATGTTCCGAAGTAGTCGGTATGCCCACACTCCATCCGGAGAGCGCTGCGCCGCGTCCGTTTGGTCCAGCCGGAGTAGGAACAAAAGCCACTTTATCATAAATGATCGATTTCTCTTCATCCATAATGGAAGGTATCAAAGCGTTGGCATCCAGCCACATAGCAGTTTTTCCCGTGATAAATGCCCCTAAAGCTTCCTCATGGGTGTATGTGCTGATATCCGGCGGCGCATTCTTTAACAGATCGACAAAGTACTGCAGCGCTTCAACATTTCGCGGGTCATCCATCAAAGGCTCCCCTGTCTGCTGATCTACAAATCCATCGCTGAAATTGTAAACCAGAGACATCCAGCCGGAAGCACACATAATTCCTTTCTGAGCCCGCATGGCAATGCCGTACAGTCCGTCTTCCTTTTCATTAAAAAATTGTGCCAGCTCCAACAGCTCATCTGTGGTTTTCGGCGGCTCTTTTCCATATTTCTCAAACAAATCGGTCCGGTATCCCACAAGCCTTGTCTCTCCGACTACCGGCACGCCGTAATACGCTTCGCCAATCTTTGCCAGGCCGTCCCGATACGCTGACAAAATATCTTCAAAATCATACCATTCCGGTGTCTGCTCTGCATCGTTCAGATATGTGTCAAGAGGAACCAGCACGTCTTTTGCCACATATTCATCCAGCCAAAAGCGGTCGACCATATACACGTCATACCCGCCGCTTTTCCCTGAAAAATCCATAAGCTGATCATTTTTGAGCTGCGTGGTATCAATAATTTTCCAATTCACTTTAATACCCGTCATCTCCTCAAACTCCGGCGAAAACGACTGCATAACCTCTGAGTTGTCATGGGCTGCAAACAGAAGATTTAGAGTCTCCCCCTCGTGCTTGCTCTTAACCATTTCTGCCCAGCCCTCCACGGTGGAGGTGTCATACGTCTCCTGACCGGTTTCCTGCGCTGCCACCTGGCTCGTCTCCTGGGCAGCCGACTGCGTCTCCGCCTTCTGCTCCTGTCCCGAGCAGCCCGTAATCGTCATAACAGCGATAAGCGGCAGAATAAACTGTGGTATCTTTTTCATTTACTCCTCTCCTTTCGTTGGTAAGTAATATTAATTAACTAACTAGATAGTAACATGCTGCACAAAAAAAGTCAATACTATTTTTATTATTCGTTATTATGACAGTATTTTCGTTTTTTATTCAGATTGTTCCCGTTCTCAGTTGACTTTTCTATTCTACTGATGTTATGATTTTAATAATAGTTAATAATATATTTTAACCAATCGAGAATGAGGTGATTTTGTGGAAAAAATTAAAACCCTGCCTTCTCTGCGGCAGCATAATCAGTACGCTATATTGAAGCTTCTCTTTGAAAAGCAGACCTCCTCCCGGGCGGAGTTAGCCAAGCTTCTGCACATGAGCAAGCCAGCGGTTACGGACAATCTTATTCCCCTTTTGGAGATGGGAATTGTGCGGGAAATGGGCGAGGGCCCCGCCTCAAGGAGCGGCGGCAGAAAACCCATTCTGCTTCACTTTAATCCCAACTACCGCTATATTGCTACGCTTGATTTGAATTTTAAAAAACCCATCTTTTCCTTGGGCAATTTGAATGGAGATATCATCAATCAGTTCAGCCTGAATATACCGGAAAAAATAACCTGCCCCGTCAGGATTTCGCTTGTAAAAAACGCAGTCGCCACTCTGCTGGATTCCGGAGGCGTCAATGCCTCCGATTTAGCCTACATTCTCATTTCCATGCCGGGAATTATCCGCGAGGCAGGGTATGATCCGATTTTTAATCCTCAGTTTAAGCCCTGGTTTGAATGTAATTTTTCCCAAATCTTATCGGAGGAATTCGGCTGCACCACCCTCATCCGGAATGACGTCAAAATGGCCGCTACCGGGGAATTCTATTTTGGCGCAGGCAAGGAACACAAAAATTTGTTTTACATCAGCTGCGGCGTCGGCCTGGGTTCTGCGTTTATATTAAATAACCGCCTGCATGACGGGATGCATCAGGCTTCCGGCGGCATTGAGCGCTTTATTTCGCATCCTTCCCCAAACAATCAGAGTAACCTGGAGGATCTGGTGTCCATCGACGGTATTATCCGCCGATTAAAATATCTTCTCCAGGCTTCCGGAAGGGATACGGATTCCACAGGACAACGCTTTGATACTTTTGATGAGGTCGTCCTGTCCTACCAGGCAAAGGATCCTCTGGTTATGTCCGTGATTCAGGAGGTGGGGGAAACTCTGGGATGTACAATTTCGAATGTGTGCAATCTTCTAGACATCGATCAGGTGATTCTGGGCGGCGAATACCTTATCTTCCAGGATCAGCTGATTCCGATCATGCAGAAAATTGTAGACGGCAACACACTTTTTAACGCGGTTGTAAAAGCCGCCACCCTCGGCAAGAACAGCGGCACCTTCGGCATGCTTGAAACGGCACGCCAAATATATTTTAAGTCGATCTGCAATACATGAGCTGCCTGCGCGCCGCCAGCCGCACTCAAAAAAGGCATCCCCTCCCCCGCCCCATGGCAGGAAAGGAGATGCCTTATCCGGCATCTCTTGCCCGATCCCTTACATCTCGCCCAGTCCGCTCTCAATGGCCTCTGACAGCGTCTTCATGGCTTCCTCCTCATCCGCTCCGTCGCAGATCAGAGTAATCTCCGTGCCGCACTTGATGCCCGCAGCCATAACATTCAGTACGCTCTTGGCCGTAATCTTCTTCTCACCGCACTGGATGGTGATATCGCTCTTAAACTTCATCGCTGTCTGGGTGAGAACGCCCGCAGGTCTTAAATGCAGGCCGGAAGGATTCACTACGGTTACATTTTTACTAATCATGGCTCTTTTCTCCTTATTTTTTAGTATATAGCCTGAAACAGCTATCATTTATACTCCCGGACATATGTAACTATGCCCTCAAAATTTATTGTAACTGTTCGGGGCGACACATGTCAAGTTTTAACTGAAAAAACACAGCCGCAGTAATTCTGCCGGTAAAGCCCGTACTCTCTGGATAGCTCCAGGGAGCGCTTGTATCCGTCCCTCTTCTTAAAATCAGACACCAGATAGGGGACTCCCGCTTCGCGGCCCGCAAGGAGGCCTATTTCATTGAGCTTCTCCGCGTTTTTTAAGGGGCTGATGGAGAGCGTTGTGGTGAAGTAATCAAAACCTCCCTCCTTTGCCGCTCTGGCCGCCTCCTTAAGGCGCAGCTCATAGCAGCGGAAGCATCGCTGCCCCCCCTCCGGGCAGTCCTCATATCCCCTCGCCATCTCAAAGAAGCGCTCCGGATCATAGGCTCCCTCCAAAAACTCCACAGGAGAAGAAAGCTCCATCTCACGGATCAGCCGCTGCTGCTCCCCGACCCGCGCCCGGTACTCCTCCTCCGGATTGATGTTAGGGTTATAGTAAAATACGGTAATAGAAAAATACCTGGACAGGTATTCCATCACGTAACTGCTGCAGGGCGCACAGCAGCTGTGAAGGAGCAGGCGGGGCCGCCTTCCCTCCAAAACCAGCTGCTGCAGAATTCCGTCCAGAACCTTCTGATAATTTTGTTTCGGCATCCCTGGCCTCATCTCGCGAAACCTCCTCCGGCGTAAGCTCCTACAGGAAATCCCGTATTCTCTTGCTCCGCACCGGGTTGCGCAGCTTGCGCAGGGCCTTGGCCTCAATCTGGCGGATCCGCTCTCGGGTCACATTAAACTCCCTGCCGACCTCCTCCAGGGTCCGGGGATGGCCGTCCTCCAGGCCAAAGCGCAGGACAATCACCTGCCGCTCCCGCTCCTTTAAGTCGCCGAGAAGCGCGTCGATGTGCTCCCGCAGCATCACGGACTCCACATTCCCCTCCGGGGTCACCACGTTGTTGTCCGCCACAAAATCTCCCAGATTGGAGTCATCCTCCTCGCCGATGGGCGTCTCCAGAGAGGCGGGCTCCCTGGCGATCTGCATGATCTCCATCACCTTGTCCTCTGACATATCAAGGGCCTCGGCCAGCTCTGTCACAGAGGGCTCATACCCCAGCTCCAGCGTCAGCTTTCTCTGCATCTTTGACATCTTGTTGATGGTCTCCACCATATGCACCGGTACCCGGATTGTCCTTGCCTGGTCAGCCAGGGCCCTTGTCACTGACTGACGGATCCACCACGTTGCATATGTACTTAGCTTATAACCCTTTGTATAGTCGAACTTCTCCACTCCCTTGATCAGGCCCAGATTGCCCTCCTGCACCAGATCCAGAAAGCTCATTCCCCTTCCCGTGTAACGCTTGGCGATGCTGACCACCAGGCGCAGGTTTGCCTCAATCAGCCGCTCCTTGGCCGCCTCATCCCCGTCCGCCTTGCGCTGCGCCAGCAAAAGCTCCTCGTCAGCCGTCAGCAGGGGAACAGTGCCAATTTCTTTCAGATACATGCGGACCGGATCCTCGGTTCCGATTCCCTCCAGAAGGTCCACTGCATCCAGGTCGATTTCTTCCTCCTCCGCGTCCTTCATGAAGCTGTCGTCATCCAGGTCCAAATCCAGGTCAATATTCTCCAGGAGCGCGGGATCGCCATTCAACATCGCTTCGTCCAGTACGGGAACCACGTCGATATTCCGGTTCTCCATGTAACTGTAAATCTGATCCATCTGCTCGGGAGTCAGGTTGTCCCCGGCGAAGAAGTCATTGATCTCGCCTGCGTCCAATGTATTATGCTTGGTTTTCGCACGCTCCACCAACTTCTCCAGCTTCTTTAAAAAATCGTCCTTTTCCACTTAATAACGTCCTTTCGCTTAAAGGTAACTGTGGAGTTTTCCACAACTTATCATTATATATGATTTAATTCCCTATTTCAAGAATTTTCGACGTTTTTCTCGCTACAGCAGTATTTTCACCCGCTCCCTCAGATTTTCAATATCCACCTGCGTCCTGGAGCCGCCGAACTCCCCGTCCAAAACCCAGTCAACCTCCCCCTGGGACTGAATATGGATGGACGAAGTCTTGAATTTATATACATATTCGTTGGGCTCCTCCTTCAAAAACATATAGGAGACGATATTGCTCAGATCCGCCGGCGTGTGCGGCATGCGTATCAGCAGGACCTCGAAAACCCCGTCGCCCAGAGCCACCGACTGGCTCACCAGGCCCTTAAAACCTCCCACGCTCAGGGTGTTGGTCACCATTCCGAACACAAAGTCCTCCTCAAGGCATCCCTCCTCCCACTCCACCCGCATGCGGCAGGGCTTGATGGTGGAAATGCTTTTCAATCCCTCCAGCATATAGGCCTGGCGTCCCAGCCGGTTCTTCTTGTCCTGGGAGGTCAGATAGGAAACCTCTGTAAATGCCCCGAAGGCGGCAATGTACACAAAATACCGGTCCCCGCAGAAGGCCCCCACATCAATGGGGAAAGGGCTCCCCTTCACCACAGCTGCAGCCGCCCGCCCCATGCGCTTAGGGATCTTCAGGCTTGACGCAAAATCATTGGTGGATCCAGCGGGAATATACCCCAAAAGAGGCGTCTTTTTGAGCTCCATCATGCCGGAGATCACCTCATTGAGCGTACCGTCCCCTCCGCTGCACACCACAAGGCCTGCCCGGTGCCCCAGACGCCGCACAGTCCGGGCGGCATCCCCCTGCCCCTGGGTGGCGTGGACATGAATATCGTACCCCGCTTTGCTGAAAATATCCAGTATTTCCATAAGGTGCCCCTTAATCTGCTCCCTGCCGGAGCGGGGGTTAAAAATAAACAGCATTTTTTTCATCCGGTACCGCCTCTCCTTCCAGTGTGTCCATTTTTTACCTTCCTATCCAAGAAGCCCTCTGTATACGTCAAAAGCGCTGGGGAGCGCATACTCCCTGTCCAAACGCTTTTTCTCCGCCATAAAGGCGTCCGCAAACACCTGCGGCAGCTGCGCCCCGGGGGGCAGGAGGGCGCGGTAGCCGATCATATGCCATTCCACATGGGAAAATACGTGCCTGGCCGAGGGCAGCGCTTCAATCCGTATCTCCGGGGAGGAAAGGCCCAAAAGCTCCCTGACCTCCTCCTCCGTCATATGCCCCGATACGCCCGGCAGCTCGTACAGGGAAGCCAGAAGGCCCTTGGGAGGCCTTCTGCGGATAAGGACATGTTCCCCCTGTTCAATAACAAAGATCGTCCTCTCCTCCACCCGCTTCGGCTTTGGAGCGCTTTTTACAGGAATTTCCTTCCACCAGCCGTTCTGCCCTGACAGGCAAAGGCCCTTTAAGGGGCAGGCAGCGCACCTGGGTTCTCCTCCCGGCACGCACACCAGGGCGCCAACCTCGAAAAGGCCCTGGTTATACGTCCCGGGATCCGAGTGCGGAATCACCTGGCTTAACTCATGCTCCATCCGAGTCTTCACTGCGGCCTTTTTTATATCCTCCCTGTCTCCCAGAAGGCGTGACACCACTCTGAGCACATTCCCGTCCACGGCCGGGGCCGGAATGCCGTAGGCAATGGAGGCAATGGCTCCGGCCGTATAGCTGCCGATTCCGGGGAGTTTCTTCAGTTCTTCAACGGACGCGGGAAGGCAGCCGCCGTATTTCTCCACAATCATCCCGGCTGCTGCCTTTAAATTTCTGGCCCGGCTGTAATAGCCCAGGCCCTCCCACAGCTTCATCAGGCGATCTTCCCTGGCCTGCGCCAGCTTCTCCACTGTGGGGAAGGCTTCCATAAACCGCTCAAAGTAAGGCTTAACTGCCTCCACCCGGGTCTGCTGGAGCATAATCTCCGATACCCAGATCCGGTACGGATCCCGGTCTGACCTCCAGGGCAGCACTCTCGCCTGTCTCTGATACCAGGAAAGCAGCGGTTCCTCAATGGCCTTAAGCCGTCTGATCCGCTCACACATAGCCATAAATCCCCCGCACCGACACCTCCCCGGAAATCACAGGGCTCACCTGGCCGTCCTCCCGCTCCACAAGAAGACCGCCGCCCTGGTCAATTCCCAGGGCCTTTCCCGTATAGGGCCCTCGTGGATCCAGCACGCGGACCTGACGGCCCCGGTTCACAAGCATGCCGTCGTATTCTTCCCGCAGTCCTGACATATCCCTTGTGCGCGAAAATGCCTCATAATACGCTTCAAACGCCCGCGCCGTCTCCCCGATAATGGGGCTTCGGCGCATTCCATGGCCCAGCTTCTGGCGCAGCGATGCCGCTGTATCCCCAAGCTCCGGCGGAAAAGCCTCGTTATTCACATTAATGCCCATTCCTATGACCACATAGCGGATCTCCTCCTCCTCTGTGCTCATCTCCGTCAGGATGCCGCAGATTTTCTTTCCGTCCAACACCAGATCATTGGGCCATTTGATCTGAGGCGTCAGGCCGCAGGCCCTTTCAATCCCCCGGACCGCCGCCATGCCCGCAACCAGGGTGAGCATCGAGGCGCAGGCCGGCGAAAAGCCGGGGCGCAGCAGAATGCTCATCCATATGCCTGTCCCCCTGGGCGAGTCCCAGCTTCTTCCCCGGCGCCCCTTTCCTGCGCTCTGGCAGTCAGCCACAACCAGGGTTCCGTGGGGAGCCCCTTTCTCGGCCAGCTTTCTCGCCTGGATATTGGTGGAGTCCGTCTCGTCAAAATAGGCTATCTGCGTCCCCAGCCACTGGGTGTCAAGGACCGTGGCAAGCTCTGACGCCGTCATCACGTCCGCCTCCCCCGCCAGACGGTACCCATGACTTTTAACCGACTCTATCTGCCACCCTTCCTCCTTCAGCTGATTGATCGCCTTCCAGACAGCTGTGCGGGAAACCCCCAGACTATGGCTCAGCTCCTGGCCCGACACAAAGCCATGGCTCTCCTTCAAAATTTTCAAAATCTCTGCCCTCATGCTCCCTCCTGTCACAGCCAGATGCTGACTCCGCTCAATACCCCCAAAAACAGAAGCGCCAGCGCAACCAATGCCTGGAAAATCCCCCGGCGCAGCTTCTTCTTGTCCCGTCCCCTTGTCTTGATCAGGAACAGGCTGTTGAGCCCATTCAGGAGAGCCGCCAGAAGGAATACCGGCGGGAACAGCAGACGGTTCCCATCCGGATTGATAAATGACAGCACCGCCAAAACCACAATGGCAATCCCTATCACCAGATGGGACACATCCAGAAAGATTCCTCCCTGGCGCTCCCCCCGTCCTCTATGTCCATGCATATCCATCAATCTCCCAGTGTGGCCAGCATCACAGCCTTGATCGTGTGCATACGGTTCTCCGCCTCGTCAAACACAACGGACCGCTCAGACTCGAATACCTGGTCCGTGACCTCCATATCCGTTATGCCGTAGCGCTCGCCCATTTCTTTGCCAATCTTTGTCTTCAGATCGTGGAAGGAGGGCAGGCAGTGGAGGAAAATAGCCTGGGGACCTGCGGCCTCCATCACCTCCATAGTTACCTTGTAGGGAGTGAGATCCCGGATTCTCTCCTCCCAGACCTGGTCGGGCTCGCCCATGGACACCCACACATCCGTGTCGATCACGTCCGCTCCCTTCACGGCCTGGGCCACATCCTCCGTCAGAGTGACGGATCCGCCGCTCTCCTTTGCATAAGCCCGGCACTCCTCCACCAGATCCTTATCCGGGAAATACTTCTCCGGGGCGCAGGCCACAAAATGCATGCCCATCTTGGCGCAGGCGATCATTAAGGAATTTCCCATATTGTAGCGCGCATCCCCCATGTAGACAAGCTTCACGCCCGCCAGACGCCCCAGGTGCTCCCGGATGGTCAGAAGATCCGCCAGCATCTGGGTGGGGTGATCCTCGTTGGTAAGGCCGTTCCACACCGGAACACCGGCGTATTTTGCAAGCTCCTCCACAATCTCCTGGCCAAAGCCCCTGTACTCAATGCCCTCGTACATCCGTCCCAGGACACGCGCGGTATCCGCTATGCTCTCCTTCTTTCCAATCTGCGAGCCGGAAGGATCCAGATAGGTAGTCCCCATCCCCAGATCGTGGGCCGCCACCTCAAAGGCGCAGCGCGTCCTGGTGCTGGTCTTCTCAAAAATCAGGGCCACATTTTTCCCTCTCAGGCAGTCCACCAGAACTCCCTTTTTCTTTTTTTCCTTTAAATCAGCGGCCAAATCCAAAAGATATGTAATCTCCTCCTGGGTGTAGTCCTTAAGCGTCAAAAAATTTCTTCCCTTTAAATTCATCTCTCTCACGTCTCCTTTCATCAGTAATCCTGCCGCCGCAAGGCGGCATGTGTTCAGGGATGCCAAATGCGCCCGCCAGATCTTCATGGCCGGATCCGCACCCGCCTATGGGGCGCATGCAGGCTTCCTCAGCACGCCCCAGGCGTCCGAATACCCCAGAGCCATATTTCTCCTGGCCCTTTTTCCGTCAAATTTCAAGATACCTCCCAGGCTTACCCGGGGCGCCACGTGGTAGAGGCGCACATCCTCCGGGATGGCCAGATGCTTCTCCGTATCCACCCCCTGGCCGTAGATGCGGATCACAATAATATCCTTGTACCCCCGGTCAATAAGCACGTCCACCGGCACATTGTTGGCCAGGCAGCCGTCAAAGTAGCGCTCCTCTCCCTGCGCTTCCCGCTTAAATCCCGGCAGATAGGCGCTGGCCAGGAGCATCCGGGCCATCTCCCCCTCAGGAAGCCTCTTTATATCCACCACCAGGGGGGCGTGATCCTTTAGGGAGTAGGTCACGGCATACAGCTCCTTATGGGAATTCCGTATGCGCGTCTCGTCCACGGACTCCTCAATGAGACGCCTTAAGGGCGTTACGTCAAGCCCGCCGTTTTTCACCGTCCGGATAAATCCCCGCAGCCCGCCCTCCACATCCATCACCTGGGATCGGCTGATATTTTTCCAAATATTCTCCGCCAGCTCCAGATCATCCATGCATATGAGGGCGCCGTTTAAGGCACCCACCGATGTGCCCGCCACTGCGGAAATGGAAATGCCCGCCTCCCGCAGGGCCTTCCAGGCCCCAATCTGGTAAGCGCCTCTGGCGCCTCCTCCCTCGAGAACCAGCCCATAGCTCTTGTCCCTGTCAAGAGGAAACTCTGTCATTTCCGTCCTCCCTCTCCGGTGTCCGGGCCGGAGCCTTCCCCCGCCCTGCTCTGGAAAAGCCTTTGCCCTTATTTAAAGGCAGCCTCCTGCCGGCCAGGATGGCGGCGGGCCGGATCAAAATCAGGGTCAGGAAGGACAGGGACACAAACAGGGCCAGCTGGCCCTCCAGCGCAATTCCCCCAAGGCTTCCCAGCCAGGCTCCCAGGCAGCCGACACAGAACCAAAGGGAAATCAGACAGCCGGCTGCCAGCTCCAATCCCAGGAAACACAGGAACAAAATTAACCATGTCATTTTACGGATTCTCCTCTCACAGGGCTCTCCTCTGCCTGGCCGCCTCATACATGAGGACGGAGGCGGCCACAGCGGCGTTCAGGGATTCTACCCGCCCCGCCATGGGGATCTTGATGAGGCCGTCGGCCAGAGCCGCCGTTCCCTCTGAGAGCCCATTGGCCTCATTTCCAATCAGAAAGCCTGTACTCCCAGTATAGTCCGCCTGTTCGTAATTATGCATGGCCTTTAAATGGGCTGCGAAGAGCCTCACGCCCTGCTTTTTAAGTTCCCGGCAGGTCTCCTCCAGATCATCCGCATACACAAAGGGAACCCGCAGCACAGAGCCCATAGTGGATCGGATCACCTTGGGATTATATACATCTGCCGTCTCCCGGTTCATCACCAGTCCGGTGACGCCTGCGCCCTCCCCGGCCCGCAGCATAGTTCCCAGATTGCCTGGATCCTGGATGGTCTCAAGCACCAGGATGAGAGGCCGGCCGCCCCCAAGGACATCCGAAAGGCTCCATGAGGGCTGGCGCACCAGCCCCAGAACCCCCTGGGGCGTCCTGGTATCCGCCATAGCCCGCATCACCGCCTCGGACACCATCTCGTACCGGTAGGAGGCAAGCCAGCGGCCGTTCTCCTCCCTGGCCGCAAACTCCGGGGTCACATAGAGGATCTCCACCTGGTCCGGAGGGCACTCCCTGCACATGCGAAGGCCCTCCGCCACAAAGAGTCCCTCCTCCCTCCTGGCCTTTGCCTTGCCCGCAAGCTGGGCCACCCGGCGGACCTGCTTATTTGACACGCTCTCTATCATGCGTTAAGCTCCTCCAGCTCTTCCAGCCACAGCCGGGAGGAGGCGTCGCTGGGCATCCGTAAGTCACCTCTGGGTGACACAGCGGCGGATCCCACCTTGGGGCCGTCCGGCAGGCAGGACCGCTTAAACTGCTGGCTGAAGAACCGCCGGTAGAACACCTTCAGCCACTTTAAGATGGTTTCCCTGTCGTACCTGCCCCCAAAAGCCTGCACAGCCAGGGCAAATACCCGTTTGGGCCTGCTGCCGAAGCGGAGCACATGATACAGGAAGAAGTCGTGAAGCTCGTAGGGGCCCACCAGATCCTCTGTCTTCTGGGAAATCTTCCCGTCCTCCGGGGGCAGAAGCTCCGGACTCACCGGGGTGTCAAGCACGTCCCGCAGGGCGGCTGCCAGGCTCTCGTCCCCGCAGGTATCCGCATAATAACGCACCAGATGGCGCACCAGTGTCTTGGGCACCGAGGCATTCACCCCGTACATGGACATGTGATCCCCGTTGTAGGTGGCCCAGCCCAGGGCCAGCTCCGACATATCCCCGGTTCCCACCACCAGGCCGCCCATCTGGTTGGCGATGTCCATGAGCACCTGGGTCCGCTCCCTGGCCTGGCTGTTCTCATAGGTCACATCGTGCTTTTCCATATCCTGCCCGATATCGGCAAAGTGCTTTGTCACAGCCTCCCGGATGTTCACCTCCTTAAGTTCCGCCCCCACGCCCTTTGCGATGGCGCAGGCATTGGAATAGGTGCGGTC
>CALWRY010000022.1 GCA_944384065.1 uncultured Enterocloster sp. | reverse complement strand
TTTAAGCGGGTACAGCCGAAAAACGTCCTCTCCCGCAGCGTGCGTACCGAGCCCGGAATATATACCTCTTCCAGGCTGGCGCAGCCCCAAAATGCTTACCTCTCTATGTTCGTCACACTGTCCGGAATCCGGACGCCGGTAAGCTTGTCCCTTCCCGCAAAGGCCCTCCTCTCAATGCGCACCGTGCCGGGGGCAATCACCGCCTCCCCCTGATTTAAGGCCCAGCAGACCAATACCGGATTCTTCTTTTTATCCAGCTTATACAGGGCCGGTCCCTGGGCAATAAACTTGGTATTGCCCGGCTCCACCGCAAATTCCTTTAAATCCTTACGGCTCTCAAAGGCTCCCACCGCAAGCCTTGACACAAAGGCGGGAATCACCGCCCTCTCCCCCGTCCCAAACCAAAAAATCAGATTGCCGCAGCCTTTTTCATACAGTCCCCCATCCTGCGCTTCATAATAAGGATTCTCCCCATCCACCTGAATATCCGTCAGGCTGACACTGTCCGCAAAGGGTGTGGTCTGGTGGGGCACCGTCCTGCCGTCAAACTCCAGGCGCGTATCCTTCGGAATGGTCAGCCGGGTAAGCCCTGCGCAGCCCTGGAAGCTGCCGTATCCCACCGACGCAAGCCCCCTTGGGAGCTCCAGCTCCGAAAGGCTTCGGCAGTTTGAAAATGCATAGATGCTGACAGCCTCCAGTCCCTCATGGAGCACAATCCTCTTCAGGCTGACGCAGTCTCCAAACACACTGGACGCCAGTTCTCTCAGGCTTCCGGGAATCTCCGCCTGCAAAAGCCCTTCGCAGCCGTAAAAAGCCAGGCTTCCCATATCTGTCAGGGGCCCTCCGGGAGCATGGCCTCCTTAAGCCGCACGCAGCCCGCAAATGCGCTTTCCCCAATCTGGCATAAGCCTTTCGGAAAATGAATCTCCTCCAAGCTCACGCAGTCCTTGAACGCGCATTTTCCAATCCGTGCAAGTCCCACGGGAAGCGTGACCCGCCTAAGGCCGGCGCAGCCAAGGAATGCATCCTTTTCGATTTCCTCCGCGCCCTCCGGGACTGTCACGCCCGTCAGAACAGCGCAGCCCGCAAAGGCGCCCTCCCCGATTTTCAGCACTCCCTCCGGAATCGTCACCTCTCCCCCGGGTCCGTGATACGCTGTCAGCCTCCCATTGTCCTCGATTACGAAATCCCTCTGTATTGTCAATTTGTCCTCCTCCTTGCCTTCACAGCTTCCGGATGGCGGCGCGATGCAGAGCGCCATCCGTTACACTGTGTATTATAGAGGATTTGTAAATTTTAAACAATAAGCTGAGAGCATAGTCTTTTGGTTCAGCTACAGTGCCTCGTACCTTGTGCCTCTTCCCTTTCCTCTTTTGGCAATTATATTTCTTTTAAGCAGCTCGTTTAAGACACGAATTACAGCATCTCTTCCCATTCCGGATTCCTGCTCCAGGATACTCCTGGCTGCTGTTCCTTTTTTCCTTATTAGACGCAATATTACCTTTTCTTTTTCCGAAAGTCCATCCTGCAATGTAATCACAGGAAGGGAAACGCAGATAGAATTTGCAAAAATCCGATAAGACGGCTTTTCCAGGGCCCGCTCATATGCATGATTAATTCTCATAATTCCGGTTCCAAATTTTTCAATATATTTCAGGCGAAAAAAAACATTGCCGATAATCGGGTTTCTGAGAATGGATACCTGGCCATTTAAATATTCCTCCTCGCTGATTCCGGCCGGAAGGCCTCCCGGCGAGCTGATTTCAATTCTATCTTCAAACATGCTCACTCTTATCGACGCATTCACATCCCACAGGCGGTGAACCAGCGCGTTGGCGATCGCCTCGCGGAATGCTTTTTCCGGCACTTTTTCAATGGTTCTTCTCTCCGCCCCATCTATTTTTTCATATTGATAATATTTTTTAAATATACGGATGCTCTCACCAAGCTGACTGATAATTGACATTTTTTCAAAGGTTTCCCTGTCCATAATTTCATCGATGCCAGCCCCAAATCGAATCATATCGATTCCCATAAATGTATTTTCGTCCGCAAGCAAGGCAGCCGCATTATTAAATCCGGCCTTATCCGAATACAGCTCCAGTGTCTTCAATATGTCGGTACTCAGCCCGCTTATCCCTGTAACGCGTACCAGCTCCCTCTCAAGCTGTGAAAATTCAAGCTGCTGTCCTGCGGCCGGAATTTCTTCAAATGATTTATCCTGGCCTTCGAGAACAAGTCTTCCATACTCCATCCGGCTTACCTCTATCGTGGCCGAATCGTTTCGTTTATACGCTTTCCCTCTATAGAGGTAAGGTTTATAATTTCCCTCATAAACAGTAAGAGCAACTGTGGAATCCCCCCGAATCTCTATCGAATACTCCGGCACAGGATTCATGCTGTCATTAATTTTGTTTTCCAAATTTAAGGCTGCTTTTTCTGGATTAGAAACTCCTTTTACTCTGCCATCGTCCGTAATACCAAATATAATAACTCCATTCCCATAATTCGCATATGCACTTATCGTCTTCATAAATGTATTCGAATCCATATTTTCTTTATATTCTAAGCTTCTGCTTTCCCGTCTCATCTGCATCTGCCTCCTTCTCTATTAAGTATAAAATCGTCGCATTTGTTTTGCAACGATTTTCTTTTCATCGCATTTCATTTGCGACGATTCCCCATATCCGCCCTACTGATACGCCCGCGCTGTCTCCCGGTACACCCGGGTAATGGTCCGCAGAATATCCTTTCGCCGAAAGTCCCTATTATACACAAGCCTGGTCTCCCGTACCATGCTCAGATTCTCAATGGGAAGGGCGGTCAGGCTTCCCTTGCGCAGCTCCTTAAGGCAGGCGCTCTGGGGGAGAACGGAGACGCCCAGATTCTTCCGCACCAAATCCTTGATGGTGGCAATGTTGTCCACCTCAAGAATGATATTGTAGTTGTCCGGCGAGTCCTTCATGCTCCGCAGGGAGGAGTCAAACAGCTCCCGCGTGGCAGAGGTGGGCAGGCGCAGAATCATCCGCTCCCTTTTTAGCTCCTCCAGAGTGACCAGCGCATTTCGGGACAGGGGATTGTCCGCGGACATGACGCAGACCAAAAAATCCGTGTTCAGCACAAGGGAGTTCATGGACGGATGGCTGGCATTTCCCTCCACAATCGCCAAATCCAATTCATAATTTTCCAGCATGGTATAAAGATTATTTATGGTATCCGTCACTATCATAATGGTAAAGCCGCTTTTCTCGCTGCTGCACTTGGCCAAAACCTCCGTGGTCAGATTGCTCTCTGCCGTGTGGGTCAGGCCCACGCACAGCTTGACCGGCTGCTTCTCCGTGTCAGAGAGCTCCTTCTGAAGGCGGTTGTAGAGGGCGGCCATTCTCTGGGCGTACTGCACCACAATCTCGCCCTCCGGCGTCAGGCTCAGCCCGTTTTTCCCGCGGATAAACAGGGGCACGCCGAATTCCTCCTCCAGCTGGCTGATGTGATGGCTGACCGCCGGCTGGGTCAGCGAGAGAAAGTCCGCTGCCTTTGTAAAATTCAGATATTCCGCTGCCGCCAAAAGAGTCTTAAATTTGCTGCTCAGCAACCGTCCCACCTCCATAAATATTTGTAATGATTATAAAACTAAAAATAATTTTACTTTATGTAAAAATAAGTATATCATATCGATATCAAATTGCAAGGAGGCTGTGAAATGTTCCTTTCCTTTATCCGCACTGCAATGGATATGAACGCCATCGCGTCCGTTATTATTTCCGTTTCCCTTATGCTCTTTCTGGGCTTTGCCATGACCCGGCTTACCAAGAGATTCCGCCTGCCCAATGTGACCGCCTACATACTCACCGGCATTCTCATAGGCCCCTACTGCGCGGATTTGATTCCGTCCGCCATCATAGAAAGCATGGACTTTCTCTCGGACATTGCCCTGGCCTTTATCGCCTTTGGAACCGGAGAGTTTTTCAAGCTCTCCACCCTGAAAAAAAGCGGTGTGAAGGTGGCTGTTCTGACGATTTTTGAGGCCTGCATGGCCTCTGCGGCGGTTTTTGCCGTCACCTACCTCCTTCTGGGGGTGGATTTGGTGTTCTGCATTGTGCTCTCCGCCCTGGCCTCAGCCACCGCCCCGGCCTCCACCATGATGACGATACGCCAGACAAAGGCCCATGGGGAGTTTGTGGACACCCTGCTGCAGGTAGTCGCGCTGGACGACGTGGTGGGCCTGGTGGAATACAGTGCCGCAATCGCCCTGGCTG
This sequence comes from uncultured Enterocloster sp., assembly GCA_944384065.1. Taxonomy (GTDB): domain Bacteria; phylum Bacillota; class Clostridia; order Lachnospirales; family Lachnospiraceae; genus Enterocloster. Next base: position 22,626 of record CALWRY010000022.1, on the reverse strand, counting down.
TGGCTGTGAGCACAGGCTCCCGCCTGCATTTTGGGAGCATCCTGCTGCCCATCGCCGTCAATCTGGGCATATTGGGGCTGGGAAGCCTCTTCGGATTTTTCCTGAAGCTCCTGCTGAAAAAACGCTCTACCGACAACCGCCTGATTGTCTCTGTCTCCCTGCTCTTCGCCTTCTGCGGCATCTGCGCCTGCCTGGACGTATCGCCGCTTCTTGGCTGCATGGCCATGGGGACTGCCTACATCAACCTGACGGAGGATGAAAAGCTGTTCAAGCAGCTGAACTACTTTACCCCGCCTATCCTCCTGCTGTTTTTCGTCCATTCCGGGCTCGGCTTCCAGCTGGACGCACTGACCGGAACCTCGGCGGCGGTGGGGAGCGTTCCGCTGCTTGCCATTGGAGTTCTGTATTTTTTTGCCCGAATCATAGGAAAATACGCTGGCTCTGTCTGCGGCTCCCTGGTAACGCACAGGCCCAGGGAAATCCGCAGGTATCTGGGGTTAGCCCTGATTCCCCAGGCCGGGGTGGCCATCGGCCTGGCGGCCATGGGGGCCCGGACCCTGGGCGGGGAGGCCGGAACCGCCCTGGAGACCGTGATACTCGCCTCCAGCGTACTGTATGAGCTGATGGGCCCTGCCTGTGCAAAGCTGTCCCTCTACCTCTCCAAATCCTATTCCGTCAAGCTGGAGGACCTTGTGCCTGAGGAAGCGCTGGCTTTGGACGCCCAGGGCGGACCTCCGGACGCGGTGGAGCTCTTAATCCAGCGGATTCAGGCCATCCAGGAGGAGCTGGCACGTCCCAGCACATCGGAGGAGGAAGCGGCATTTCTGGAGGCCGCAGAGGAGCAGCTGGCGGCGCTCAGCTATGCCCACGCCGGAAATATTCACAGCGCAAGGAGGTATTGAATATGAAAATAGATTATCTGGCAGGCCTTTTGGGGCCCTGGTCCTGGGAGCCCACAGCTGGCTCCGTCATTCTGCGGATTTTTCTATCCACAGCTCTCGCGTCGATTATCGGATACGAGCGCTCCACCAAACGGCACTCTGCGGGCATGCGCACCTTTATCATTGTCTCTCTGGCCGCCACTACCGCAGCCATCGCCCAGGCCAGCCTCGCTGCCCAGGGCTGCGCCTCCCCCTGGATTACCGCCTCTGTAATTATCGGAACCGCCATGCTCTCCGGATATTCCATCTTTTTCAGCTCCAAGGGGCAGATTAAGGGGCTGACCACCTCCGCCGGCCTGTGGGCCTGCGGCATCATCGGGGCGGCCATCGGCATGGGGCTCTACACTGCGGCCCTGGTCTCCTGGGCAGCCCTGCTGTGCAGCCTCTCCCTATTTCCCGCAGTGGAGCTTTACTTAAAGGATAAGTCAAACCACTTTGAGGTCCACCTGGAGCTGAAAAGCAAAAATGACCTCCAGCGCTTCTCCGCAACCATCCGCCGCTTAGGAATGCGGATTGACGATATCGAGATGAATCCGGCTTATCTGAGCTCCGGCCTCAGCGTGTACACGGTGTCCTTCACCATCAGCAGCCAGGAGCTCAAGAAATACAAAAAGCACAGCGAAATCATCGAAGCGCTGCGCTCTCTGGAATACATTTCCTTTATTGAAGAAATCTGAGGCCGCCGGGGGCCTGCACTGCGCCGCAGCCTCTGCCGCGGCCTCATACAGGCCCGCCTGCTGCCGGCTTTTACTCAATTATCTGCTTCACCCTTTCCAAGGGAATTCCCAGCCGCCTGGCTATTTCCTCCGGCGTCATTCCCTGTGCCGACAGGCGGAGCACTTTCTTTGCCACCTCAATTCCCCGTTCCATTCCTTTTTCCATTCCAATCGATAAAATGCTCATCCGCACTGCCTCCCATTCCTCGGATTCCTTTACTTCCTGCACTATCTCATCAAGCTCTAGGATTCGTTCATCCTTTCTGCTTTCGCAGGAAGGACAACAGCCTCCCTGCTTACTGTATTGGGGTATTAAGCAAAGAGTCTGTAGGAGCGCCTGACGGCGCAGAGTAAATATTCATAGACATATTTAGAACGTAAGAAACTTTGCCTGTTTTTATCATAGCAAAGAAATAAACCAAAAACAAGGATTACATACAAAAATCTCCGCATTTGCTTTTCAGCCAGTCTGGACTTTCCTCCGCGGGTCCTATATAATAAAGGCATCTATTTCAAAGCAGACAGGAGGAGGAAAAATGTACAGTTCATATGATTTCGTAATCAGCGACGGCGTATTAACAGCGCTCCATGTGGGAGCAAATGCAGGAGGGGGGGCTAATCATCCCGGAAGGCGTAACCACGCTGACTCGTAATTTCCTTGGCGGAGACAGTGTCCGGCACAGCCTGACGCGGGTTGTCCTTCCGGACAGCCTGCAGAAAATTGAAGGCCCTGCGGAGCCCTATGACGGAATAGGAGCCTTTTCCGGCTGTAAAAACCTTATCGAAGTTATCTTTCCCAATCACAAGGTAGAAGTCGCCTGCAGGACCTTTTTTGGCTGCTCTGCCCTAAAGCGCCTGACCATGACCGAATCCTCCATAAACGGGATGATGTTCGCCACCCGCAAATCAGTGGAGATGACCGTCCTCAGGGAACACCAAGAACCGGCCCATGTGGTCGCCATATTTCGAAATGCTCATTTTTATTATGAAGGGAACGTAGAGCAGGACTATCTGCTCCCGCTTACTCCGAAGGAGGCCGTACACTATGACAAGCTTCTTGCGGCGGGAAGCCATGAGGGCTTCACTGTAAGCGAGGATGGCCGGGTGAAAGCCATGCTTCTGCGCCTGCAGGATGAGAACCTGCCGGTGGACGAGGCGTATCGGAAAATATTTGCAGAATATCTGGCTCAGAAGCTGAACAAGGTTCTCAAATTCGCAGAGGAGGACGGTTCCCCCTCCTATATCCACGCACTCATTGCACTCAGGCTCGTCAATGCGGATAATAAAAAGAAGGTTCAAAAAAAGCTGGAGGCCTCCGCCCACCCAGAGCTCAGGGAGCTTGCCGGCGCGATAGCGCAGCATGCCGCTGCACCGGACCAGACGGACGACGCCGCATCAGAACAGACAGACGCCGGTGTGCCCTCCAAAGGCGGCTCTGCCTTCTTCTCCGAAGACCCCTTTTTCATCAAGGTGAACAAGCAGCTGAAAAAAATCGCGGCAGGAAGCGTCCTGATGAAATGCGGACTCATGGAGCTTCCCCCGGTTCTTCTGGCAGAAAGCGGACAGCCCGCTCCCCCGGAATACCTAACGCTCCTTATCGCGGAATACGTCCGGCAAAGCGAATCTCGTTATTACGCGGAGTCTATCTATTTTTCCTTCAGCCCCCTAGCTGATGAAGCAGCTAAAAGGCTGGACAAAAGAAGCCTTATGGATACGCTCCAGAGCATTTTCAGAGCGCTCCCGGACGAAAAGGCACAGCGGCTGTTTCTCCCCGTTCTCTTCCGTTACGGGGATGGGCCTCTTGCGGTCCGGCTATTTCAGAATTACCGCCTCTATTATTGCCCCCGTAAGCTCCGCAAAATCATTCCCGTACAGAATGCCGTGCTTTTAAACGACAGCCAGGAGGCCCTTCTCTTAGCCGATGCGAACCATAAGCTGCACGCATACGCCGAGATGCGCGGGCTGAGCGAGGACGTTCTTCGGGACCAGTACCTGTACGATATCGGGTTGGACGCCCAGGGAACAAAGAGCTTTGACCTGGGAAATGGGACAGTGTCCGCCTGCCTGCAGCCGGACCTAAGCTTTCTCATCGAAGCTCCCGGCGCAAAAAAGCCTTCCAAAACCATCCCCAAGCGGGGCGCAGACCCGGAAAAGTACAAGGCGGCCAGCGAGGCGTTTTCCCAGCTCAAGAAAGACGCAAAACAGATTATTACAAACAAAAAGAATCATATTTTCGAGGATTTCCTGACGGGCAAAACCATCTCTCCTGACGCCTGGCAGGCCTCCTACGAAGGCAGCAATCCCCTGCTTCGCGCTGTGGCAGAGCTCGTTGTGTGGAGCCAGAAGGGAAAGACATTTATATTGAAAGGAAATCAGACGATTGACAGCGCAGGCGCTCTCTATGTCATAGGCCAGGACCCCATTAAAGCCGCCCATCCCATGGAGATGGACCACGGGGACGTGGCGGCGTGGCAGAATTATTTTCTGACCCATAATTTAAAACAGCTCTTTCCCCAGATGTGGGAGCCGGTTTACCGAAAGGAGGACATCCGTCCGGACCGATACGCAGACTGCCCCATCCAAACCGCTTATCTGTTTCATCGGGAAAAGCACGGGATTACCGTCCGCTATGAGAGGAATGCCCCGGACGGCACAGCGCTGAGCCTGGCCAGCTGCGGCGCGGAGTATGCTGTGCGGCTGGATGGAAAGGGGAATCCTGCCTTCTACATCCACCGCTTTACCTGCATTACGTTTGACCGCCAGGCAAACCATGTCATCAGCATTTTGGACCGGCTCACCATTCCCCGCCGGATTGAGGAGGATGACAGCGCCGCCGTGGCGGGGTATCTTGCCGGCACCACCCTGGCCCAGATTTCTGAGTATCTGGACCTGGCCATAAAGGCCCAGGCCGCAGACTGCACCGCCCTTCTGCTGGAATATAAAAATAAGCACTTCGGCGGTCTGGACCCCATGGATAGCTTCTCACTGGAGGATTAGCCCAGAGCGAGGCGCACCGCCCTCTCCCATATCCTCCGGTAGGGCTGGTAGCGCATGGGCAGGTCCAGCCAGGTCTTTTTGTCCACAATGCTTTTATAGTGGGTAAATGTATCAAAGCCGGCCTTCCCGTGGTACGCGCCCATGCCGCTCTCCCCAAAGCCCCCGAAGCCCATCTCCGAAGTGGCCAGGTGGATGATGGTATCGTTCACGCAGCCGCCGCCGAAGCCGCAGCGGGCGAGCACCTTTTTCGCCGCCCGCTTGTCGGAGGTGAAAATATAGAGGGCCAGGGGATGAGGCATGGCGTTCACATTGCGGATTACCTCCCCTATGTGGTCAAACACCAGGATGGGAAGAATGGGCCCGAAAATCTCCTCCTGCATCACGGCGTCGGAAAAGCTCACTGGCTCCATAACTGTGGGCTCTATCCGCAGGGATTCCCGGTCCGAACGGCCGCCGCAGACAATTTTTTTCTCCTCCATAAGGCCGAGAAGCCGGTCAAAGTGCTTCTCGTTGATGATTTTCCCATAATTGGGATTGTCCAGAGGCTCCCGGCCAAGCTGCCTCCTTATCTGCTTTTTTATCTCCTTCACCAGCCGCCCCTTTACCGCGCGGTGGCAGTAAATATAATCCGGGGCCACACAGGTCTGGCCGCAGTTTAAATATTTTCCAAAGACAATCCGCCGGGCAGCCAGCCGGATATCTGCCGTCTCGTCCACAATGCAGGGACTCTTTCCCCCCAGCTCCAGAGTGACGGGCGTCAGGTGCTCTGCGGCGCTTCGCATCACTTCCCGGCCCACAGCCTGACTTCCTGTGAAGAAAATGTAGTCAAAATGCTCGCCAAGCAGGCAGGTATTCTCGGCCCGTCCTCCCGTAACCACCGCCACATAATGGGCCGGGAAGCACTGGCGGAGCAGCTTTTCAATCACCTGGCTGGTATGGGGCGAATAGGCGCTGGGCTTCACCACCGCGGTATTTCCCGCAGCCAAAGCATCCACCAGCGGAGAAAGAGTCAGCATAAAGGGATAGTTCCAGGGGCTCATAATCAGCACCACGCCGTAGGGCGAAGGCTTTACAAAGCTTCGGGAGTGAAACTGGGCCAAGGGCGTTGGAACCGTGCGCTCCGCAGCAAACCGCCGAAGGTGCTTTATCATGTAGCTGATTTCCTCCAGCACCATGCCGGTCTCGCACATATAGCTCTCAAAGCCGCTCTTTCCCAAATCCCTCTTGAGGGCCTGACAAATCTCCCCCTCATGCTGGGAAACGGCGGCGTAGAGCCGCCTCAGGGCGCCCAGCCGCCCCTCAATGGAAAGGGTAGCCCCCGTCCTAAAATATCTTCTCTGTATGGATACCAGCCTATTGATTTCCTGCTCCGTCATCCTTTTTGTCCTCCCTTCCCACTGTCCATCAAGCGATAATAAAATTTCTCCAGCTCCCCTGCATCCATCAGCACCGGAACAGGATAGAGGGGATTGGCCTCCCGGTCCGCAAAGCGGGCCAGCTTGGGGATGTCCTCCGCCTTTATCTCCGGGATTGTGTCCCCGATGCCAAAGCGCTTCTTTTTATCCTTCACTGCCTGTATGAACCGTCTGGCGGCCTCCTCCCGGGGCGTGCACGCGTCTGCAAGCCCGGCAGCCACGGCGAGGCGGGCCAGCTTCCGGTAAATCCGCTCCCCGTAAGCCTCCAGCACCATGGGGAGTATCACTGCATTCGCCTGGCCATGGGGCACATTGTACTGTCCGCCCAGGGAATGGGCGATGGCGTGCACATATCCCACATAGGATTTTGAAAATGCGCACCCTGCATAGAAGGATGCGTGGAGCATATTGCGGCGCGCTATCCTGTCACGCCCATTTTCATAGGCCGCATCGATGCTTTCAAATATCAGCTTTACCGCCAGCAGGGCGTCCTGCCGGGTGCCGTAGGTGGTGGAATTGCCAATGTAGGCCTCCACCGCGTGGGTCAGGGCATCCATGCCGGTTGTGGCAGTAAGAAACGGCGGCAGACCCAGAGTAACCACAGGGTCCAGCACCGCGTACCGGGGAATCAGCGGAAAATCATTGATGGCATACTTGTGGCGGCTCCTGGCATCTGTGATAACCGCCGCCAGAGTGGTCTCGCTCCCGGTCCCCGCAGTGGTGGGAACCGCCATCAGAAGGGGCAGCCTCCGCCGCACCTTCAAAATCCCCTCCATCTCAGCCAGGGGCTTCCCCGGCCTGGCGATGCAGGCTCCCGCTGCCTTGGCACAGTCCATGCTGGAGCCTCCGCCAAAGCCGATGATACAGTCGCATCCCGCCCTGCGGTAAAGCCGCACCGCCTCCTCCACATTATCTGTGGTGGGGTTGGCGGATGTCTTGTCGTAGACGCGATAGGAAAGCCCTTCGTCCGTCAGGGCCTTCTCCAATGGACGGATGAGTCCCAGACCCCGGATTCCCTTGTCTGTGACAATCAAGGGTCTGCGGCAGCGGTGTCTGCGGATGATTTTGGGCAGAGCCCTCACGCTCCCCACTGCCTTCGGCGTCCTGTAGGGCAGGAAGGGAAGGGCGATTTTTAAGCCGGCCTGGAAAAGCCGGCAGTAAAGTCTTTTTCGTAGTTTCATGGGCTGGGCCTCTTTCACATTCATAGCCGTCCTGAACAGCTGCTTTCAATTCATGGTGTAGGGTTCAATCCGGCAGGTGTGCTTTTTTGATTTTCCTTATGCCTACTCGCCGTCACCGCCCGAATAAATTCCTTTTTCACCTCTTCATTCGGGATATACGCCTGTTCCTCTTCTGCATCATAGGCCAGATAGCCCAGATGAATGAGCAGCGTGAGCACATCGTCCTTTTTCTGGATATTCGTCATATCATTCTGAAAGGTTCCTGCATCGATTTTGACCCGTTCCCCGGAAAGCATCCGAATAATTGCCTCCTTCAGGCCGTCCTCATCCAAATCAATATAGACCTTCAGGGATTCATAGGTCTCTGTCCTCACCCAGTAGCTGCCAAATTCATCGCGTTTGATGGCCTCCATCACGGAATTGGGGCTGTATACGGACTTCAGGCGGCTGAAGGAATACCCGTCATACCAGTACTTCATCTCCTCAAAGGGCATATCGTACCTCTCGCAGAGGGCCTTAACCTCCGGCTCAGTAAAACCAATGTATTTTACAAGCCTGCCCGGAGAAAGCATCGTATATTCCCTGAAATCCGATACTGCTGATTGTGTGCCATACCGCTTGATTGGAAGAATCCCAGTCATATATGCCGCCTCAAATATCCGGTCCGTCCAGCTGCTCTTAAATAAGCTCCTCAAAAGGTCAATATATTCTCTCTGCAGCTTGGCGTCATTTTTGGCTTCACGGAACAGAGCATCCCATTCATCAATCACCATAATGAACTTTTCGCCTGCAGCCGCCGACGCATTAAACAGCGTACCTGCCCTCTCTATGCCCGGAAATGCCCTGCAAACCTCTTCTATAACTGCACTTTCTATTTCCCTTATAATGCCGGTTATGTCAGCCGTTATCGAAATAAACAAGGTGATATCCAGATAAATCACGTTGTATTTATTCAAATGTGTCTCAAAGGACGCATCCCGCGATATCTCCAGTCCCTCGAACAGCTGCCGTGAATCACAGCTCTTATCATAATATGCGCAGAGCATCTTGGCCGCATAGGACTTTCCGAAGCGGCGCGGCCTGCTCACGCAAGTCAGCTTATCGGATGTGCCAAGCGTTTGATTGATAAACGCAATCATCCCCGTCTTGTCAACATAGATGCTCCTTTTCACCGAATCAAAACCCGCATTTCCCGTATTCAAATATTTCCCCATATCCGGCACACTCCCCTCCTGCACGGTCCTGCATCCAGCATCATTATAGATGCGGATGCGGCTAGACATCCGGCCTCCCATCGTCTCTGCTATCATTTTACAGCAAATTCCTCCCGGTGTCCAGCCGCCCTCAGAGGCTTATTTTCCCTACGCCCTCAGGGGCTTATTTTCCCTCAGGCGCCACATGGCGGGCAAAGAAGTTTGCCAGGATTGCGCCGGATACATTGTGCCATACGCTGAATACCGCACCCGGAATCGTGGCCAACGGATACTGGGCAAAATGAGTAGTGGCCAGGGAAGTAGCCAGACCGGAATTCTGCATTCCCACCTCGATGGAAATGGCACGGCATTTGGTCTCGTCCAGCTTCAGCACCTTGCCGATGACATAGCCCAGGGCATATCCCAGCACATTGTGCAGGATAACCACCACTACAATCAGCAGGCCGGAGGTCATCAGGTTGGCGGAATTTGCAGAAACCACCGCAGCCACAATGGCCACAATCGCTAAGGTAGATACAAGAGGAAGCACCTCCACCGCAGCCTCCGTAAATGTATGGAAGAAATGGTTAATCACAAAGCCAGCTGCAATCGGAACGATAACAACCTGGAGAATAGAAATAAACATGCTGGCCATATTTACATCCACACGGGCTCCCGCATACACATAGGTGAGGAAGGGAGTCAAAAACGGCGCAAGAATCGTGGAAACCGAGGTCATGCCCACGGACAGCGCCACATCGCCCTTGGAGAGGTAGGTCATCACGTTAGAGGATGTGCCGCCAGGGCAGGTTCCCACCAGGATAACGCCGATAGCCAGCTCCGTGGAAAGTCCGAACGCCTTTGTCAGTCCAAAGGCCAGAAGGGGCATCACCGTAAACTGAGCAATACATCCGATGATCACATCCTTCGGCCTGCTGAACACCACCTTAAAATCCTGCGGCTTCAAGGTAAGTCCCATGCCGAACATAACCACGCCCAGCAGCGGGTTGACATAGCTGGTCTTCAAAAAGCTTACGGTCTGCGGCGAAAACAGGGCGATGGCCGCGACCACAATGACGATAACCGCCATATTTCCGCTGACAAAATTTGTGATTTTCTTTAGTGTTTTCATACCTAATTTTTCTCCTTTCCTGCCATATAAGGCTGTTTCATAACCGCGCTTCTGAAAAAGAGGGCGGGACCGCTTATAAAAAATAGTAACAGTTCAGACGGCGGGCATCTTCTTGCCCGGCCAATAGGCCGGACAAGAAGCATCGGATGTCCATCCGATGTGTAAACAGGGGCAAAACCATGTTTACAAGCAAGCTTGACACCTGCTTTTGCCCCTGTTTACCCGCCGTCTGAACTGTTACAAAAAAATAAGCCCCTGTCTCTTAAGAGACAAAGGCTTCCTCCTCTGCGGTACCACTCTTCTTGCCGTAAAACGGCCCCTCAATTCTGTCCATCAACAGACGGCCAGATAACGGCAGCCGCACCGTCCGGACTTACTGACATTCGTTCAGCCCGAAAGCTCCGAGGCGATTTTCTCCGGACCTTCCGCGCTGTCTTGCACCCTCCGGCAGCTCTCTGCAGCTTCCGCTCCGTTTACTCTTCCTCATCATCGCGAATTATGAACCGCAGCAGCGCAGGGCCGCTGCAATTAAATAAATAATAACGCGGTTTTAACGCAGTGTCAATACTGATATTTTTTTATTTTCTTGTATTCTTCTGCAGATTTTATGCTATAATCATGGGGAATGTAATTGGTAAACACTATACAAATGGAGGTTTGACATGCCCAAACGTAATGACATCAACAAAATCATGATTATCGGCTCCGGCCCCATCATCATCGGCCAGGCCTGCGAGTTCGATTATTCCGGCACACAGGCCTGCAAGGCGCTAAAGAAGCTGGGATATGAGATTGTCCTTGTGAACTCAAACCCGGCCACCATCATGACAGACCCGGCCACAGCCGACGCCACCTACATTGAACCCCTGAATGTAGACCGTCTGACCCAGATTATCGCCAAGGAGCGCCCGGATGCCCTCCTGCCCAACCTGGGCGGCCAGTCCGGCTTGAACCTTTGCGAGGAGCTCTACTCCGCCGGCGTCCTGGACAAATACAACGTAAAGGTTATCGGCGTCCAGGTGGATGCCATCAACCGGGGCGAGGACCGGATTGCCTTCAAGGAGGCCATGAACAAGCTGGGAATCGAGATGGCAAAGAGCGCTCCGGCCTACTCTGTGGATGAGGCCCTCTCCATCGCCTCTGAGCTGGGCTATCCCGTGGTCATCCGTCCCGCCTATACCATGGGCGGGACCGGCGGCGGCATCGTGTACAATGAGGAGGAACTGAGGAAGGTCGCGGCCCGGGGCCTGGCTGCCTCCATGGTTCACCAGATTCTGATTGAAGAATCGGTCATCGGCTGGGAGGAGCTGGAGGTGGAGGTAGTCCGCGACGCAAAGGGCAAGAAAATCTCCATCTGCTTCATTGAAAATATCGACCCCATGGGCGTCCACACCGGCGACTCCTTCTGCAGCGCCCCCATGCTGACCATTTCCCAGGAGGTTCAGGACCGGCTGGAAAGCCAAGCCCACGCCATCGTGGAGTCCATCGGCGTCATCGGCGGCACCAACGTTCAATTTGCCCACGACCCCAAGACAGACCGGATTATCATCATCGAAATCAATCCCCGTACCTCCCGGTCCTCCGCTCTGGCCTCCAAGGCCACGGGCTTCCCCATCGCCTATGTCTCCGCCCTGCTGGCCTGCGGCCTGACCCTGGACGAGATTCCCTACTGGAAGGAAGGAACCCTGGACAATTACAAGCCCTCCGGCGACTATGTGGTCATCAAATTTGCCCGCTGGGCCTTTGAGAAATTTAAAGGCGCCCAGGACAAGCTGGGCACGCAGATGAAGGCTGTAGGCGAGGTCATGTCCATCGGCAAGAACTATAAGGAGGCATTTCAGAAGGCCATCCGCTCCTTGGAGACTGGCCGCTACGGCCTTGGATTTGCCAAAAATTTCCATGAGCTGTCCTTGGATGAGCTCTACCGCCGCCTGGCTGAGCCCTCCAGCGAGCGCCAGTTCCTTCTGTACGAGGCCATCCGCAAGGGCGCTCCCTTAGAGAAGCTCCACAATATGACCCACATCAAAATGTGGTTCCTGGAGCAGATGAAGGAGCTGGTGGAGCTGGAGGAGAAGCTTCTCTCCTGCAAGGGAAAGGAGCTTCCCAACGAGCTTTTAATCCAGGCAAAGAAGGACGGCTTCTCCGACAAATACCTGGCAAAGCTTCTGGACATCGACGAGTGGGACCTGTTTAAGAGAAGGGAAACCCTGGGCATGAAGGAGTGCTGGGACGCTGTCCCGGTGAGCGGCGTAAAGGAGCCGGCCTCCTACTACTATTCTACCTACAACGCGCCGGACAAGGCCCCTGTCTCCGACCGCAGAAAGGTCATGGTTCTGGGCGGAGGCCCCAACCGCATCGGCCAGGGCATCGAATTCGACTACTGCTGCGTTCATGCGGCTCTGACCCTGCGCCAGCTGGGCTTTGAGACCATCATGGTCAACTGCAACCCGGAGACTGTGTCCACTGACTATGACACCTCCGACAAGCTGTATTTTGAGCCTCTCACTGTGGAGGACGTGATGAGCATTTACAACAAAGAAAAGCCCCTGGGCATTATCGTCCAGTTCGGCGGCCAGACGCCCTTAAATATCGCGGCGGAGCTGGAGAGACGGGGCGCCCATATCCTGGGTACCTCCCCCAAGGTTATCGACATGGCGGAGGACCGTGACCAGTTCGGCGCCATGATGAAAAAATTAGGCATCCCCATGCCGGAATCCGGCATGGCTGTCACTGTGGACGAGGCCCTGGAAATCGCCCACCGCATCGGCTACCCCATGATGGTGCGCCCCTCCTACGTGCTGGGCGGCCGCGGCATGGAGGTGGTTTACGACGATGAGATGCTGCGGGATTACATGGCGGCCGCCATCAATGTGACGCCGGAGCGCCCCATCCTGATGGATATGTTCCTCCAGGACGCCATGGAGTGCGAGACGGACGCCATCTCCGATGGAACCCACGCCTTTGTGCCCACCGTTATGCAGCACATTGAGCAGGCCGGCATCCACTCCGGCGACTCCGCCTGCGTGATTCCCTCGGTGAAGATTTCCGAGAAAAATAAAGAAATCATCCGCAAATACACCACGGATATTGCCTGCGAGATGGGTGTCGTGGGCCTGATGAACATGCAGTACGCCATTTATAAGGATACCGTCTACGTACTGGAGGCCAATCCCAGAGCTTCCCGCACCGTGCCCCTGGTCTCCAAGGTCTGCAACATCAACATGGCCAATATTGCCACCCAGCTCATGGCCTACGAACTCACCGGCACACGCCCGGATGTGACCAAATTCCATGAGAAGGAGCACCCCTATTACGGTGTCAAGGAGGCTGTCCTTCCCTTCAATATGTTCCCGGAGGTAGACCCCCTTCTGGGACCGGAAATGCGCTCCACCGGCGAGGTTCTTGGCCTGAGCAGCACCTTCCCCCTGGCCTACTATAAGGCGGAGGAGGCCACTGGCACCAAGCTTCCCTTATCCGGCACCGCCTTAGTCAGCGTCAACAGCGCGGACCGGCCACTGGCCCTGGAGGCTGCCGCACAGCTTCACGAGCTGGGCTTCTCCATCGTGGCCACCGAGGGAACCGGCAGGTATCTGGAGGAGCACGGCGTTCCCTGCCGCATCTTAAAGAAGCTGCAGGAAGGCCGCCCCAACATCTACGATGCCATGGTCAACGGGGAAATCGACTTGATTATCAATACCCCGGCGGGCAAGCAGAGCAAGTACGACGATTCCTACCTGCGCAAGACCGCCATCAACAAGAAGATTCCCTACCTGACCACCATGTACGCCGCCAAGGCTGCAGCCAAGGGAATCGCCGCCGTCATTCGGGGCGAGCACGACGAGCTGAAATCCCTTCAGGAGTATCATGCGAGTATTCCGGATTGATGCGGTGCCCTGCCCAGCAATTAAAGCGGCTTCCCGGGATAACCGGCAATCGCCGGCAGCAATCGAATCATTGTTTATAAGCTAAAAACACCGCTGGTCCACAGCCCTGTAAATGGGAGTAGACCGGCGGTGTTTTTTTGTTTCCGCAGACGGCGGATTGATTTGGCAGCCTTGTTTGGGGCTGCCAAAATGCTGCATCTGATGTGCGCGGTACGGGCAAAAAATAAGCCCGGCGGGCGTCGCGCTGGGCTGAGGGTTTCGGATGGCTTTTTTCCTCCATGCAGATCGTTTCCATGCGCCATGCGGGATGGCTGTCTCTTCTTGGAGACCTGAAGACTTTTATACAGGTCCTGGAGTGTTTCAATGCCCTCGGGCGGGCTGACTTCATCCGAAAACGTATTCGTACTCATCACTTGTTCTTACGGGGTTCAATGCCCTCAAGCGGGCTAATTGCATCACAATTCTGCACAAAAAATATCCTTCTAATCTTCCCTCTCTCTCTGCATGTACCCACTATATCGCTAAATTTACCCCCTGTCAATTACTTTTTACCAATTTCTCCCCTCCATGCATTCCCAGAAGGTGCAAATCCCCTCATTTTTCTTCATCCAGCACCGCCAGCTGCATGCCGCATACCACTCAAAACCAAGGCCACAGCTCCGGGCCTTGGTCTTGGCGGTATGCGTTCAGGAATTCCAAATGCACCCGCCAAATTTTCGCAGCCCGCCGCGCGCCCATCACGTGTCAAGCCTGCAGAAATACAGCCTGTCTTCCCCCGCATCATACAGCCCCAAAGTAAAATTAAAGGAGGCGCGGTGCAGGATGTCCGCCCCAGTGGCTTTTCCCTCCTCCGCCTGCCTGTCGATGAGCCGGTAATACCCTTCCTCTATCTCAGGAACCAGCGGCTCTCCCGCCTCGTCCGAGAGATAGGGGCCCATCTTGACGGTTCCGTCTTCCACACCGTACACAAGAGCTTTTACTGTGTCGTCCAGCGGAAAGGGCTTCCAGCCTTCCATTCCGCCTATCTGCCCGGCAATATCCGTATCCCCGCAGTCCAGGACAATAACCGTCATCCCGTCCCCATGGAATCCCCCGTGGTCATCTGTCTGAGAGAGAACCTCTGCCGAGGAAACATCCACGCCCAGATCCCCCGACACGGTATCCTGAGCCGTCGGAGATCCGCAGGCAGTAAGGACAAATACCGATGCTGCAAGCAAAACTATCTTTTTCATATATCTTTGAGAATCTCCCTTCTTTTCTCATCAAGCTCGTCCTTTGTGATGGTCCCCTCCCGGTAAAGTTCCTCCGCAATCCTGAGCCTGCTCTCTATGCCCTCCTTGCGTCCCTTATCCCCGGATTCCGAAGCCCCGCTCTCCTCATCTATGATGATCTCATGGGAGGCCATCCCCTTATCGGAAAATGCGTTGATGCCGCTGAGAGCCGTGATGATCACCGCCATCAGCGTCCAGAATATGCCGAACACCCCGAATATGGGGATTACCATAAAAACGCCTATCAGGCAGAACAAGAGCCCCGCAAAAAATCCTATCTTCGACTGGGCCCTGCCGGGTTTGACCCGTATCCTTTTTCTCGCCATACCGATCCGCTCCTTCATCTATGATACTTAAATTTTACCACGTTCAGGCGTCTCAAACATTACGTATGCCTTACATTTCTTTTAAAGTAACCGTTCAGGGGGCGGACTGCACCGGCGGCTGCCTGTTTTATCTGCCGGGTATGCGGCTGCACATCGGCCGGCCATCACCCAATCCGCACAATCTGCTCGTACAGCATGACGTGCTTTTCCGTCACTTTGCGGTTGTCATGGTAGTGGCCGAAAAACCACTTTTTGTACTGAAGCCTTTCCTCCACCTCCTGCAGGTAATCCGTCAGCCGGTCCGGCCGGAACATCGCTTTTCCAAACCCATCCTGTATCCTTGTGGATGCGCAGTGGGTCACCACATAGTCCACCTGGCCGCCGCATTTTTCTATATTGCGAAAGCCCTCTGCGCACTCCTCCCGGGAGGGAAGCTCCTCCTTCCACCAGCTCACATGATTGATCCGGTAGGGAATATATTCTTTGTTCAGCCGCCTTTTCTTTTCCTCGAAATCCGGGGCGTCCGGCTCAAGGATTCCGCCCTGGATATCATGGCTCTGCGCCCCGCCGAAGGTGAAAATGCGGCACCCGCCGATGTCATAGATCTGGCCGCGCATCAGGTGGATAATGGATGGCGCAATGCGCTGCACCTTCCCGCCGTGCCACGCTTCTTCCGGGCAGGAAGCCAGCAGATCAAAGTTTTCATGGTTCCCGTCCACCCAGAGCGTGGTAAAAGGCTTTTCTTCCAGCCATTTCCGCCACCAAAGCTGTTCCTTGTCATAGGACCAAAAGCCGAAGTCGCCGCAGATGATCACGCAGTCGTCCTTGGTCATCTCCTTTTGCTCCGGAAATCGTTTCGCGCTGAACCGGCGGTAATCCCCGTGGCAGTCCCCTGTGATATAAATAGACATGGCGATCCTCCTCAATATACAATTGTCAATTTCATCCGCAGCCTGCAAATAGAACGGAGACCGCAGTGAGCAGACAGACCGCTGCGCCCAACAGACATGCGTTCCACCGCTCTTTATGCTTCCGCTCGGGGCCGGCTGCCTGCTCTCCCTGAATCCTTCCAAAATATGTAATGCTTCCGTGACTTTTATGGAGCATCATCCATGTTTAATTCTCTAAATAGCCGGTTCTTCCCTTTTTTCCTTACGGCCTGAAGCCCAGCACCGTTGCCACTGCATAGGCGGCAAGTACAGGAACGATATACAGCAAAATCTGGAGCGGATTCTTTCCAACGTCATATTCCGAAAACACACGCTTGGGGGAGCTGACGTAATACAGCGTAATCGTGAGCGGCGGTTTCAGGCTGGTGGATACGACCTGTTTGGTACGGCGCATTCCACCCACCGTGTACTCGTAATTGGCAATATAGACCCGGTTCGTCCTCGTATCCTCCGGCTCTCTGTCCCGAAAGCGCACACTGACCCTCCTGGCTGTAAACATGTGTCCCTTCTTCTTTGCCAGCGCAATCTTGCGCTCCGCTCCCCCAAAGAGTATCCCCTTCTTGCAGAGGATGACCTCTGCAGCAAATACCGCAATGGCGGCGGCCACGCCGCACCAGAAAGCCGGTCCATATCCCGCCAGTTCACTCAATGCCTCTGTCAATGTCACTTTGTCTTCCATACCTTCTCCTGCTGATTCAGTTCCGTTCCTTAATGTTCCGATGAAAAGCCGCTATCCAGAAAATACTGAAAGATGACGCCATTTTGTTATAAAATTTCCGGCCCTTTTTAGCTCGCAAACTTGACCGCCACGCCGAACTACATATAACTGCATTCGCAGCCATATGCGCGGCGAGTTCTGTTGCTTTTATCCTACGATCTGTAAAAGTCACTGTCAAGTATTTGCCCTTGACTTTTTTGCACAAATTTGCTAACCTATACCGGCATATTGGCTGAAAGAAAGGAGACAGATATTGAATAAAATGCAAACGGTAAAACTTATTTTTCAAAAATGGAACAGCATTAGTCTGGTTAAGCGCATCCTCTTCGGATTGATTGCCGGAATTCTTCTCGGCCTTGCAGTTCCGCAGGCATCCGGGCTCTCCATTCTCGGCGATCTGTTCATCGGCGCGCTGAGAGGAATCGCTCCCATACTGGTCTTCTTTCTTGTTATGAGCTCCCTCTGCCATATGGAAAAGGGACAGAAAACCAATATGAAAATGATCGTCGTTCTCTATATGATGGGAAATATAGCTGCGGCCGCCTGCGCGGTAATCGCAAGCTTTCTCTTTCCCGTAGCCCTGCCCCTTTCCCAGCAGGTGAGCGCTGTAGATGCGGCCGCGCCGGACGGCATGACCGAGGTCCTTACAAATCTTTTGATGAACCTGGTGGACAATCCCTTAAACGCCATCGCGAATGCCAATTACATCGGAATTCTGTCATGGGCCGTCATCCTGGGCATTGCCTTAAAGGGCGCGTCAAAGGAGACAAAAAATGTCCTGGAAAATATATCCGATGCCCTCACCATGGCTGTGCAGTGGGTTATCAGCTGCGCTCCCTTCGGCATCATGGGGCTGATTTTTACCACGATTGCAGAGCAGGGACTTTCTGTCCTTCTGGGATATGGACGTCTGCTGCTGGTACTGTTAGGAACTATGGGGGCTGTTGTGTTTATCGTCAATCCCGTAATTGTATTCCTATTCATCCGCCAGAATCCCTACAAGCTGATTTTCATCTGCTTAAAGGAGAGCTTTATCACCGCCTTCTTCACCAGGAGCTCGGCCGCCAACATTCCTGTTAATATGGCGCTCTGCGAAAAGCTCGGCCTGGACAGAGATACCTACTCCATCTCCATCCCCCTGGGGGCTACCATAAATATGGCCGGCGCAGCCATTACTATTTCCACTATGGCTCTGGCCGCAGCCCATACCTTAGGGATCCAGGTCTCTGCCGGAAGCGCCCTGATCATGTGCGTGGTCGCCGCCGTCAGCGCCGCTGGATCCTCCGGTGTCGCAGGCGGATCCCTGCTTTTAATTCCCCTGGCGTGCAGCCTGTTTGGGATACCGGGCGACATTTCCATGCAGGTGGTCGGCATCGGATTTATCATCGGGGTGATACAGGACTCCTGTGAGACCGGCATCAACTCGTCCACGGATGTTCTCTACACTGCCATTGCGGAACTGCGGGATCGCAGGCTCCACCCGGAAAATTATGGGGGAAAGCCGCATTTAACTCTCTAAAATTGTACCGATATTTTGATACAAATTTTCTTGCTCTTGTGAAGTCGTTGTTTTTTCAATGATAACCGCAAGAACAACCGTGCCCAGCACGTTTAAGGCAAAACGTATCCCGCAAATTTGCTTCCCAATTGCGCTGCCTCAAAAAGCGTCATCGGAATTTTTGTAGTTGACCACGCGCCGAGAAACAGGAAAACATTTGTGAGGGAGACGCCTTTTTTAATAAACATGCCTGCGATTGGAAAAGCCGCGTAAAGAGGGCCCGATGAAAAACCGCCTAATAGGAACGCGAACAAACCGCCTTTGGGCCCAGCGCCTTTTCCCATATATTTCATCATCATTTCCTTGGGTACCCACACATCCATAAGACCCATGATGATAAAAATGGGCGGGATAATGGATAGCATTTCTAAAACATACTCCCATGTAAGAGAGAATGAACGGACCCCCAGTTCGGGACGGCAAAGGAGCAGGACAGCGCTGCAAAATAATATTGCAAGAAAGAATTTATATCTTGATAATACTGCCAGCCATTTTTTCATTTCATAAGCCCTCCCAGCACACACGAAACAGCTGCAGCGACCGCAAGAGACAGCGCATTTCTTTTCAATGCGATTTTTTTGCCGAAATAGCGCGCCTCCAATGGAAAAGTCGCGATGCCAACCATCATCAGCGTTGAAATAAATATGGCGATTTGCGCATATCCGGCTCCGGCTTGCAGCAGAGAGGCTGCCAATGGAATGGCTACATAACCTGGAATTAAACTTATGCAGCCTATGGCAGCCGCAGCCGCCATTCCTAGTATGCCGGACTTTGCGCCGATGACGTTTGAAATAGTTTCCTCATCCAGGACTGACAGTATCAGACCAATCAACAGAAGAATTGACAGCATGGACGGCAAGATATTTTCGAAAGATTTCCACGCCCTTTTCAGCGCAGCTTTTGTTCTTTTGCGATCTTTATAAAGAGAAACGCCAAGTCCCATGAAAGCCATTAAATATAAGATATAACACGACGGCGTCAATCCGGGTGTATCCAGCGATACACCCGCATAAATAAAGGGGATTACTATGAAACAATGGGGACCCGTTTTAGCCCAATGTCCAATTTTCAAAAATCTTTCGGAAGATGCGATCCTGCATATTTTTCAGAAAGTCTCATACACCACGGAGAAATATTCAAAAGGGGATATTTTATACCGGGCGGAGGACACTTCGGCGCGGATCGGCATCATTTTATCCGGATGCTTAGAAATACGCAAGTATTTGCCCACGGGGAACGTGCTCAGCCTGTTTCAGCGCAGCTGCGGGGAAATGCTGGGAGGCAGCATTGTATTTTCCAGTTCTCCGAAATACCCCTGCGACGTGGCTGCAAAAGAGGACAGCCTTCTCCTGTGGATTGATAAGCGTATGGTTCTGGACGTGTTCCTAAAAAACGCGGTGATCGCGGAAAATATGTTGCGATTTTCTGCGGACCGCATTATGCAGCTGGAAAAGAGATTGGAATTATTTTCCTATTATTCCATACAAAAGAAAATTGCGTTTTCACTGTTGAATGAGTTCTCGATAGACCAAAGGCAGACCGTCTCCATCCCCTTTTCCAAAACCACCTGGGCGGAATACCTGAACGTTTCCCGCACCTCCCTCAGCAGAGAATTAAAAAGCATGTGTGAAGCAGGCATGATACAGGTGCGCGGGCGTGAAATTCGCATTCTGCAAAGGGATTTTCTGGAAGCGCTTTTGTATTAGCAGTTTAAAAATGTGTTGAATTTATTCTACCGAATAGGAAAAAGGCAGAAGCTCTTTTGCCTTGATTTTTTTAGGTTCTCCGCATACTGACACAATGACATCACAATCCGGCATATAATCATGCAATATCTGGCGGCAGTTTCCGCAAGGCGGTATGATTTCCCCGCCCTCTTTTCCTCTAACTGCAACGACAGCGTCAAAATCTCTTTCGCCATTTGTGATTGCTGTTCCTATTGCCACTTGCTCCGCACAGGCCCCATGGAGAGAATATAGATTTACTCCAACATATACTTTACCGCTTTTACAGCGTATGGCGGCTCCTACCGTATGATTATAATGCTCCTGATCGTAGTTTAGACGAATTGCTTTTTGCGCTTCTGCTATTAATTGGTAATCTCTTTCTTGAAGTAAATTCATATCCTAATCTCCCAGCATGCTTATTTCCATGAAATGTTGAGCTCCTTCTTATGAACCGCGCAATCTCAACGTTTGATATGGGATATCATCTCAATCCCGCCTCTTACTCCGCCACGAGGGGGATCTTGTATTCTTTTGCATACTTTTTTGCGCGAAGCGCGCCGCCCCGCAGGGGCATGTGTTGCGGGATGCCCCGCGGGTATACTTTTCGGCGTAATTGCCCGCCGGGGCATAGATGGCAAGATGATTGGTGTACCCTAACGAGCGGGCCTCAAAAGCGGCATAGCCTATCTCGGTAACGCCTTCCGGCACCTAAACCACGGTTTTCTCAATTACACGGTATTTTTTAATACCCCTTTCTCAATAACAATGTTTTAGCCCAGATACATATCCGCTCCCCTCTCTTTCTTTTGTTGTTTTTATCCTACGATCTGCAAAAGTCACTGTCAAGTTGTTTTTGGTTCTTTCCAAAGGATACAGCCGTTTCCTACCTCTCGGATTCCCTGCGCGGAATTTAAAAAGGAGATTACAATTTTGTTTGGACGGGAGATATTATTGGCGGCTTATAAGATTTTGGCTATAATAAAATTATATTTTAGTTTAGACGAATAATTTAATGTAAATCAACGATATATTAACCGAAGGAGGATTTTTATGGCATATATAAAACGAGCTGTGGAAGATACGATTGCACGGGTTTCCAGATGGAGCGTTTGTCTGTAAAAAGAAAAAGAGACTTGAATGAAATTTACCGCAGGATATTCAAAGGATCTATGCCGGAGCTCTATGCGGACGAAAACGTGGATCCTGAGACTTATTACCGCTCCTATGTTGATACCTATCTGCAAAGGGATATTCGGGATCTGACACAGGCTGCGGATCAAATGCAGTTTTACAATTTCATGACAATCTTGAAGGTCGAGATTGGAACCGGAAGTGTGGTCTGTATGGCAAACGATCTGTTGCCCGTGGACGAAAAGAACTGGTACGTACCTGTTTGGCTCATCTAATATCCCGCTCACCCGTTTCGGCTGCAGATACGGCATACCGGCTTCTTATTTTGAGGCAGCCTCCCTGCTGCCTCTTATGTCCTCTATTAAGAGTATCATGGTTTGCCTTGGCAGCAATAAAGATTGAAGTGGGTCCGTCCATCCCTCCGATCACCATAGTCTCGCCGATTACAGAAACCTCCCTCTGGCTCTTAACTTTCAGCATAATCCCCGCAGCTAAAAGCACCGCTCAGGAAAGGCCTGCCATCATTGCCGCAATTCTTTTCATATCTGTTTAACGGATTGTCTTTTTAAGGGGACTAAGAAACTTATCATAAATAACGCCAACCAATGTAAGACAAATAAACACCACGGTCCAAATAATCCAAAGATTATTTGTTGTTGTGCCTCCCGAATCCGTACCATCGGTTTGAAAAACAACTCCTGCAACGAATCCGGCAATGTATGAAAGGGCAGTACATATAGGTACTGTTTTTCCTTCAAGGATAAATGATATTGTCACAGCAATGATCCCGATAACAAACAATATAACAGGCCACTGCTTCATTCCATGCATATCAAAAAATACATATCTGCACAAAATAAAACCAATACAAAGCACACCCAAAGACAGTAAATGAATCATAACATTTTTCTTATTTAACACACAAATCCCTTCTCTTTATCCAACTTCCGATTTATCGTCTTCTTATTCGTTCTTTTTCACTTTTTCCCTGATCATGACCTTCACAATCAGCGCCGCTAAAATAATCACGCCTGATACGATGCCAAACAGCAGAATAATCGTGTACCATGGCGCTGATGACACCTCATAAATCTCAGGATGAGCCTTATAGTCCCAGTATGTATAAACGCTTCTTGCTAAAAACGCTCCAATAAAAGCCCCTATCAGACAGTTTAAAAATGTATTGAGTTTATTCCACATAGAGTCCCATTCCCTTAAACAAACATCAGCCCCTCGCCACAGATAGGAGGTCTCTTCCATTACGGGAAAGGTAAATCTTCCCCTGAAATTAATATCATTGATCTCCATACCCTGAACCGTTATGGAACTGTTGGCAATAAAAGCGGTCAGTCCGCCTGCGCATCCGTTTCCTCTGTCCTGGAAATTTCGCTTTCATCCAGCAGATCCGCCGGGACGGCACTGATGCACGCCTGCTCTTCTTCACTTAAACCATTATACCACGCAAGCCACCGGAGGGTATCCTCCG
>CALWRY010000021.1 GCA_944384065.1 uncultured Enterocloster sp. | reverse complement strand
GAGCATTGCGGAGGAATATAAGAAAATCCCGGAAAAGTGGGAAGCAGGGCAGGCGGAATTCGTGAATGAGATCGATTATAACGGGAAGCCGGTGAATATGGTGAAGTATTGGGAGGAGAGGGAGGAAAAGGGGAAAAAGGTAAGGAAAGAATACCAGTTTCTGACGGATATCAGGCTGACGGAAAAGAACGCGGAGAAGGTGGTGGAAGCGGGAAGAAAGCGCTGGAAAATCGAGAATGAGGGGTTCAACCGTCAAAAGAAGTGGCAGGGAGATATCACGCATGCGTGCAGCCATAATGCGGAAGCGATGAAGAACCATTACCGGATGACGCAGATATCAGATATGGTGAAGCAGCTGTATGAATGGTTCGTGCTGGAAGCAGGAGGGATAAGGAAGAAGCAAAAAAATATATCTTCCGACCTGTTGAAAAGCTTTGGCGAGCAGAAAACAGAGAGGGAGGATATAAGAAGGAATGATACGCAAAGCGTACCAGCCGACTAGAGAAAGTATACCAGAAAGAAGGGATGCCTGCCAAGAGGAAAAAGGAAAAACTTATCCACAAAGAGGAAAAAATCAGGAAAAGAGAAGCCTGAAATGTGGATAACTTTTCGAATTTCCATAAAAGCTCTGAATAAGACCTGAAAAAAGGAATTCAGAAGATAGCGGCAGGATATGGGATCATTTACCTTTCAAAACTGCATCCTTAATTGACGCCTCGACGAACGCCTCCTCTTGTGCTATACTATCTCAAGTATGTTCTCACGAGAGGGGGCGCTTTTTATGGGCGAACAGCAAGAGAAGAAGCCAATCAAACGAATATGTGCGGGTCTGCTGGCCCATGTGGACGCCGGGAAAACCACTCTGTCCGAGGCCATTCTCTATCTGACGGGAAGCATCCGCAGACTGGGGCGGGTGGACAGCCGGGATGCGTTTTTAGATACCTACGAGCAGGAGCGGGCCAGGGGAATCACTATTTTTTCCAAACAGGCGGTAGTCCCCCTGGGAAACTGGTCCGTCACCCTCTTGGACACGCCGGGACATGTGGACTTCTCGGCGGAGATGGAGCGCACCCTTCAGGTGCTGGACTGCGCGGTGCTCATCATCAGCGGGGCCGACGGGGTGCAGAGCCATACGGAGACCCTCTGGCGTCTGTTAAAACGCTGGGAAATTCCTGTTTTCGTGTTTGTCAACAAGATGGATCAGCCGGGAACGGATGCAAGGGCCATCCTGGAGGAGTTAAAGGCCCGCCTGGATGAAAATTGTGTGGATTTCACCCAGGATGCGGAGGGGCTGGCGGAGAGCCTTGCCATGTGCGACGAGGCGGTGCTGGAGAAGTATCTCGCGGAGGGCGGGATAGAGAAGGAGGACACGGCCCGGCTGATTCGGGAGCGGAAGGCATTTCCCTGCTTCTTTGGATCTGCCTTAAAGCTTCAGGGAGTGGAGGAACTTCTGCGGGCCATGGAAGCGTACATGCCGGATGCTGCCCGGGGAAGGGATCGCTTTGGGGAGGCCTTTGGGGCCCGGGTGTTCAAGATCTCCCGGGACGGCCAGGGAAACCGGCTGACCCACATGAAGATTACAAGCGGCGTTCTGCGGGTAAAGGACACCCTGCCCGGCCAGGCGCAGGAGAAGGTGAACCAGATACGGATCTACTCCGGAGCCCGCTTTGAGGCGGTGAAGGAGGCCCGGGCCGGGGAGGTCTGCGCGGTGACAGGGCCCCTTGCCACCCGCCCGGGACAGGGGCTGGGGACGGAGCCGGAGGGGGAGAGGCCCATCCTGGAGCCGGTGCTCACCTACCGGCTTATCCTGCCGGAGGACTGGGACGCCCACCGGATGATGGAAAAGCTGCGCCAGCTGGAGGAGGAGGACCCGCAGCTCCACATTGCCTGGGACGAGGAGCTGGAGGAGATTCAGGTTCAGCTCATGGGCCGGGTGCAGATCGAGGTGCTAAGAGAGCTGATCCGGGAGCGGTTCGGGGCGGAGGTGTCCTTTGACACGGGAAATATTGTGTACAAGGAAACCATACGGAATACCGTGGAGGGGGTGGGACATTATGAGCCCCTCCGGCACTACGCGGAGGTTCATCTGCTTTTGGAGCCGGGAGAGCGGGGCAGCGGCCTGCAGTTTGCGTCGGCGGTCAGCGAGGACGATCTGGATAGGAACTGGCAGAGGCTGATCCTTACGCATCTGGAGGAGCGGGAGCACCGGGGCGTCCTCATAGGCGCGCCCATCACGGATATGAAAATCACCCTGATTGCAGGCCGATCCCACCTCAAGCACACGGAGGGAGGAGACTTCCGGCAGGCAACCTACCGAGCCCTGCGCCAGGGGCTTATGGAGGCGGAGAGTCAGCTTTTGGAGCCCTACTATGCCTTCCGTCTGGAGGTTCCGGAGGAATGCCTGGGCCGGGCCATGGCGGATATTGACCGGATGCAGGGAAGCTTTGAGGAGCCGGAGCATCAAGGGGAGACAGCGGTTCTCACAGGCCGGGCTCCGGTAGCGAATATGCGGGATTATCCGATGGAGACTGCCTCCTACACCAAAGGTCGGGGACGGCTGTCCTTAGAATTTGCCGGCTATGAGGTCTGTCACAAGGAAGCGGAGATTATAGCGGCCTCCGGCTATGATCCGGAGACCGATGGGGACAATCCATCCGGCTCCGTGTTCTGCTCCCACGGAGCCGGGTATTTCGTCCCGTGGGATCAGGTGAAGGCTCACATGCATGTGGAGAGCCCCTGCGCGAAGTCCCTGGGGGCCCGGACGGCGGAGGAAGAAAGCCGCCCTGTGACTGACGGACAGCCAGTGGCGGGCGAAACGGCTGGCAGGGACGGAGCCGGATTGGCTGCTGGGGCAGGCGGGAGAACAGCGGCTGGAGCGTCCGCCAGGGCAGAGGGACGAACTTCTGCCGGAGTGTCCGGGCAGATTTCCGCCGGAGCATCCGGCGGCTCCTGGGCCGGCGACAAGGAGCTTGAGGCCATCTTTGTGCGGACCTTCGGGGAGATCAAGCCCCGGACCTACGCATCGGAGGCCCCCCGGCAGATGCGCTTTGGGAAAAGTCTTCGGGAAAAGGAGAAGCCGGAGGAGGAAGAAGAGGAGTACCTTCTGGTGGACGGCTACAACATTATTTTTGCCTGGGAGGAGCTTCGGGAGCTGTCAAAGATTACCATAGACGGGGCGAGGCAGAAGCTGATGGACATTCTCTGCAATTACCAGGGGTATAGAAAATGTACGCTGATCCTGGTATTTGACGCCTACAAAGTCACGGGGAATACAGGGGAGGCCATTGACTACCACAATATCCATGTGGTCTATACCAAGGAGGCGGAGACCGCGGACCAGTATATTGAGAAGCTGGCCCACCGGATTGGCCGCAGGAACCGGGTGACAGTGGCCACCTCGGACGGCTTAGAGCAGCTGATCATCTATGGCCAGGGCTGCCTTCTGATGTCCGCCAAGGACTTGAAGGAGGACATTGAGCGGGTCCGCCTCCTGATAAAGGAGGAGCAGGAAAAGCTGGACCCGGCGGGGAAGAACTATCTCTTTGAGAGCGTGGACGAAGAGCTGGCCCATTACCTGGAGAAGGTGCGGCTGGGTGCGCATAAGACGTAGGAAGCCTGCAGCGCCTGCTTTTATCTCTGCTTGCTCGCCTTTTCTCTCCACAGATGCTCGCTGCAGAGGAGCATGAGAAGGAGGAACAGGGCGAGATAATAGGGAAACAGCCCTGTGGAGAAGAGGTGCTCCGCCAGCCATCCAAAGAAGGGCGGCATCAGGCAGGTCCCCACATAGGCGCAGGCCATTTCCAGACCAATGACGGCCTGGGAGGCCCAGGCGCCAACGAGGGCGGGGGTGCTGTGGATGATGCAGGGATAAATGGGGGCGCATCCCAGCCCGATGAGCACCAGGCCAAGCATGGCAGCCGTGGGCCCAAGGGGAAGAAGAAGGGCCAAAATGCCGCAGGCGATCACCGCCTGCCCCAGGCGTATCATCTGCCGGTCCGAGAGGGCCATGGTCAAAAATCCGCTGGCGCCCCTTCCCGCTGTAATTCCAATATAAAACAGGCTGGCCCAGCTGGCAGCGGTCTCCGGGGACACGCCCCGGGTCAGGGTCAGATAGGTTCCCGCCCACAGCCCGGCGGTCTGCTCCAGGGCGCAGTAGCAGAAGAAGCAGGCCACAGCGGTCTTGACCTTTGGCAGGGAGAACACCTGCGAAAAGGAGAGGGGGACGCCTCCGCCCTGGGACTGGGAACTCTGGCTTCCGGAGCTGTGCGCACCGGTGTCCTGGGGCAGGGAGGCCTCTGCACCGGCGCCCTGAGACAGAGAAGCCTCCGCGCGGGTGTCCTGAGACGGGGATTTCGCCTCCATTTCTTTTCTTCTCTCAGAAAACGCCCCGGGACGGTACTTCCACACGGGAAGGCTGAGGAGCAGCACAGCGGTGAGTACGGCCTGGATCAGGCTGATAAAGCGGTATCCGCCGGTCCACCCAAATCCCCCGGCCAGGGCCTGCCCCATGATGAAGGGGCCCAGGGAGGCGCCCACCCCCCACATGCAGTGGAGCCAGCTCATGTGGCGGCTGGAAAAATACAGGGCCACGAAATTATTCAGGGCCGCGTCCACGCTCCCCGCGCCCAGCCCGTAGGGAATGGCCCAGAGGCAGAGAAGGGCAAAGGAGGGGCTCATGGAAAAGCCGAGAAGGGCCAGGGCTGTCATGGCCACGCTGACGGCGGTTATTTTCCCGGTGCCGAAATGCCAGATCAGATGGCTGCTGAACAGGCTGGATACAATGGTGCCTGCGGAGATTATCATGGAAAGGATGCCCGCGTAGGACACGGGAACCTGCAGATCCTCATGGAGTATGGGCCAGGCGGATCCGAGAAGGGAGTCAGGCAGGCCCAGGCTGATGAATGAGATGTAAATAATTGCTAAAAGTAAGTGCGTCATATTGTTATTTTCCTCCAGTCATGGTAAGATAATAGCACCAAACATTTGTATTTTATAGGAGAGAATCCCCGAAAAAGTAGGATAAAATCTCCGGATTAAGGGAGAGAAGAGATGCCATTTTCTACCTGCGCGGTAAAAACAGGACCTGAAGGCAGGGAGCTTGCCGCCCACGGAACGGCGGCTTTTCCTGTGGCCTGCTATAACCTGGATCTGTCCCGCGAATCCGTCTACTGGCATTGGCACGAGGAGCTGGAGGCCGTTTTTGTGGCGAAGGGAAGCGCGGTGCTGGGGGCGGGCGGAGAGTGCCTGCGCCTTGAGGCGGGCCAGGGCATTTTTATAAACAGCGGAGCGGTCCATGAAGCCCGTGCAGGGGAGGCGGGGGAGAGCCGCCTCTGCTCCATAGTGTTCCATCCCCGGCTGATTGGCGGCAGCCTGGACAGCATTTTCTGGCAGAATTATCTGCGTCCCCTTCTGGAGGACGGCCAGGTTAAATCCATTGTCCTGGATCCGGAGATTCCCTGGCAGGGACAGGCGCTTGAGACCCTGCAGAAAGCCTGGCGCGCCTGCTCCGGCGAGGAGCCGGGATATGAGTTTACTGTGCGGGAAGAGCTCTCCCGGGTCATTTGCCTGCTGGCGGGCAGGCGTCCGCCCCAGACACGGCTGTCAGCCAAGGAGATTCGGGACGGGGAGCGCATCAAGCAGATGCTCCGATACATGGAAGAACATTTCGGCGAACCGCTGACCATGGAGCGGGTGGCGGCCAGCGCTTCCATAAGCCCCAGCGAATGCCTGCGGTGCTTTCACAGCACCATCGGCATCACGCCGATTCAGTATTTAAAGCAGTACCGCATCCAGAGGGCGGCAAAACTTCTGACAGAGTCATCCATGAAGATTGTGGACGTGGGGACGGAATGCGGGTTTCAGGAAATGAGCTACTTCGCCAGGGCGTTCCGGGACATGAAAGGCTGTACCCCCTCCCAGTTTCGAAAGCGGGCCGCTGCCTTCCAGGCAGAAACCCAAAGCCAGGGCTTTTCGGAAAAATCAGGAGGCAGGGAAGCGGACAGGGAGATCTTGCCATATGCAGACGCTGAATGAGGATATAAAAAATAGAACCTTTAAGCCCGTGTATCTTCTGTGGGGCGAGGAGGCATTCCTGAAAAAGAGCTACAAAAACCGGCTGCGCCAGGCCGTCACCGGCGGAGATACCATGAACTATAATGTCTTTGAGGGTAAGGCGATTGACCCGGCGGAGATTATCAGCCTGGCGGACACCATGCCCTTCTTCGCAGAGAAGAGGCTGATTCTGGTGGAGGACAGCGGCTGGTTCAAGGGGGGCACGGGGGCGGATGCGGTCTGCGCGTATTTGGAGAATATACCGGAGACCACTTGCCTGCTCTTTGTGGAATCAGAGGTGGATAAGCGGAGCAGACTATATAAGGCGGTGAAGAAGAAGGGATACGCGGCGGAGATGGAGCGCCAGAGCGCGGCCCAGCTTTCCCGGTGGGCCGCAGGGATTCTGTCCCGGAGCGGAAAGAAGATAACTGCGGGAAATATGGAGTATTTCCTAAGCCTCACCGGGGACGACATGGAAAATATCAGCTCGGAGCTGGAAAAATTAATCAGCTACACCCTGGGCCGGGATGTGATTGAGAAAAAGGATATGGACGCTATCTGCACCCCACAGATTGCAAACCGGATTTTTGATATGATCGCGGCGATTGCGAACCGGAAGACCCGGCAGGCCATGGATCTGTATGAGGATCTGCTCACCCTGAAGGAGCCGCCCATGCGGATTTTATTTCTCATCGCCCGCCAGTTCAACCAGATGCTGCAGGTGAAGGAGCTGTCGGCCCAGGGCATGGACCGGGGCGCCATTGCATCCCGGCTGAAGATGCAGCCCTTTGTGGTGGGAAAGGTCATGGCCCAGGCCAGAGCATTTACCAGGGAGCAGATCTTGTCCTATGTGAATCTCTGCGTGGATGCGGAGGAGAGCGTGAAGACAGGGCGGCTTTCGGACCGCCTGGCGGTGGAGCTTTTGATCGCGAACCCTTATTGAGAAAGGATGAAAGGCGATGGATGTGATGAAGGAGATGGAGCTGTCGGAGATCTGCGAGAGCACCCGGGAAGTACTGCGGGAATTTTTGGAGGAGGCCTACATGGAGGACGGCCAGGTTCTGGTGGTGGGATGTTCCACCAGCGAGATAGACAGCTTTAAGATTGGCTCCCATTCCAGCGAGGAGATTGGGAAGGCGGTCTGCGGCGTTATCCTGGATGAGCTTAAATCCCGGGGCATTTATCTGGCGGCCCAGTGCTGCGAGCATTTGAACCGGGCACTGATCCTGGAGGAGGAGGCGGCCAGGAAATACGGCTGGGAGCCGGTGAATGTGGTGCCTCAGGTGAAGGCAGGCGGCTCATTTGCCGCGGCGGCTTACCGGATGTTCGCCCATCCTGTGGCGGTGGAGCACATAAGGGCCCATGGGGGCATTGATATCGGGGATACATTGATCGGCATGCACCTGCGGGACGTGGCGGTTCCGGTGCGGATCAAGACAAAGGAGATAGGGGGCGCGCGGGTGGTCTGCGCCAGAACGCGGCCAAAGTTTATCGGCGGGGCCAGGGCGGCCTACGACGAGAGCCGGATGTAGCCGGAGAGAAAGTTGACCGACTCAGGCAGAGGGGCGGCGGGTGCGTCATCCGCATCCATGGCCCTGGTGCCTGCGGAAATAAAAAATGGGGAGGTAATGGAGATGAGCAATGTAATTACCATCAGCGGACAGCACGGAAGCGGCAGGAAGGAGCTGGGCGAGATGATCGCCTCCAGTCTGGGAGTTCCCTTCTACGGGGACAATCTGGCGGCTATGATCGCAGAGGAGGGAAAGGTTGATTTGAGTTTGGTGGAGGCCATGGATCAGGTGGAGCCGGACACGGAGGAGGCTTCGGTTCTTCACGTAGCCCAGAACCGCACGTCCCTCACAAAGACAATCTACCAGGCCCAGGAGAGCGTGATCCGCAGGCTCGCCGGGGAAGGCCCCTGCGTGATTTTGGAGCGCTGCTCGGAGACCATTCTGCCGGACGCGGTAAATATTTTTGTGTACGGGGATTTGGAGTATCGGATTGGCCGGATCATGAAGGTGCACCCGGAGCTCTCCCGCTACAGCCTGAAGTCCCATGTGCTTTCCGTTGACAACCGCCGCAAATCCTACTGTGAGGCGTATGCCCCGGGAAAATGGGGCCGGATGGAGACCTATGACATCTGCCTGAACGCCGGCCTGGTAGGCCTGGACGGATGCCTGAAGGTGACGCTGGAGTATATACGGGGGGTGCGCTGAGTTCCGAAAGAGACGGCGGCACAAAAACGAAAAGAGAAAACCTTCCGGTGGGTTAGTCCGGAAGGTTTTCTCTCTCTTATGCGCGGCAGCTGTTCGGCACAGCTGCAATAAATACACTCTATAATTAAGCGATAGAGTTCACAAGCTTGCTCACGCGGGATACCTTGCGGGAAGCATTGTTCTTGTGATATACTCCCTTGCTTGCCGCCATCTCAATCTCCTTGGTAGCAGCCTGCAGCGCAGCCTGAGCAGCAGCCTTGTCTCCGGCGGCAGCAGCAGCCTCAACCTTCTTGATCGCGGTCTTAACGGTGGAACGAATCGCTTTGTTTCTCGCAGCCTTAGTCTGATTTACTAAGATTCTCTTCTTTGCGGACTTAATGTTAGCCAATGAAATACACCTCCGTTTCTTCTCAATAATCGTTGTGTTTTCCATCAAAGCCTGGACACGGACAGTTCAATGTAAACATACTATTGTATTCTAGCGAATCTGGCAGAGAATGTCAAGTCATATTTCCAGAATTTTTGGGAAAACTGTAACATTACTTGAAGCAGTTCAGACGGGAAAGAGAGAAAGGTTAGGTGCAGTCAGATGGACAGGAAGCGGGAGGCAGCAGACGGGTTTGAGGTGCGGACGGATCTGGCCCTGGAGGAGCGGGAGAGCTTTAAGGGGGACGGCGGGGAGGTGTCCGGCGTGGCCCTGCGGGAATGGGCGCGGGACAGGAGCCAGGCAAAGTTTACGGAGGTAAAAATAGTAAACGAGCAGGGGGCCAGGGCTATGGGAAAGCCGGTGGGAACCTACCTGACGCTGGAGGCGGACCAGCTCTCCCAAAAGGATGAGGAATACCACAGCCGGATCTCCCGGGAGCTTGCGGGAGAGCTCTCCCGGCTGATGCGGGACATGCTGCGCGGGGAGAGCGCGGAGGGGAGGCGGCCCCTGTCCGTCCTGGCCGTGGGACTGGGAAACAGCCAGGTGACCCCGGACTCCCTGGGGCCCAGAGTCCTTGGTAACCTTCGGATGACCCGTCATTTGGAGAAAAGGGAGACAGACAGGAATAGCCGGGAGGAGGACTTCTGGCCCGGCCAGGAAGCCAGCCGGGGGACGCCGCAGCTCAGCGGCATTGTCCCCGGCGTCATGGCCCAGACCGGGATGGAGACAGCAGAGATTCTCAAAGGGATTGTCCGCCAGACGCAGCCGGATCTGATCATTGCCATCGACGCCCTGGCCGCCAGGAGCGTGCGCAGGCTGGGGACCACCATCCAGCTCACGGACACAGGAATTCAGCCAGGGTCCGGCGTGGGAAACCACAGGCACAGTCTGACCCGGGAGAGCCTGGGAGTTCCGGTGCTTGCCATCGGCGTGCCCACAGTGGTGGGGGCGGCAGCCATTGTCCAGGACACCCTTTCCGCCCTGATAGGGGTTCTGCAGAGAAGCGCTCCGGCGAAAAAGACCGGGGATTGGATAGCAGAGATGAGGCCGGAGGAACAGTACCAGCTGATCCGGGAGCTTTTGGAGCCGGAATTCGGCCCTCTCTATGTGACGCCTCCCGACATTGACCAGTCAGTGAAGCAGCTGAGCTTCACCATATCGGAGGGGATCCACCAGGCGGTATTTGGCCTGGACGACGGAGAAAGTTTATAGGTTTTTCCGCATACTATAGGTATGAAGCAGTGAAGCATGCGGAGAACAGGTATGAGAGCAGCGGGCATAAGGCGAAGAGGAGGGCTGGTCCGGGCTGCCGCCGTCCTTATGTCCGCCGGGATTGTCCTGGGCGTTTTGGGGATGGCGGGGCGGGAAGACGCGGCGGGCCGGGAGCATGGCGCGGGCCGGGAATACCGTGGAGGCGGGGAGGAAATAGCGAAACTGGGGGACGGAGGCCCCCGGGGAATCTTAGGGAGGGCTTTTAGGGCCGGAGGGGCCTGGATAGCGGAGAGTCTGTGGAACCAGCAGGGGAATTTTTTTATAGAGAAAGCGGGGCGGGAGGCGGACCGCGCGGGCTGGGAAAGGTGGAAGGATCCGGATCCCTCCTACCGGAATTACCAGGCTGTGCAGCGGTTTTATGAGGAGCACGCCTATCTGGCCTGGTACGGCGGGGAGGAGACGGGAGCGGACACAGAGGAAAATGGGGCGCTGGCCCAAGGCTTCCGGGGAACAACAGGAAACGGAGGCCAGGGCGGGGCGGCTGGCGGGGCAGGCCAGAGCGCGGCAGGGCAGAGCGGAAGCTTCGCCGCGTCCCAGACCCTTGCGGGAAGCCTGAACCGGCCTATTTCCGGGCGTACATATGTGCTGGAGCAGCTGATGGATTATGATTTCCTGATGAAGAATTTTTATAATGTGCACACCTCCACCACGGCGGATCGGGAACTGATGGACGCCAAAGCCCTGCTGGATGTGGACTTGTCTCTGGACGCCGGCATCGGGGGACCGCAGATTCTCATTTACCACACCCACTCCCAGGAGGCTTTCGCGGATTCCGGGCCGGGGGAAAACGTGGTGGCTGTGGGGGAGGAGCTGGCCCGCCTTCTCACGGAGAAGGGGTACTCGGTGTACCATGACACCTCGGTCTATGACCTGCGGGAGGGAAAGCTGGACCGGAGCAAGGCCTACAACTACGCCCTGGAGGGGGTGGCGGGCATCCTGCAGAAATACCCGTCCATCCAGGTGGTGCTGGATGTCCACCGGGATGGGGTGGGGGAGGATGTGCATCTGGTGACAGAGGTGGACGGCCGGCCTACGGCCCAGATCATGTTCTTCAACGGGCTGAGCCAGACCCCGGAGGGGGCTATCGAGTATTTGCCCAACCCCTACCGCAAGGAGAACCTGGCCTTCAGCCTGCAGATGCAGCTGGGGGCGGCGGCCTATTTTCCAGGCTACACCCGGAAAATCTACCTGAAGGGCCTGCGCTACAACATGCACCTGCGGCCCCGGTCCAGCCTCATCGAGGTGGGAGCCCAGACCAATACCTTTGAGGAGGCGGTGAACGCCATGGAGCCATTGGCGGAGCTTCTGGATATGGTGCTCGGGGGTGGCCAAGGCAGTTGACAAGCCGCCGCAAATAATAGTATAATCGTAACAGTTCAGGACGGCAGAAAAACAGGGGCAAAACAGGCGCTGCGCTTGCTTATAAGCAAAGTGACCTGCGGATATGCTTTTGCCCCTGTTTTTCTATCGGACGGATATCTCAGCTTTTAGGAAATGAGGATAAAAAATGGCAGCTATTGACCAGAGCAAGATACGGAATTTTTGTATTATCGCCCACATCGATCACGGCAAATCCACCTTGGCGGACCGGATTATTGAGCAGACCGGCCTTCTCACCAGCCGGGAGATGCAGGAGCAGGTCCTGGACAACATGGATCTGGAGCGGGAGCGGGGCATCACCATCAAGTCCCAGGCGGTCCGCACCGTATACAAGGCCAAGGATGGAAACGAATATATTTTTAACCTGATTGATACGCCCGGACATGTGGACTTTAACTATGAGGTTTCCCGGAGCCTGGCGGCCTGCGACGGCGCCATCCTGGTGGTGGACGCCTCCCAGGGCATTGAGGCCCAGACCTTGGCCAATGTATATCTGGCCCTGGATCACGACCTGGATGTATTTCCCGTGATTAATAAAATCGATCTGCCCAGCGCTGACCCGGATCACGTGGCGGCGGAGATCGAGGACGTCATCGGCCTGGACGCCAGCGACGCCCCCAGGATATCCGCCAAGACCGGGATCAACATCGATCAGGTGCTGGAGGCTGTGGTGCACAAGGTGCCGGCGCCCAAAGGGGATCCGGAGGCGCCCCTGAAGGCCCTGATTTTTGACTCGGTCTATGACTCCTACAAGGGCGTGATCGTGTTCTGCCGTCTCATGGACGGAAGTGTGAAAAAGGGAACCCCCATCCGCATGATGGCCACCGGGGCCGAGGCGGACGTGGTGGAGGTGGGGTATTTCGGCGCGGGCCAGTTCATCCCCTGCGACGAGCTCTCTGCCGGCATGGTGGGCTACCTCACCGCCAGCATCAAGAATGTCCGGGACACCCGGGTGGGCGACACGGTGACGAACCGGGAGAATCCCTGCGCAGAGCCCCTGCCCGGCTACAAGAAGGTGACCAGCATGGTTTACTGCGGCCTGTACCCGGCGGATGGAGCCAAGTACAACGACCTGCGGGATGCCTTAGAAAAGCTCCAGCTCAACGACGCCTCCCTGTTCTATGAGCCGGAGACCTCCCTGGCCCTGGGCTTCGGATTCCGCTGCGGCTTTCTGGGACTTCTGCACCTGGAGATTATTGAGGAGCGCCTGGAGCGGGAGTACAACCTGGATCTTGTCACCACGGCTCCCAGCGTGGTCTACCGGGTGCACAAGACCTCCGGGGAAGTCATGGAGCTCACCAACCCCTCCAATCTGCCGGAGCCCACGGAGATCGAGTACATGGAGGAGCCCATTGTCAGCGCGGAGATCATGGTGACCACAGAGTACGTGGGCCCCATTATGACCCTGTGCCAGGAGCGGCGGGGCGTGTACCTGGGGATGGAGTACATCGAGACGACCCGGGCCCTGTTAAAGTACGATCTGCCCTTAAATGAGATCATCTACGACTTTTTCGACGCCCTAAAGTCCCGCTCCCGGGGCTACGCCTCCTTTGACTATGAGCTCAAGGGCTATGAGCGCGCCAGTCTGGTGAAGTTAGACATCCTGGTGAACCGGGAGGAGGTGGACGCCCTCTCCTTCATCGTCCACGCGGATTCCGCCTACGAGCGGGGCAGGAAGATGTGCGAGAAGCTTAAGGAGGAGATCCCGAGGCATCTCTTTGAGATTCCCATTCAGGCAGCCATCGGCGGGAAAATTATCGCCCGCGAGACCGTGAAGGCGGTGCGCAAGGACGTGCTGGCCAAGTGCTACGGCGGCGATATTTCCCGGAAGAAGAAGCTTCTGGAAAAGCAGAAGGAGGGCAAGAAGCGGATGCGCCAGATCGGCAATGTGGAGATTCCGCAGAAGGCCTTTATGAGCGTGCTGAAGCTGGACGACGAGTAGTGAAGTGAGTGAGAATGACAAGAGACAAGCAAGGAAAAAAGCCCCTGGAGCTCTACATCCATATCCCGTTCTGCGAGAAGAAATGCAATTACTGCGATTTTCTCTCCTTCCGGGCGCTTCCACAGGTGCACAGGGAGTACACGGATCAGCTGTGCCGGGAGATACGGGCAGCGGGAAATGGGCTTAAAGAGTTCCAGGCGGCGACTATTTTTATCGGAGGGGGCACCCCCTCTGTTTTTGACCCTGTACATATCCGGAAGATTATGGAGACTGTGGGAGAAAGCTTTGCCCTGGATCCGGAGGCGGAGATAACCATCGAGGTCAATCCGGGGACCCTGCTTAGAAATAAGCTTCCTGTCTACCGATCCTGCGGCATCAACCGCCTGAGCATCGGCCTCCAGTCTGCGGACAATGGGGAGTTAGCCTGGCTGGGCCGCATTCATTCCTTTGAGGATTTTCTCAAAACCTTCCAGTACGCTAGAATGGAAGGATTTTCCAATATCAGCGTGGACCTTATGAGCGGGATTCCGGGGCAGACCCTGGATTCCTGGAAGAATACGCTAAAGCGCACGGCGATGCTGAAGCCGGAGCACATCTCCGCCTACAGCCTGATCGTGGAGGAGGGGACGCCCTTCGGGGCCATCTATGGGTTGGATCATGCAGGCGGCAGGCAGGCTGCGGACATGGGCCGAAGGTGGCCGCCCCTTCCGGACGAGGATGCGGAGTACAAGATTTACGCCTACACCCGCTCTTACCTGGACAGCCAGGGCTATGGCCGGTATGAGATTTCCAACTACGCCAGGCCGGGCCGGGAGTGCAGGCACAACATCGGCTATTGGACGGAGGTGCCGTACCTGGGCTTAGGGCTGGGGGCTTCCTCCTATGTGCGGGGGTGCCGGTTCAGCAATGTGCGGGATTTGGATTCCTACATGAGCCTGGACTTCGCAGCCGGGGACGGGGAGGAGGCCCTTGCAGCTCTTCACGGCCCGGTACAGAGGCTTACGAAGGAGGAGCGGATGGAGGAATTCATGTTCCTGGGGCTGCGGATGGTGCGGGGCGTATCGGAGCTGGATTTCGCGGCCATGTTCGGCACAAAGCTCACCTCGGTCTACGGCCCGGTTCTGGAGCGCCTTAAGCGGGACGGGCTGATCCAGCGGGACGGGGTGCGGATTGCCCTGACGGAGTGGGGCATGGATGTGAGCAATTTTGTGCTCAGCGAATTTCTGCTGTGACGGGCCAAGGAGGTTAGGATGGAAGAACAGAAGAGATGCGGCCTGCGGGCCCAGGTCTATGGGCAGCTTTTGCAGGCTGCGGATGAGAAATACAGAGAATTCCACAAGGGACTGCTGCCGGGCATATCCGGCATTCTGGGCGTGCGCACACCGGTTCTGCGAAAGCTTGCCGCCGGGCTTTCGGCCAGTGAGCGGGCGGCGTACATAGAGGAGATGGAGCGGATCCTTTCGGGAAAAGAGGACGGCCCTCTGCCCTGCTACGATGAGAAGATTATCTGGGGACTCTGCATTGGGAAAATAAAGAGCTGGACGGAGGCAGAGTCCCATATCAGGGCCTTTATCCCGGCCATTGACAGCTGGGCGGTCTGCGATCTGATATGCGGCAGCCTGAAGGCGGCAGAAAAATACCAGGCCGGGGCCTGGGAATTTATTCAGCCCTATTTTGAATCGGAAGAGGAATATGAGATCCGCTTTGGGCTGGTTATGCTTCTCTCCTATTTTGTAAAGGAGGAGTATCTGGAGCGGGCCCTTGCGCTGATTGACCAAACCAGCCATCCGGGCTATTATGCCAGGATGGGGGCCGCATGGGCGCTTTCCATTTATTTCGTGCATTTCCCGGAGCGGGTGATGGAGTATCTGCGGGACAGCCGCCTGGACGACTGGACTTACAACAAGGCCCTGCAGAAGATCACGGAGTCCTTCCGGGTGGACCGGGAGACCAAGGCGCAGATCCGGTCCATGAGGCGCAAAAGCACCAGGGCGCTTTCAGCACAGGAACAGCTCTAGGACAAATACCACAGCGCAGGCCGCCAGGGACACCTGGAAGAGGCTTTTTCCCCGGTAGGCCAGAAGCACGGCCGCTGCCAGGGCCGCCGCTCCGGACCAGATGGAGGAGGTTGCGGTGAGAATGGCAGGGAAGGTCATGACGGACAGCGTCACATAGGGCACATAATATAAGAAGGAGCGGATAAATGGACTGCGGATCTGCCCGCGTATCAGGGTCAGAGGCAGCATGCGGATGAGATAGGTCACGGCTGCCATGACGAGGATGTAGGCAAGGGTATGGGGGTTCATGGATTTCCTCCTTTTTTTCGTGAGAGTTCTGCTTGCCGGGCGCAGGAAGGCCTGTTGCGAAGACTCCGCCGCCTTTTAAGACGGCTGGCATCGAGGTTTTGCCGCCTTTTAGGACGGCGGGGCGTCTTCTTTTACGGGAAAGAGCCAGGCGGCTCCACCGGCGATGAGGATGGTGAGCAAAATGATGGTAAAGCCCGAGGACAGTTCGTTTAGGACGGGCAGCCATGCAAAAAGGGCGCTTAAGGCCATGGAGGTGAGGACCACGCCGGCCAGGACGGCATTTCCCCTGGACGGGGGGATCACCACAGCCAGGAACATGCCGTAGAGTGCTACGTTTAAGGCGCTTAACAGGCGGGCCGGCAGGAGACTTCCCGAGAGCGCGCCGAGGAGCGTGCCCAGGGTCCAGCCGGGGACAGCCGCCGCCATGAGCCCATAGTTGTAGAAGGGACTTAAGCCCCCCTGCCGGCACACGGATACCCCGAAAATTTCATCCGTCACCCCGTAGGACACGAGAAGACGGTGGAAAAATGGGGTGTCCGGGGCCAGCTTCTGGGAGAGGGCGCAGGACATGAGGCAGTAGCGCAGATTGATGACGAGCTGGGTGGCCGCCATTTCCATAAGGGGAGCGCCGGCCTGTATGAGGCTGAGGGCCGCGAACTGACCGGCGCTGGTCAGGTTGGTGAAGGACATGAGAACGGCTTCCGGCGTGTTAAGGCCCATTCCCGCCGCCATGATGCCGAAGGTAAAGGATACGGCCAGATAGCCAAGGCCGATGGGAACGCCGTCGGCAAGCCCCTGGCGAAATTGTCGGATGGATTGTGTCATGATGGTTTTCTCAGGCTTTCCACAGGACATCCCTGTTTATTGTTTGGTAGAAGAGGGAGCGGATTTTTTCCGGATCCCTTGTCTGGCCCAGAATCCACATGGTCTTTGTCACTGCGGCTTCCAGGGTCATGTCGTAGGCCTCTAAGAGGCCGAATTCTTTTTTAATGTTCCGTCCCACCTCGTAGACGGACATGTTGCTGCCCTCATTGGTGACCTGGGTGGTCATGATCACGGCCTTCCCCAGGGCGGTCCAGCGCGCCACGGCCCGGTAATAGCCGCCGTCCTCATAGGAGGGCAGGCCGCCCACGCCGAAGGACTCGACGATCACCGCGTCGTAGCGGTCCGCCATGTAGTCTAAGAGGGAGGCGTCCAGGGAGAGGATGAGCTTTAAGAGGCCTACGTTCGCGTCCAGCTGGGTGTAGAAGGCCGGCTCTTTCGGGGCCTGGTCCTTGTCGTCCAGGTAAAACAGGATGTGCTCCTCCTGGATGATGGCGATGAAGGGAAAGTTGATGCTGGAAAATGCGTCGTAGCTCTTGGTGCGCTCCTTTTTCCCACGGGTGCCCGCGATAACCTTCCCGTCAAAGACAATGTTGACGTCGTGGGCCCGGGGGCAGGCGGCAAAGCGGAGGCTGTCCATCAGGTTGGTCCGGGCGTCCGTATTTTCCATGTCGATGGGCTTCTGGGATCCGGTTATGACGATGGGTTTCGGGGAATGCTGTATCAGGTAGGACAGGGCCGCCGCTGTGTAGGCCATGGTGTCCGTGCCGTGGGTGATCACAAAGCCGTCGTAGCTGTCGTAGCGCTCCTTGATGGCTTCGGTTATGGCCAGCCAGTGGCGGGGCTGGATGTTGGTGCTGTCAATATTGAAAATCTGGATGCTGTCGATCCGGCAGAATTCCTGGACGCCCGGCACGTAGGTGAGGATTTCCTCGGAGGTGATGACGGGCTTTAAGCCGTCTTCCGTGCGCTTGCAGGCGATGGTGCCGCCGGTGCCTAAAAGCAGGATGTGTTTCATACGAATGCTCCTTTCACGCTGTCGTGAGTGCGGTGCCGGGCGGCGTATCTTCTTGTCCGGCGAATCCGGACGGCGTATCTTCTTGTCCGGCGGTGCCGGACAAGAAGCATCGGACATTCGTCCGATGAAAGGTGAGGCGAGGGGCCGTTCTTACAAGCGAGCTTGACGCCCGGCCCCTCGCCTCACCTTTCGCCGTCCTCATTGCTTACCAGTATACTAACAAGTTTCTTAATTTTCAATCCTTTGATTGATTTTAACTAAAGGTATGATAGAATGGAGGTAACAGCTTAAGCAGCAGACAGAAAGGAGGCAGACCCATGACAGTAGTGTGGCTTGCGGCGTTTGTGGTGTTTTTGGCAGCGGAGGCTTTGACGGTGTCCCTCACAAGCATCTGGTTTGCGGGGGGAGCGCTGACAGCCCTGGCGGTTCAAGTGCTGGGGGCGGGGATCCGGCTTCAGCTGGCGGTGTTTGTCGCGGTATCTTTTTTATTGTTTTTCCTGGTGCGGCCTGCGGCTTCCCGGTACGTTAAAGAGAAGAAGACTCCGACCAATGTGGATGGCCTGATTGGGCGGAGGGCCGTTGTCAAGGAGACGGTGGACGCAGGATCGGGAAGCGCGGTGCTGGCCGGAGAGACCTGGCTTGCCCGGGCCTACAGGGAGGGAGAAAGCTTCCTTCCGGGAAGTACGGTCATTGTCAGGGAGGTCAGCGGGGCAAAGCTTTTGGTGGCGGCGGAGCCCCAGGACTGAGAAGGCCGGGAAAACACGATATAAATATGACAGGAGGTAGTTGTGCGTATGTTTGCAGCAATCGGAGGATTTATGGCTTTTATTATCATTGCGCTGATTATTTTATTTATTCTGTCCACGTCGGTGCGCATTGTGCCCCAGGCCAGGGCTCTGGTGGTGGAGCGTCTGGGCGCTTACCTGGGAACCTATGGGGTGGGAATCCATTTCCTGGTTCCCTTTATTGACCGGGTGGCCAGAAAGGTGGATCTGCGGGAGCAGGTGGAGGATTTCCTGCCCCAGCCCGTGATCACCAAGGACAACGTCACCATGCAGATTGATACCGTGGTGTTCTACTATATCACGGACCCGAAGCTCTACGCTTACGGGGTGGAGCGGCCCCTTCAGGCCATTGAAAATCTGACGGCCACCACCCTGCGCAATATCATCGGCGATCTGGAGCTGGACGAGACGCTGACCTCCCGGGAGACCATCAATGCCAAGATGCAGGAGTCCCTGGACATTGCCACGGATCCCTGGGGCATCAAGGTGACCCGGGTGGAGCTTAAGAATATTATCCCGCCGGCAGCGATCCAGGAGGCTATGGAGAAGCAGATGAAGGCGGAGCGGGAGCGAAGAGAGGCCATTCTCCGGGCGGAGGGCGAGAAGAAATCCACCATCCTGGTGGCGGAGGGACGCAAGGAGTCCGCTGTGCTGGAGGCTGAGGCCGAGAAGGAAGCCGCTATCCTGCGGGCCGAGGCGGAGAAGGAGAAGATGATCAAGGAGGCCCAGGGACAGGCTGAGGCCATCCGCACGGTGCAGATGGCGGCAGCAGACGGAATCCGGTTTATCAAGGAGGCGGGCGCGGATCAGACGGTGCTCCAGCTAAAGAGCCTGGAGGCCTTCAAGGCGGCTGCGGACGGCCGGGCCACCAAGATTATTATTCCCTCGGAGATCCAGAGCCTTGCCGGACTGGTGAAGAGCTTTTCCGAGATTGCGGCGAAGGACGAGTAATTAATTTGAAATAATACGGGAGACAGCATACAATGGAAGCACAGGGGACAAAGGTAAACCGCATTACGGAGGGAAGCATTTTCGGACAGCTGCTGCTGTTCTTTTTCCCGATTCTTCTGGGTACATTTTTTCAGCAGCTTTACAATACGGCGGACGCCATGGTTGTGGGCCGGTTCGTGGGCAAGCAGGCCCTGGCGGCGGTTGGAGGCACCACCAGCACTCTGATTAATCTGCTGGTGGGATTTTTCGTGGGCCTTTCCAGCGGCGCTACGGTTGTAATTTCACAGTATTACGGGGCCAGAAAGGCGGACAAGGTTCACTGGGCGGTGCATACCTCCGTCACATTTTCCATTATCGGAGGGATTGTGTTCATGCTTATCGGCCTGACCTGCTCCTCCTTTGCCCTCAGGGCGATGAACACGCCGGAGGATGTAATCGGCCCGGCCCTGGTCTATATCCGCATTTACTTTTTGGGAATGATTCCCAACCTGATCTACAACATGGGCGCGGGCATTCTGCGGGCGGTGGGAGACTCCCGGCGGCCCCTGTACTTTTTGATTATCAGCTGTTTTGTCAATATCGTCCTGGACATTGCCTTTGTGGCCGGGCTTAAGATGGGGGTGGCCGGCGCGGCTATCGCTACCATCATGTCCCAGCTTGTCAGCGCTGTCCTGGTGACCAGGGCTATGCTGTCCACGGACGATATGTATAAGCTGGAGCCCAAGGCTCTTAAAATTGATCAGCGCATGCTCCGGCGGATTGTGCGCATCGGCGTGCCTGCGGGCATGCAGTCCGTGATGTATAATATCTCCAATATCATTATCCAGGCCGGCGTGAACAGCCTGGGCACGGACAATGTGACGGCCTGGGCCACCTACGGCAAGGTGGACGGCCTGTACTGGATGATGATCAATGCCCTGGGCATTTCCGCCACCACTTTAGTGGGCCAGAATTACGGGGCGGGACGGATGGACCGGGTGCGCAAGGGCACGGGGGCCTGCGTCCTCATCGGCATGCTTATGACAGGAGGCATAAGCATCGTGCTGTATAATTGGGGAATGGTTCTGGTGGAGCTTTTCACCACAGATGCCCAGGTACAGTCCATCTGCATGAGCCTGATCCATTTTATGGTGCCCACGTTCATTACATATGTGACAATCGAAATTCTTTCCGGATCCCTGCGGGGGGTGGGAGATGCGTGGATGCCCTTAATCCTCACGGGTATCGGCATATGCGCGGTCCGGGTGGTATGGATTATATTTGCGCTTCCCCATTTCCACAGCATATTGGGGGCGGCGTTCTGCTATCCGCTGACCTGGAGCCTGACAACCGTGGCCTTTGTCGTATACTACTATTTCTTCAGTACGCTGCGGCGGGTAAAGGTGAGAATCCCCCGGCCCTTTGGAAGGAGGCGGTAGGAGATGATACAGGATATTGCGCCCCGGGTCTTTGACCCGGTTTACCGGGAGAAAAAGCCGGAGCCGGACGACTATGTGCTCCATTATTCGTTTAACAAAGTAATGCTTCTGCGGCAGGGAGAGACCTGCCGCATTCCTACATTCCGGGATCTGGAAGGGGAAGGGGACTGGGCGGCAGAAGCCTATTATCTATTTTCCATTGATGGGAGGGCCTATTACCTGAATTCGGAGCGGGAGACGCCGGAGTTCGGGGATTGGGTCATGGAGGGACTGCAGATTTTCCGGGATTTTTCCCCTATGTACCAGGCCTTTGCGGGGATAACCGGCAGCCAGATCTACCGCTGGAGGCAGAGCCGGAAGTTCTGCGGCTTCTGCGGCAGGAGGACGGAGATAAGCCATACGGAGCGGGCCATGGTCTGTCCGGCCTGCGGCCATATGGAATACCCCAAAATCAGCCCGGCCATCATTGTGGCGGTGATTGACAGGGAGAGGGACAAGCTGCTCATGAGCCGCTACGCCCACGGGAGTTACCGCAGGTACGCCCTGATTGCAGGATTTGTGGAGGTGGGGGAGACCTTTGAGGCCTGCGTCCACAGGGAGGTGATGGAGGAGGTGGGCCTTCGGGTAAAGAACATCCGCTACTACAAGAGCCAGCCCTGGGCCTTCTCCGACACGGAGATGGTGGGTTTTGTTGCTGACCTGGATGGGGACCCTTACATCCGCCTGCAGGAGGAGGAGCTTTCCGAGGCCGGGTGGTTCTCAAAGGATGAGATTCAGGAGTATCCGCCTTATATCAGCGTGGGCCACGAGATGATGCGGGCTTTTAAGGAGGGGAGGTTCGACCGGTGAGAGAGAAAAAGTACGTGCTGTTTGACCTGGACGGGACGCTGACGGATCCGAAGGAGGGAATTACCAAGTCGGTGGCCCATGCGCTGGCGCATTTTGGGATTTCCGTGGACAATCTGGACAGCCTGATCCCCTTTATCGGGCCGCCCCTCACGGACAGCTTTGAGGAATTTTACGGCTTTACCCATGAGAAGGCCCTGGAGGGTGTCCTCGCGTACCGGGAGTATTTTAACGCCCAGGGCTGGAGGGAGAACCGAGAGTACGCCGGGGTGAGGGAAATGCTTACATCTCTCAGGGCAGAGGGCCTTTCCCTGATGGTGGCCACGTCCAAGCCGGAGGTGTTCGCGCTGCGGATTCTGGATTATTTCCATATGATGGAGTATTTCGATGTGATCGGGGGAGCGGATTTAGATGGAAAACGGGTGCGCAAGGCGGATGTGATCCGCTATACCCTCAAAAAGGCGGGGATTTCTCTGGAGGGGGAAAACCGGGAGCAGGCCGTGATGGTGGGAGACCGGGAGCACGATATCCTGGGCGCCAAGGCGGTGGGGATCGACTCGGTGGGAGTTCTCTACGGGTATGGAAGCAGGGAGGAGCTCACCGGGGCCGGGGCCAGCGCCCTCGCAGAGAGGCCGGAGGATTTGGTTTTTCTGCTGGGGCGCAGGGACGGGGCGGCCGCCCGTTAAATGGCCCGCCGCCTGAGCTATTGCGGCATAACCTGTAGGAATAATGCCCATTCCCATTATGCAATTGACAAATAGAATAATGGTTGCTATGATAAACAATAATACAAATGGATGCGGGAAAG
Source organism: uncultured Enterocloster sp. (assembly GCA_944384065.1). Lineage (GTDB taxonomy): Bacteria > Bacillota > Clostridia > Lachnospirales > Lachnospiraceae > Enterocloster. The sequence continues at coordinate 5,328 of CALWRY010000021.1, read as the reverse complement.
GTGTGGGAAGTATGATGGATGACAGAATTGTGTTGTCGCTTCTGGTTGACAATACGGCCGGCGTTCTGGCCCGTGTGGCGGGCCTGTTCAGCCGCAGAGGATATAATATTGAGAGCCTGACCGTGGGCGTCACCGCGGACCCGTGGTATTTGCGGGTGCCGGTGGGCCCCCTGGGCGATCCGACCGTGCTGGAGCAGATCAAGAACCAGTTAAATAAACTGGAGGATGTGCGGGATATCAAGGAGTTAAAGCCGGATCGGTCCGTTTACCGGGAGCTGATTATGGTGAAGGTCCGGGCCGGCGCGGCGGATCGCCAGTCGGTGAGCGCCATTTCCAATATTTTCCGCGCCACCATCGTGGATGTGGGAAAAGATTCCCTGACCGTGATGATGACCGGCGACCAGTCCAAGCTGGACGCCCTGGTGAGCCTGCTGGAGGATTATGAGATTTTAGAGCTTGCCAGAACCGGCCTTACCGGGCTGGAGCGGGGCAGCGACGACGTCCGCTATCTGCCCTGACGGATGCGCGGGGGATTGATTTTCATGTGCGTTCCCGGCGGACAGGAAAAGCGATGTGTAAGGGAGGGCCAAAGACGGACAGAGAGACGCCGGTCCAGTCGCCTTAAACATATATAATAGGTTGATAAACATAAGGAGGATAAAGCAATGCCAAGGATTTATTATCAGGAAGACTGTAATCTGTCTCTGCTGGAGGGCAAGACAATTGCCATTATTGGATATGGAAGCCAGGGCCATGCCCATGCGCTGAACTTAAAGGAGTCCGGATGCAAGGTGATTGTGGGACTTTACGAGGGCAGCCGCTCCTGGAAGAAGGCGGAGGAGCAGGGATTTGAGGTCTGCACCGCCGCTGAGGCCGCCAAGAAGGCCGATATCATTATGATCCTGATCAACGACGAGAAGCAGGCCGCTATGTACAAGGAGTCCATCGCTCCCAACCTGCGTCCCGGCATGATGCTGATGTTCGCTCACGGCTTCGCCATCCATTTCGGCCAGATCGTTCCGCCCAAGGATGTAGATGTGACCATGATCGCCCCCAAGGCTCCGGGCCACACGGTGCGCAGCGAGTACCAGAGGGGCAGAGGAACGCCCTGCCTGGTAGCGGTTTACCAGGACGCCACGGGCAAGGCCCTGGATATGGCGCTGGCCTACGGCCAGGGAATCGGCGGCGCGAGAGCCGGTATCCTGGAGACTACCTTCAAGGTAGAGACCGAGACTGACCTCTTCGGCGAGCAGGCGGTTCTCTGCGGCGGTGTGTGCGCCCTGATGAAGGCTGGATTTGAGACCCTGGTGGAAGCTGGCTACGCTCCCGAGAACGCTTACTTTGAGTGCATCCACGAGATGAAGCTGATCGTAGACCTGATCTACGAGAGCGGTTTCGCCGGAATGCGCTACTCCATCTCCAACACCGCTGAGTACGGCGACTACATCACCGGACCCAAGATCGTGACAGAGGAGACCAAGAAGAACATGAAGAAGATCCTGGCGGATATCCAGGACGGCACTTTCGCCAAGGATTGGCTCTTAGAGAACCAGGCCGGATGCCCCCACTTCATGGCCATGCGCAAGCGCGCCGCCGAGGAGCCCTATGAGAAAGTGGGCGCGGAGCTGAGAAAGCTCTACAGCTGGAACGACGCAGACAAACTGATCAACAACTAAACGTTAAATAAGCCAGGACGGCGGAAAAACCGGCAGGAAGCCATGCGTCAAGCTTGCTTGTAAGCATGGATTTCTGCCGGTTTTTACATCGGACTAGGTGCCCTCCGGGGTATGGATGTCGTGACTGAATAGGATTCCAGCTATGATGAAAACATTCGTGCCACTGAAAAAACTTGCTTTTCAGGATTTTCCGCTGTCCAGCAGGCGATTTACAGCAGAAAATTAGGGAGGTTCGCACCTGTTACTGATGCATAGGGGGGAGGAAAAAGGCGGCGGAAGTTAGTAAAAAGTGATTGACAGGCAAAAAAGTTAGAGGTATAGTAAACATATGTGAAGGGATAGAGGGATCGGGGAAAATAATTTTTGTGTAGAATTGCCGATGCAATTAGCCCGCTAGAGGGCATTGAAACGAAACAGTTTCCTGCTCTTCGCTGATAACAACAGATGCAATTAGCCCGCTTGAGGGCATTAAAACATGACAAGGTACAACATGATGTCGTTCGACAAGTGAGGTAATTAGCCCGCTTGAGGGCATTGAAACGGTTCTTCGTGGTGGGTGGCATTTTTGGGATAAAGATACAATCAGCCCGCTTGAGGGCATTGAAACACTACTGCTGCTGTGGTTTCCACTCCAGGACCTGTATAGATGCAATTAGCCCGTTTGAGGGCATTGAAACCAAATGACGTAATACGTGTTCATTTTTATCCACGATGCAAATAGCCCGCTAGAGGGCATTGAAACATTCCATTCTTAATAAAGGAGAAGTCAGTATAGCGATGCAAATAGCCCGCTAGAGGGCATCAAAACAAATTATCTGCCGGTGATTTGATTAGAGATTATCCAGCCCGGATCAAAACCCATCCCTATCCCTAAAACTTTCGCCCCAGCGCCCGCTGCCGGGCCTATTTTTTTGCCGTTCCCCATCTGCACAGCATCCGCATGCAAACATTCCCTATGCAAACCCGTCGATAAAGCCGCCAAATGGACATGCAGGCATGTCCGCTTGGCTCGCTGTTCGCGGGAATAAAAAAACACCGCCGGCCCACGTCCCATTTACCGTGAACCAGCGATGTTTTTATTATGAATGTCTCCTCGCAAAGCGGAGCGCCATCCGTCCATCTACATTCCTGCAATCTCCTCCGTGACCAAAAGAAACCGCTCAATCTCCTCCGGCGAATGGACGTGGAGCGGGGACACGCGGACCATGCCCTTTGAATCAAAGGCCTCCACCATGCGCTTGGAGTAGGGGCTTTCTGCGGAGCGCTCAAAGGTGATAACGCCCCTCTTTTCATACTCCCGCACGGCCTGCTCGCAGCTTAAGCGGTCAAATTCAATGCCGATGATAAAATCCCTCTGACATAAGGGAGCGCCGTCCATGGGCACCCGCAGGCCCTTGATGTGCCGCAGACCCTTAGCCTGGCCGGATCCTTCCAGGGCCAAGCCCAGCAGCGCCCGCTCATGGGAGGCGATCCGGCTCATGCCCGCCTCAAAAAGCCTGCGGCGGTCTGCCCCTGCCGGGGCGATCTTTGCGCCCAGACCCGCCACATAATTGACAATCTCCCGGATGGCCGCGTAGTGGCCGGGAGCCGGGCTTCCAAGGCTCCAGTTATCCGCAGGGGTCCCAAATATCCGGTGGTGCGCCAGGGAGGCGGCCCGGCTGGAAATATAAGCCACGCCGAACCCGCGGACGCCGAAGAATTTATAGGGAGCAAAATTCATGGCGTCCACGCCGCAGCCTTCCGGATCAAGGCTTGCGTGGGGCGCGTGCTGCACCGCGTCGCAGATAATGAAAATATCCGGGTTGATTCTCCGCGCCTCCCGGCAGATGGTTTCCAGATCATAGATGTAGCCGGAGATGTTGGAGGCGGCCATGCAGCAGAGAATGGCCGTATCCCTGTCAATGAGCCGGATAACCGCATCCGCGTCCACGCCGCCGCTCTGCTTATTAACACCGGCGACCCGGAGCTCGCAGCCGTGGATCTGGGAATAATAGGTCATGGCGTCATAGGCGGAAGGGTGCTCCAGCATTGTGGTCACATAGTTTGTCCCTTGGGCGTGGGCGCTGATGACCCGCACCAGCTCCATCATAATCTGCGAGGCGGTGTAGCCGGGGCAGATAACGCCATTTCTGGCATTGAACACAACCTCCAATAAATCCTTTATCCCGGCCTGCTCCACCTCCTCCAGATACCGGGCGGTACGGTTGGAGTGCTCGGAGCAGTCCGGCATCTGATCCGCGCGGTGAAAGGCTTCCTCCGCAGCCTTTAAGCGCAGGGAGCCGCCGGCATTGTCAAAAAACAGCCGGGAGCTTCCGTCCATGTCCTGATCCACACAATAAAATTTGGAGCGGATTTCCGCCAGTTCTTCCCTGGAAAAGAGCGTGTCTGTCATAGGTGACCTCCTTGTGAAATGCGTTCGATGGATTTATTGTACCATGTATTTTGGCCGGATGCCATATGGATAAGCTTTTGCTTGCGGGAATCCAGCGGTATGGGGTAAAATAGAAGAAATCAATGGAAGAAAATGGGCGCGAACAGCGCTCTTGGGAGGACGCGATGGAACTTTTCATTCTTGCGCTGGAGCTTATCGGAACCGTGGCCTTTGCCTCGTCCGGGGCCCTTGCCGCCATGGAAAAGCGGATGGATTTATTCGGCGTGAATATGCTGGGAATTGTGACCGCAGTGGGCGGGGGCATCATGCGGGACGTGATCCTGGGGCTTACGCCGCCCGCCGCCTTTTCCCAGCCAATTTACGTGCTGACTGCGGCGGTGACCTCCACCCTGCTGTTTGGGGTGGTGTACTTTAGGCCCTCCGCTCTGGACACAGAGCTTCGAAAGGGCCTTTATGATCGTCTGATGTTCTGGTGCGACACCCTGGGGCTTGGGATTTTCACTGTCATGGGAATCCGGGCCGCCTACGGCGTGCTGGAGGAGGAAAATACATTTTTCTTTATCTTCACAGGCGTTCTGACCGGTGTGGGCGGGGGCACCCTCCGGGATGTATTTGCAAGCCGGACGCCGGATATCTTCCGCAAGCACATCTACGCGGTGGCCTCCATAGCCGGGGCGGCGGCCATGATCGGGGCGGTGCGGCTTGGCGGCAGCGAAGGGCTGGCCATGGCCTGCGGCGTGCTGGTGGTGGTGCTGATCCGGTGGCTGGCGGCTCATTTCTGCTGGAATCTGCCCCGCATTCCGCAAGAATAGCGAAGCCTGGGCCTGTACCCGGGCTCCCGTAAGGCGGAATGCGCACCGGGCAAGAAGATGCCCGCCGCCGGAGCTGCTGCCAATTTTCAAACACGCGCTAGTAGAGAAATTCCAGAAAGGTCTTTAAGGCCAAGGCCTGGTTGGCCGGGTGGTAGGCGAAGCCGATGGTCCGCCGGTGGATGGGGATGTCTAAGGGGATCTCCGCCAGCACGCCGCTTTCCAGCTCCTTCTGCACCAGCTCCTTGATGACGCAGCCGATGCCCAGACCGATCTTGGCGAACTCGATGAGAAGGTCCATGGTGGTGACCTCCAGGATCTGCCGTGGGTAAATATTGTTCTGGGACATGTACTCGTCCACATAGCGGCGGGTCATGTTGCTGGCGTCAAGAAGCATGATGTTCCCCGTCTCGAAAAGGGGGGTGCCGCGGCCCTCCCGCAGATAGAGGTT
>CALWRY010000020.1 GCA_944384065.1 uncultured Enterocloster sp. | reverse complement strand
AGTTTCGTCTCGCTGCCATTTTGCCCATAAGCATTTTCTCCTTTCATCATACAGCATTTTTTCCTTTCTGTAAATCTCTGTCCGGGATAGTTTTGAAATCAGAAGATTGCAAGAAATTCCGGAAATGACTAATCAAGGCCCGAGAGCCAAGAAGCACGATATTTGAGAATTTTTGATGGACTTATCATAGCACGGGACGCAGAAAAATGCAAGATTACTCCAACTCAAATGCCCCGGTATAGAGCTGATAATACGGCCCCTTCTCAGCAATGAGCTGCTCGTGGCTGCCTCTCTCGATAATCCGGCCCTGCTCCAGCACCATGATGCCCTTGGAATTGCGGACCGTGGAAAGACGGTGGACGATGACAAAGACCGTCCGGCCGTCCATGAGTGCGTCCATACCGTCCTGTACAATGGCCTCGGTGCGGGTGTCGATGGAGGAGGTCGCCTCATCCATAATCATAACCGGCGGATCCGCCACTGCCGCCCGGGCGATGGAGATGAGCTGGCACTGCCCTTGGGAGAGATTGTTGTTGTCCCCGCTTATCACGGTCTGGTAGCCCTCCGGCAGCCTGGTAATGAAGGAATCCGCCCCGGAAAGCTTCGCGGCCCGGATGCACTCCTCGTCCGTGGCGTCCAGCCTGCCATACCGGATGTTGTCCATCACTGTGCCGGTAAACAGGTTCACATCCTGGAGGATCATGCCCATGGAACGGCGAAGATCCGTCTTCCTGATCTTGGTGATATTGATGCCGTCATAGCGAATCTTGCCGTCCGCCAGATCGTAGAAGCGGTTGATCAGGTTGGTAATGGTAGTCTTTCCCGCGCCGGTGGAATCCTGCTGGCGGGCAAAGTATGTTCCGCTGCGGCGGATCATGGCCCGGGCCGCTGTCACCATGCCGGCGGACAGAACTGCCACAATTCCCGTGAGAACCAGATGGAAACGGAGCATAAAGCAGAAGGCAAACACAATGGTCACCAGGGAGGAGATCATCATGGGCAGGCTCTGTGCGATAAATTGGCGAAGGGTGTCCGTATCATTGGTATAGACGCTCATAATGTCGCCGTGGGTGTGGGTGTCAAAGAAGCGGATGGGAAAGGTCTGCATTTTGACGAACAGATCGTCGCGTATCTCCTTGAGCACCTTCTGTCCGATTATGGCGATGATCCGGTTGTAAAACAGCGTCCCGAGAGCCCCGGCAAAAAAGACTGCGGCCATGGCGGCCACTGCGCGCCGCAGCTCGGGGAACAAATCCCCCCCGTTTCAATCATTTTCAGGATATAGTCGTCAATAATGATCTGCATAAATGAATTGCCGATCATAACGGCGATGACGCTGATTAAAATACATCCCACGACGGCGGCAAACTCCCGCTTGTGCCGCGCGGTGACATACTCCATCAGCCTTGCCATTGTCCCCTTTTGCAGCTTATTCATCTGCACCGCCTCCTTTCTGCTGGGAAATAGAAACCTCCTGATAAATCTTATTGGTTTTCAGAAGCTCCTCATGGGTGCCTACCGCGTCAATTTTCCCGCCGTCCATGACAAGAATCCGGTCTGCGTCCTCCGCCGAGGAGATGCGCTGGGCAATAATAATTTTCGTTGTTTTTGGCAGGCAGGATTGGAAAGCCCTGCGGATCAAGGCATCCGTCCTTGTATCCACCGCGCTGGTGGAGTCGTCCAGTATCAGGATCTTGGGGTGCTTAAGCAGAGCCCGGGCAATACACAGCCTCTGTTTCTGCCCGCCGGACACATTTGTGCCGCCCTGCTCGATGTAGGTGTTGTACCCATCCGGGAATGCAGAGATAAACCCGTCCGCCTGGGCCAGCCTGCAGACCTCCTGTATCTCCTCGTCGGAGGCCTCCGGATTGCCCCAGCGCAGATTTTCCTTGATGGTTCCGGAAAAAAGAACATTCTTCTGAAGCACCACGGCCACGGCGTCCCGGAGCGCCCCCAGATCATATTCCTTCACATCCCTGCCGCCCACGCGCACCGATCCCACTGTGGCGTCATACAGCCTGGGTATCAGCTGAACCAGGGAGGTTTTTCCGGAGCCAGTGCCGCCTATGATGCCGATGGTCTCTCCGGCCCGGATATGCAGGTCGATGCCGGTCAGACAGAGCTTTTCCGGAACGCCGACATAGCTGAAGCCCACATGTGAAAACTCGATTTCCCCGTCAGGGATATCGGCCGCTGCGTTCCCGGGATTGGTGATGCCTGGATTTTCCTGAAATATTTCGCGAATCCGGCTGACAGACTCCCTTTCAGCACCTGTACGAGCGGCTGTCCGAGGAAACCGTGGATGTGGTTGCCGCCTTCCGGGAGGGACGGCTTAGAAAGTCCATCCATTATCAGGAATTGGCAAAGATTCCGGTGGGCGGTATCCTGGAGGCCGGGCATCCTCTGGCCGGCAGGGAGACCCTTACTCGCGGTGATTTGGCGAAAGTTCCCATCATTGCCCTGCACCCCCAGAAATGCCCGGAGGACTACCGGAGCCTCATGCACCGTATGCTGGATGCCCTGCCGGATCCGGAGGTAATCTTCTGCGATTCCGCAGAGACATCTGCTGCGCTGGCTCAGGCTGGGTACGGCATTGCCGTGGCGCCGCTGTTTTTCCGGGAGAGGGATCCGTCTCTGACCTGCCTGCCTTTGACGGACGCCCCGCCCATGTCCTACGGCATCTACTACAAAACACTGTCCGGACAGCCGCGCCGCAGGGCCTTTGTGGAGCTTGCGAGGGAGGCGTTTTCCGAATAAAAGGCTGCTTGACTTTTGATTTACAGTATGTAAAAATAAAATATAACTGTTCAGGACGGCGGGAAAACAGGGGCAAAACCAGGCGTTAAGCTTGCTTATAAGCGTGCTTTTGCCCCTGTTTTCACATCGGAGGAACCTCCGATGCTTCTTGTCCGGCCATAGGCCGGGCAAGAAGATGCGCCGTCCTGAATAGTTGCATATCCTTTATGAGATGTGAAGAGAGGAGGCAACTATCGGTATGTATTATTCGCGTACCATTGAGACGGCCGTAAAGAAAATAACAGAGACATTTCCCGTGCTTATCCTTACGGGTCCGAGACAGGTGGGAAAGACGACTCTGCTTACGAAGATGGCGGACAGCAGCCGGAAAATTGTCTCGTTGGATAATCCCACCATCAGGGCTTTTGCCAGACAGGAGCCGGAGCTGTTCATCCAGAGATATGCGCCGCCCGTTTTAATTGATGAGGTGCAGTATGCCCCGGAGCTCTTTGATTATATAAAGATCTATGTGGACGGCAAAAAACGGTGCGGAGACTTCTGGCTCACTGGCTCCCAGACCTTCCGGATGATGAAAAACGTGTCTGAATCTCTGGCAGGCAGGGCGGGCGTCCTCCAGATGCTGGGATTAAGCAGCGCGGAAATTCGCGGACTGCACCTTCCGCCTTTCCAGGTGGATATTCCCGGCCTTATGGATCGTATGGGGCAGGTGCCTCCTATGAGCCTTATGGAGATTTTCTCCCGGATTTATAAAGGCTCCATGCCCCGTCTTTATGAAAATGAAGCGGTGGACCAGGAGCAGTACTACGAGTCGTATCTGGAAACTTATATCAGCCGGGATATACGTGATTTGACCCAGGTGGCGGATGAACTCTCATTTTTAAACTTTATGACGGCTGTGGCAGCCCGGACTGCTTCAAATGTCAATTACGAGGCGCTGGCCGGTGAAGTGGGAATTTCCGCGCCTACCGCCAAGCAGTGGCTCTCCGTTCTGGTGTCCTCGGGGATTGTGGCACTAATTCCCCCGTATTTTAATAATGCGCTGAAGCGTGTAATCAAAGCGCCTCGCATGTATTTTCTCGACACCGGGCTCTGCGCGCATCTCACCCGCTGGAGCAGCCCGGAGGCTCTGGAGAGCGGAGCCATGGGAGGCGCATTTTTTGAGACATGGGTTATATCAGAGATATATAAAAGTTATCTGAACGCGGGAAAAAAGCCGCCCCTGTATTTCTACCGGGACAGCAATAAAAAGGAAATCGACGCTATACTCTATCAGGATGGGGTGCTTACGCCGATAGAAATCAAGAAAAGCGCGGCTCCCAGAGATGCGGTGCGCAATTTTTCCGTTCTGAGCGCGCTGGAAAAGGAGCCGTCCGGGGAAGATGTTTTTTCAGGCGCAGCCCATTTAAAGACTGCGGTCGGCACAGGGGCTGTCCTGTGCATGGCTTCGGATTTGCTTCCCATTGACCGGAAAAACTGGTATATTCCGGCATGGCTGGTGTAGCTGCTGTTGACGGCCAGGGCCTCTTGGGCCCCCTTAGAGATTCGTGGGGACCCAAGGACAGCGCCCAGGCATAGGCGGTTCCTGCTTTCCGTGCGTCCCCGTCACGCCTCGCTTTTAAAACGCTCCGCCTGCTCAGCAATCAGCTCTTTGTCCTCAAAATAGTTAATCTTCATGGCCCGCTTCATCTCCGCCAGGGTCTGGGCGGCCTTCTTCTCCGCCTTAATGCTTCCCTCCTCCAGAATGCGGTACACCGCCGGGATGTCCTTGGCGAATTCCTTCCTGCGCTCGCGGATGGGCCGCAGCTCCTCCTGGATCACGTTATTCAGGAAGCGCTTCACCTTCACATCCCCTAAACCGCCGCGGGTATAGTGGGCCTTGAGCTCGTCCAGGTTCTTGTAGTCCGGAAGGTATTTTTCAAAATGTTCGTCCCTGCAGAAGGCATCCAGATAAATGAATACCGGGTTGCCCTCTACCTGACCCGGATCCTCCACCCGCAGATGGTTGGGATCTGTGAACATGGACATGATTTTCTTTTTAATCTCCTCCTCAGAATCCGACAGATAGATGCAGTTTCCAAGGGACTTGCTCATCTTTGCCTTGCCGTCAATGCCGGGAAGGCGCATGCAGGCCTTATTTTCCGGCAGAAGAATGTCCGGCATCACCAGCGTTTCCCCGTAAACCGTATTGAACTTGTGGACAATCTCACGGGTCTGCTCAATCATGGGAGCCTGATCCTCACCCACGGGAACCGTGGTGGCCTTGAAGGCCGTGATGTCCGCCGCCTGGCTGATGGGGTAGGTGAAAAAGCCCACAGGGATGCTGGTCTCGAAGTTGCGCATCTGGATCTCGGACTTCACAGTGGGGTTCCTCTGAAGGCGGGACACCGTCACCAGATCCATATAGTAGAAGGTCATCTCGCAAAGCTCCGGCACCTGGGACTGAATAAACAGGGTGGACTTAGCCGGGTCAAGGCCGCAGGCAAGATAATCCAGGGCCACCTCGATGATGTTCTGGCGCACCTTCTCCGGGTTGTCCGCGTTGTCCGTCAGCGCCTGGGCGTCCGCAATCATAATATAAATCTCGTCATACTCCCCGGAATTCTGCAGCTCCACACGCCGCTTTAGGGAGCCCACATAATGCCCCACATGGAGCCGTCCGGTGGGCCGGTCTCCTGTCAAAATAATCTTTGCCATCGTACTCATGTTCCTCTCGTTTTTCTAATCAAGCTGTTCCGGGATCACTCCCATAGCAAGCTGTAATGCTATCAGCATACCCCAAAGACGGGATTCTGTCAATGGGATGGCCCCTGATCCGGAAGAGCATGGGAGGACCGGTGATCCGCAAGGGCGGATGTCTGCTGATCCGGAAAGCCGCGGCCTATCCCCTCTCCCTTCAGTACCCGGACAAATTTTCCAGGCAGAGGGGCGAAAAATTCCCTTCCTGCCAGATACTCCAGGGGCGCCTCCATGTGCTTTGGCATCACCAGCTTCCAGGAGTGGAGGAGCTGGGAGCGGACCTGATAGGTCTTTTCCAGCCATTCATTCAGCTGGGGATCCCCGTACTTATAATCCCCGGCAATGGGGTGGCCGAGGGAGGCCAAGTGGGCCCGGATCTGGTGGCTCCGGCCGGTAATCAGCGTGACCAAAAGGAGGGTGAACCGGCCATTTCCCCCAAGGGGCATATACTCGGTGAGAATGGGGGTGCTTTCCGGCTCCTCCCTGGCTGTCACAGTCACCCGGTTTGTGGCCGCGTCCTTTTTTAAAAATCCGCTCACCATTCTCCGTTCCCGGATATCCCCCTTTACCAGACATTGATAATATTTGTGCAGGCTCCGGTCCTTGAACACGCGGCTCATGCCCTGGAGGCCCGCCAGGGATACCCCTGCGGCAGCCAGGCCGCTGGTATTCCGGTCCAGCCGGTTGCAGATAGAGGGTCGGAAGGCCCGCAGATCCTCCGGGGCGAAGCGGCCTGATTCTATCAGATAATCAAAAATCTGGTCATTTAAGGAATAGTCCCCCTCCTTCGCCTTCTGGGAGAGCATCCCCGCAGGCTTATTTACCAGAAGGATGTTGGAGTCCTCGTAGATAATATCTAACGCCCCTGCGCCCATCCGTCTGCGGCCCGGCTCCTGCACCCGGACTGCAGACGGAGCCGGGCCGGAAAATTTGCGGATGGTCTCCTCCGCCAGAAAGAGGCAGACCTCATCCCCCGGGGCCAGAATTTCAGAGCCCTGGCATTTTTTGCCGTTCAGGGTGATATTCTTCTTGCGCATCATTTTGTATAAAAAGCCTTTTCCCGCCAGATTCAAATATTTTCCGAGAAATTTATCCATGCGCTGGCCTGCTTCGTTGGCTGTAATCGTGAGTTTTTCCATGCGTTTAATCCTCTTTTGTAACCGTTCGGGCGGCGGGCATCTTCTGCCGCATGCGCGTCTGTGCAGCTAAGAGAGCGCCCAGAAGAAGCCGGTGGGGGACAAGCTTCGTCAAAAGGTAAAATAACTCCATGGCGGGGCTATAGATGGACAGCTCCCGGCAGGCAATGCTGTCGCGAATGGCCTTTGCGGCCACCCTGCGGGGATTTGCCATTACCAGGCGCTTGTAAAGGGGAAGCGTACCGCCGGCCCTGTCAAAAAATTCCGTCCGAACCGGGCCGGGGCACACGGCCGTCACACAGATGCGCCGATCCTTTAGCTCCCGGTTCAGGGCCCGGCTGAAGCGAAACACATAGGCCTTTGTGGCCGCATACACGGCAAATCCAGGCTGGGGAAGGAAGGCGGCGCAGGAGGCGTACTGGATGATGCGGCTGTTTTCCGCCATATAGGGGAGAACCATGCGGGTCACAGCGGTGAGAGCCGTGCAGTTTAATTGGACCATCCCCACGCTGTCCTCCATGGACGTCTCTGCCAGCGGGCCGGTCTTCCCAAAGCCTGCCGCGTTTATGAGAAACTTCACCTGGGGCTTTTCCTTTGCCAGCGCGGCGGCCAGCACCGCCAGATCCCGTTCTTTTGTCAGATCCAGGGGGAAAATGCAAAGGGGCACGCCCACTTGGCGGGACAGCGCAAGGAGCCGCTCCCGCCTTCTGGCAACAACCCATATGGCGTCTATCCCGCCAAAATGCTCCCAGAGCTGGATCACACTCTCCCGTCCAAGCCCGGAGGAAGCCCCGGTTACAATCCCTATCTTCATCCCGCGTTTCCTCCCTTCTTTTTGTGGACGTTCCGGATGGTGCGCGCTTTTTTTGCGCTGGAGCGGCCGCTTTTTGCCGGCCCTTGCTCTGCTGCCGGATCGCTTCTTTCCGGCCGCTTTCCGGCTGTGCGCGCTCCCTTTTCCGTCCGTTTGCTTCCCGCCGCTCTCCAGCTTCCCATCCGTGCCTCCCCCGCCGGCCGGATCAGGCACTTGGGCCCGTATCCGATCAGATCCCTGCGGCCTGCCAGCGTGAGGGCCTCCTCCACCAGCTCCCGGTTCTTGGGATTGCGGTACTGGATCAGGGCCCGCTGCATAGCCTTCTCGTGGGGATTCTTGGGCACATAGACCTTTTCCATGGTCCGGCAGTCATAGCCCGTGTAGTACATGCAGGTGGAAATCGTGGAGGGCGTGGGGTAAAAATCCTGCACCTGCTCCGGCATATATCCCAGCTCCCGCAGATGCTCCGCCAGCTCCACCGCCTCCTTTAAGGAGGATCCGGGATGGGAGGACATGAGGTAGGGCACCAGGTACTGGTCCATTCCCAGACGCGCATTCATCTCCCGGTACGCCTTCACAAAGCGGCGGTAGACCTCATTTTTCGGCTTGCCCATCCGGGAGAGAACCTTGTCCGCCACGTGCTCCGGAGCCACTTTCAGCTGGCCGCTGACATGGTATTTGCAGAGCTCCTTAAGAAAGGTCCGGTCCGGATCCGCCAGCACATAGTCAAATCGGATCCCCGAGCGGATGAACACCTTCTTCACACCGGGAAGGGCCCGAAGCTTTCTTAGCAGGGACACGTAATCCTTGTGGTCGGCCCGGAGGTTTTTGCAGGGCTCGGGAAAAAGGCACTGCTTATGAGGGCAGGCTCCTTTTGTCAGCTGCTTTTCGCAGGCCGGGAAACGGAAATTGGCCGTGGGTCCGCCCACATCGTGGATGTAGCCCTTAAAATCCGGCTCCCTGGTGAGAAGCCCGGCCTCCTTGAGCAGGGATTCGTGGCTTCGCGCCTGGATAATGCGCCCCTGATGGAAGGTCAGGGCGCAGAAGCTGCAGGCCCCGAAGCAGCCCCGGCAGCTGATAAGGCTGAATTTAATCTCCTGGATGGCCGGGACCCCGCCGGCCGCCTCATAGGAGGGATGATAGCTCCTCATGTAGGGAAGGGCGTACACATCGTCCATTTCCTGGGTGCTTAGGGGCTTTGCCGGGGGATTCTGCACCACATAGGTATCCCCATAGGGCTCCGCCAGCCGTTTTCCGGAAAATGGGTCCGTGTTGCTGTACTGGATATAGAAGCTCTCTGCATAGGTCTTCTTATCCTTTAGGAGCGCCTCGTAGGACGGCAGAAGCACGTAGTCATAGACGTCCTCCAGCCGGCTGGTCTGATACACTGTGCCGTCGATAAAGGTGATGTCCCTTACCGCCAGCCCGCTTTCCAGGGCCTCCGCAATCTCCACAATGGACCGCTCTCCCATGCCGTAGGATATCAGATCCGCCCCGGAGTCCAGGAGGACGGAGGGCTTCATCCGGTCCGACCAGTAATCGTAGTGGGCCAGCCGCCTAAGGCTCGCCTCGATGCCTCCGGCGATGATGGGCACATCCCCGTAGGCCTGGCGGATGAGGCGGCAGTACACCGTCACCGCGTAATCCGGCCGCTTTCCCATCACGCCGCCAGGGGTGTAGGAATCCGTTCTCCGCCGTTTTTTTGATACGGAATAATGGTTCACCATGGAGTCCATATTTCCCGCCGACACCAGAAATCCCAGCCTGGGCCGCCCCAGAATCTGTACGCTCTCCTTATGCCGCCAGTCCGGCTGGGGGATGATGCCCACCTTAAAACCCCGGGATTCCAGCACCCGGGAAATGATGGCCGTGCCAAAGGAGGGATGGTCCACATAGGCATCCCCAGAGACATATACAAAATCACACTGCTCCCATCCCCGCCGCTTCATGTCCTCACGGCTGATTGGCAAATAGTCCTGCTGCATCTTCATTCCTCAAAATCTCATAAAAGTCGTCGATAAAATAGTCCGCCAGTTCTTCCTTTTCCCTGCGCATTTCCGCAGAGAAATCATCCTCCACGGCGAACACCAGCATCCCCGCGCTCTTTCCCGCCTGAATGCCTGCGGGCACATCCTCGAACACCGCGCATTTCTCCGGAGCCACCCCCAGGCGCTCCGCCACTAGAAGATAGATGTCCGGGGCAGGCTTCCCGGCCGCCGCCTCGCAGGCCGTGGCCACCACCTGGAAATATTTCCGGATATCCAGAGCGTCAAGCACCGCGTCCACCATGGCCTGGCCGTTGCTGGTGGCGATGCCCATTTTCACGCCCTGCCCGGCCAGGAAATTTAAGAATTCCCTGGCCCCTGGCTTTAGGGGCACCTCTTTTTGGTATTTCTCCAGGGACATCTGCACCCAGGCCGCCTTGATTTCATCCAGGCTGTCCGCCAGATGAAAGCGCTCCTTAAAGTAGGCCGCTGTCTCGGAAAAGCTCATTCCCTCAATGGCCCTCTGCAGGTCGTCCGGGCAGGAAAGGCCGTAGCGCCCCAGGTACTCGATGTCGATGGCCTTCCACATCCACATGGAATCCACCAGGGTGCCGTCCAGGTCGAAGATGACGGCCTGGCGGGGAGAAGCCGCAGGAGCGGAACATGCAGGGGGCTTTGGAGGTTTTTCTTCCCCTGTGCCGTATCCCGCCGCCCCTAAGGCTTTCAGCTCTTTTTCCGTTAGGGGCCGGTACTCGCCCGGCTTAAGCTCCGGATCCAGGGAAATGGGGCCCATGGACATCCGCTTCAGATAGGTGACCCGGCACCCGAGGGCCTCGAACATCCGCTTTACCTGGTGGAATTTTCCCTCGCGGATGGTGAGATAGGCCTCCTTCTCTCCCGTCCGCTTAAGCTCTGCCGGGCGCGTGCGTTCGCCGTCCGCAAGCGCCAGTCCGTCCGCCAGCCTCTCCTCGGCGTCCTCGGGCAGTTTTCCCTCATAGCGGACGAAATACACCTTGTCCACGTGCTTTTTCGGGGATAGGAGCCGGTGGGCCAGATCCCCGTCGTTGGTCAGAAGGAGGAGGCCCTCGGTGTCGATGTCCAGACGCCCCACAGGGAAGAGATCCCGCCTCGCCGCGTCCTCGATGAGGTCCACCACCGTTGGATATCGCCCGTCCTCCGTGGCGGAGACCACACCCTGGGGCTTATTTAACATATAGTATTCCTGGGCCACGTAGGCAACGGGCCGTCCCTCCACCAGGATTACATCCGCGCCGGGGCGCACCTTCACATCCGCTGCCTTTACCGCTGTCCCGTTGACTGCGATCAGCCCCTTTCCCGCCATCTTCCGGATCTGGCTTCTGCTTCCAATCCCCATCTCTCCCAGAAGCCGGTCCAGGCGCATGGCGCCGCCGGTGTTTTTTTTCTTATCTGCCACGTCGTATTCTCCTTTTCGCAGTTTTATGGATACCCCGCAGCAGTGGAACGGCTGCGATGTTTCATTGAACCGTAAAAACAGCTTAGTTTGCGCTAAGCTGTTTTGAAATACGGTTTGCTTTGATAAGTTTTCTTAAAAAATCCCCTTACGCGGGCTGACGTTAAGGTTTTGGCAAAAGCCATTGGCCTGCAAACTCCTAGAGAAAGAATTCCTACTGAAGAAGAAACTCAGCCTGAAACGTGTCAATGCCCTGCATCGGGCGGACTGAATGCGCAATTTCTCGTAATGCTCCATTCTCAGGGCTCTCCGGCGCATTTGCTGCCGACCCATCTTCCGCGCTTCCTTCTGTGCATGCCTCTTTGCATTTATCTTAAATTCTAGGGCCGGATTTGTCAATGCTTTTGTGAATTTTCCGCCTGAACGGTTATTCCGCCCCGCTTATTTCTCCCGCCTTTTCTGCCTCCCGCAGGCACAAGGCGGCCGGCTGCCGGAATTCGTGCCGCAAAACAGCGGCGGCTCTCACTGCCACCGCCATCCCGGATAATATTTATTTTTGAGGGAAGCCCCGGCCACCTTGGCCCAGCCCAGGGAAAAGCCCCGGCACTGTACCAGCTGCCAGCCCTTTTCCCCGCTCTCCCCGGAAAGAAGAGGAATTGTCTCCCCCTTCAGATAGCGGATCACCCGCTCATCCGAAGGCTCCAGATGCAGGCAGGAAGAAAACCCATCCCGCCCAAGGGCCATCGCCAGGGCCTGGGAAGGCTCAAACCGTCCCTTCTTTATCTGGCCCAAAAGGAGGCCGGTGCGAAGGAACCGGAAGGGAAGTCCTGGAGTAAGCCCATCAGGAAGCAGATAGACGTTCTCCCCGGAAATATGGAAGCGGCTGCCATTCACGGGAAGGGTGCACTGCTTAAGGAAGTCCGCCGCATCCTTTGGGGCGCGAAGCCCTGCCGGGGAAGCCATCGGCGGCCTGCCGCTTTCGCCGTCCAGTCCCCCTTTTATGGCCTCCGGGTTCCCTTTCTTTCCCAAGAGAGCCAGAAAATGCCCCTCTCCCGCCGCCCGGTGAGGAAAGATCCGCAGGACCCCAGGCAGACCGATCCCCGGCACTGCCCCCGGCACCTGCGCCGGCGTGAGGGGAACCAGCTCCATCTCCGGGCAGTGATTTAAAAGGAATTCCACATTCTCCTCGTCCTCCAGCCGGGAAAAGGTACAGGTGGAAAAGAGAAGCTTTCCGCCGGGGCGAAGCATCTTTACCGCTTCCAGTAGAATCTGTCTCTGGATGGGCGCGTAATAGGCCGGGCCTCTCTGCGCCCAGTCCTTTACCATCTCCTCATCGCGCCGGAACATGCCCTCGCCGGAGCAGGGGGCATCCACCAGAATTTTGTCAAAAAATCCCGCCCAGGGGCCGGAAAGCTTCTCCGGGCTTTCGCTTACCACACAGATATTGGAGGCTCCGGCCATTTCCAGATTTTTTAGGAGGGCCCGGGCCCGGGAATAGCTGATGTCATTGGAAACCAGAAGCCCCTCTCCCTTTAGTTTGGCGGCCAGGGCCGTGCTCTTTCCGCCGGGAGCCGCGCACAGATCCAGCACCCGGTCCCCCGGAACTACGGGCAGGCAGGCCGCCGGGGCCATGGCGCTGGGCTCCTGAAGATAGTACAGTCCTGCATAGTACCAGGGATGCCGGGAGGGCCGTGTCTCGCCGGGATCATAGTAAAATCCCGACGGCTCCCAGGGAACCGGCGTCAAATCCCAGGAAACCAGCTCCTTTAATTCACCGGCGGAAAGCTTCAGGCCGTTGACCCGGAGGCCGGGCTTCCATGGATCGTTAAAGCTCTCGATATATGCGTCATATTCTGCCCCAAGAAGGGCCTTCATCTCCCCCAGGAACGCTGCGGGGAGGCGCAAGGTGTGTGTGTTCATCGATTGTCTCCTTTTCACAGAACTATTATAGCAAGATCTGCTTAGGGTGGCAATTTGAAATTCTCGCAAGGAAGGTTAATCGTCTTTTACCGGCCGCTGCGAACGAGCATTTCTCCCGCACTTTTGGCATACGGCGATATTGCGGCGCATCGCATACAGAAGGAACTTGATCTGCTGGAATATTACTTGAAGCTGGAGGATTAGTTTTTTCGCATCAAAAAGACAGGCCTCAGCTGCCTGTCTTCTCAAATAAGAGGAGGAAACGCCCCTGCTCCATTCGTTTTATTTCCGTATTTTCCAATATCCGCTTCTGGCGGAGCCTACGCGCTCTATGATCCCCTTTTCTTTTAATTTTTTGAGATGGGCGGCAATTGTTTTCCGGCTTACGGATAGTTTTTCGGCCAACTTCGAGACTGTATATCCTGGATCTATTGAAAGCAGCTGCAGAACTTTTTCTTCAGGATCCGTCACCCTTTCGTTCACCTTTTTATTCACCCTATCATTCACCTTTTCATTCACCCGAATAATTCTATCCTCCGGCGCGGTGAATTTAATCATAATATCGCCGGGATTGACCGTGTACTCCGGCTGCGGGACATTCTCATCCCTGCAGGCGGAACAGATTTTCTCAATACCTCGTCCCCAACTCTCAATAAACCCCGCCATCTGAGTTTCCACTCCATATTCTGGCTTTCAGGCATCTTTTCTCTCACTTCCTCACTGCGGTTTCTACCATTATACATCAAGCTTATTCCTTTTCATAGGGAAATTTCATTGATATACTCATCTCTAGCCGCACGATTCAAACAGCCTGTCATAATCATAATTCATATAGAAATCCTTCATCTCCTCACAGTAAGCCTCATAATTTTCCTCTGTCAATTCATGCTCCCCTGCCTTCATCCACCGAAGGATTCGGGAATTGATATTCTCTCCGTAGTGGGCGATATCCTTATAGTTGTCCAAATCACAGATCATATCATGCTCCGTAAAGAAAGAAAACAGATGAATGTTATCGTAAGGCAGCATAAGCTCAATCGCGTACTTTTCCCCTGCCAGCTGCCGCTTAAGGGTTCCCGCCTGGTTCAGGCTGTCCCAATAGTAGATGCTGTAAGGCGTGAAAAACAAGTAAAACTCTATCTCCGGGTGGGCAGCCGCAAGCTCTGTGACGTTCTGAGTGATATTCTCCCGGATATTTTTATAATCCTCCTGGGATATGGGGGTGATGCCGTCGGCTTTTTCCGCTCTCGTATATGTCCCGTCCACGGCCTCCTTGCCAAAGGTATAGTTAGCCATCCAATTGCTGTACTCGTCGAAGGTAGTGGATGGCAGCCCGGATCTTGTGCGGGAAATAACATTTTTCGTCGCGCCAAATAAAATTGTTTTATTGAACACATATTTTACATCATTAAACGGATTGTCGTCGTACAGATACCAGGGATAAAAATCCTCCTCATAGCGCATGCTGTCTGCCGGAGACAGAAATGAGTTATAGTCCAGGCCCCGAAGGATGATTTTTATGCCGTCATTGTGGGCCAGGGCAATCTCCAGATTGTCGTTCATTTCCTTATAGCTCCCGCCGCTGAAGGGAATCTTGATGGAATTTACCTGGAAAATCCGGTCAAATTCAGTAGCTTTAAAGTTTTCCGTCATGGAAGTCCCTGTGATAATCGCGTCGTAGTCAAAATGCTTGACAATGCCATTATTCTGATAGCGCTGGTTATTAAGGGGATAAGAAAGCCCTTTTAAAGGCTTGTGGTAATGAAAATACGGATCGATCACCGCCGTAGCGGCTCCCGCTCCGAGAAGCATTGTTAAAAATACAATGAAAAAGCCGATTGTCCATTTTTTATCTGCTGCAGACATGTGTTGCCTCCTAAAAATTGAAATATAAAAATGTGCTCTCCCCTGTGAATGAAAAGATGCACCATACCGCTAAAAAGGCTGTCAAAGACAGGTTGAGCACGGATGGCTTAAATGCCTGCATTTTTTCATATGTATTTTTGCAGCCGAGTACAATATACAGGGCAAAAGCGAAAAAGATCATCAGTGTAAAGTAGGGATAAATCCGCTCTATCTGCGGCAGGCGGCTCAATATGAATTCTATCTCCGGCAGTTTAAAATAGGACAGTACCGTGCCATTTATCGGTCCGAACCGGAAAATAGCGATGCGGTTGAGCAGCCGCACTGCGGTTCTCAGAGAGGGCGCCCGGAAAAATACCCACATCACATTGACGAATCCAAAAGTGATTATCCAATTGAGTGCTGGATGCATCTGTTTAAAAAAACGCCGGTACTTCCGTGTGATGATGGAAAACAGACCGTGGCAGACGCCCCAGAAAATAAAAGCAAATCCCGCTCCATGCCAGAATCCGCTGATGAAAAATACAATAAATACATTCAGGTAGGTACGCAGCTCTCCTTTTCGATTTCCGCCCAGGGGAATGTACACATATTTTGTAAAAAATCGGGTCAGCGTCATGTGCCATCTGTCCCAGAACTCTGTGATGATCAATGCCTTATAAGGGGAATTAAAATTTAGCGGTATATCTATGTTCAGCATTTTTCCTGTTCCAATAGCCATATCACAGTATCCGCTGAAATCGAAGTATATCTGCAGCGTATAGGCCAGCATGGTCAAGATGGCATTTGTGGCATCCAGCCTGCTCACATTTTCAAACCCAAAATTCGCCGCCTGTCCAAATACGTCCGCCAGGAGCACTTTTTTTGACAGCCCAAGGACAAAAATATAGATTCCTCTGGAGAGATTCTCCCATATAATGTGTTTTTTACTCATGTCCCTAAACTGGGGGACCAGCTCATCGTGGGTGACAATAGGTCCGGCTATCAGCTGGGAAAAGAAGGACACAAAGCAGGCATACTCCAGGAGATTGTAGTCTGGCACCTCCCCCCGGTAGGCATCCACCACAAAGGAAATCTGCTGAAAGGTAAAGAAACTGATGCCCAGGGGCAGCACAATTTCAAGAAGCGGCAAATTTGTATCAGCAATCCGATTAAAGGTGCGGATAAAGAAATCCATATATTTGAAGTAGATGAGGATTCCCACATTGATAAGCTCTCCCGCGATGAAAACAAGCTTTTTCATTCTCATCTTTCCAACGTTCTGGAAGTATCGAATGGCTAAATAGGTGAGATAATTAATGAGAATGCTGGCGATCATAATTCTCAGATAGCCCCAGTTAAAATATCCATAAAACCACAGTGACATTCCCAATAGAAAGCACTGCGCCAATGTAAAAAATTTCAGGCGGTTTAAGAGGAAATATCCGGCCAGACACAGCGGCAGGAACACAAGAATAAAAATATAGGAATTAAAAAGCATATCCGTCCTCCAAAAAGTGTACTTTTTCGCAAAGCAGTTTCATTATTAGCACTTTGAAAATAATAGCACAAGAACACCATTCTGTCTATCAAAATACGGTATTTTCCCATATCTGGAATTGTCAATTCAAATTTTCCAAAAAGTACACATATCTGTAAACCATTGTTTTCCCTTTCATCTCTGTCACCGCCCCTACACAGAGTTGGATTTTTCATAGAGCTTCGCCCGATAGAGAAAAGTGGACATTGGCAGACAGCATGCGCTGGCTGCGGCTGTCCCAGTCATCTGCCCGCTTCTCCATTTCATGTAGATTTGCTGAAAATTCGAGGGAAGCGGCCGAAGAGGACGGCCGAATTTGATCCCTTTTGCCTTTGCTGCAGCGATACCCTCTGCCTGGCGCTGCCGTATATTGCTCCTTTCATTTTCCGCCACAAAGGAGAGAACCTGCAGGACAATATCACTTAGAAAGGTTCCCATCAAGTCCTTTCCTCGTCTGGTGTCTAGCAGGGGCATATCCAGGATCACCACATCGATCCCGAGCTCTTTTGTCAGAATTCTCCACTGCTCCAATATCTCCGCATAATTTCGCCCCAATCGGTCGATGCTCTTTACATAGAGCAAATCGCCCTTCTTTAGCCGCCGCAGCATTCGCTGATAGTTCGGGCGTTCAAAATCCTTGCCGGACTGTTTATCAATAAAAAGATTTCTGGCTGGGATCAAAAGCTCTCCCATGGCCGCCAGCTGCCGCTCCTCCTTCTGACCCTTTGTACTGACACGAATATATCCATATACATTTCCCATAGCTCTCTCCTATACCTACCGCAAAAAACACAAAAATGCGCCCCGGCCCATTTCCGACAAGACGCATTCCCAAAGCACATTTTTCCTCTATAATATCCGTTCGCCAAAACGATCAAAACGCCGCGTAAATAAACGCCGCCGCGTCGTACCCCTGCCCGTAAAATCCCAGGATAAGCACACCAAAGGCCAGCGCAGCGCACACAGCAGAGAGCCGCCACCAGCAGACAGACACACCGGCGCCCGCCGCACTGCCGCCAGATGCGGCCCTGCGGGCGCCAGCTGGGACATCCGCTCCCGCCGTCCGCGCTCTCTCCTTCTCAAAGGATACCGCCCACAGGACCAAAAGCCCTGCCGCCAGCACGCCCCAGTCCGCTGGGCTTAAGCCCAGGCTCTCAAATCCCTCCCGGGTAAAGAGCCCCATATCCCCGGAGCCCATGCCCCGGAGGATCCCGAAGGCCATCTCCAGGGAATCCGAGCGGAAGAACACAAAGCCCACTGTCACCAGCACAAAGGTCCGCACCCGCTGCCAGGCGATCCACAGGGGATGCTCCCTGTCAATCCCGGTCTTCTTATAAAATCCCGCCGTCCAGGGCTCCGCCAGGAGCGCCATGCTCATGAGAAAGGCGTGATAGAGCCCGGATCCAATGATAAAGGTCCACATGCCCCCGTGCCACAGCCCCAGAAGAAACCACACCACAAAGAGGGCCGCCGCAGTGGTCAGACGCTTTCCCGCCTTCTTGCCAAAGCGCTTCCTGCACACGCCCCCGAGCCTCTCAAAAGCCCTTGTGCGCAGCAGGGGATACATGACAAAATCCTTGAACCATCCGCCCAGGGTCATATGCCATCTGCGCCAAAACTCCGCGATGCTGCGGGAGTAAAAAGGCTGGGAAAAATTTTCACTGAGGCGCACGCCGAACATCCGGGCGCAGCCGATGGCGATGTCCGCCGCCCCGCCGAAATCCGCGTAGAGCTGGAAGGCAAAGCATACGGCGCCGAGCACAAGAAAGCTTCCCGTGTATGTCGTGTAGTCCCCGTATACCGCATCCACCACCACGCCCAGCCGCTCCGCGATGACCAGCTTCTTAAACAGTCCCCAGAGCACCCGCCGCAGGCCGAAAAAAACATCCGCAGCGTCAAGCCCCGCTCCAAAGCCCAGCGGCGAAGCCTCTCCTGCTTTTCGTCCCGGTCCGAAAAGGCTTCCGGACACCTCTCCCCATCTGACAATGGGCCCGGTGGACATCT
Organism: uncultured Enterocloster sp.; assembly: GCA_944384065.1. Taxonomy (GTDB): domain Bacteria; phylum Bacillota; class Clostridia; order Lachnospirales; family Lachnospiraceae; genus Enterocloster. The sequence goes on along the minus strand of CALWRY010000020.1, from coordinate 10,657 downwards.
GGGGAAAGAAGCCGCCGAAGAGGGCCACCCGCCAAAAGCTCTTCTGTGCCTGCTCCACTCCCCAGTACACCTCGATGAGATATCCCAGCAGGGTCAGCGTATAAAAGGAAATGGCCGCAGGCGCCGGGACCTCGAGGGGCGTCCAGGCGAAGGAATCCAGGCTTCCCGTAAGCCAGGCCAGCTCCCGAAGGGTGTAGCCCGGAAAATTCACGTACTTAAAAGCGGCCAGCACCGCCAGATTGACCAAGAGCACCGCCAGAAAGATGCCCCGCTTTTTCCTCGCCGCAGGGACGCCAGATCCGGCTAAGTCCGCATCTGCCCCGCTGCCGCCAGCGCCGGTTGGGCCCGCGCCCGCCCTGCTCTCAGCGGAAGCACCGGCCCTCTCAATCCCCAGCGCCCCGGCCCACACGGTAAATGCAGAAAATCCGTAGGCGGCCAGGCTTAAGACCCCTCCGGAAAGCCACAAGAATGCAAGGCTGGCGCAAAAAAGCAGCCCGGGCCGCAAGCCCCGGCCGCTCATCCGGCACAAAACCAGGCAGACGGCCATAAACAAAAGAAACTCATACGATACAAAGGTCATTCTCGCCGCTCCCGTTTCTTAAGAATCAGATCCGCCATCTCGCCCACATTTTTCATCCGGGTGATCTCCCCCATGGAAAACCGGATGCCAAAGGCCTTCTCCACGGAGGCCATCAGATCAATGTGCTCCAGGCTGTCCCAGCCCTCCACATCCGCCGCCGTGGTCCCGTCCCCCACATGGAGGCTCTCGTCGTCAAACACATCCTGGAACACCTGATCCAGCCTTTCAAACACTTCTTCTCTGCTCATTTTCACTCCCGCCTTTCCACCTGTATCACTGTATTTTTGGGGCTGTAGCCGGAAAGATCCAGCGTCCAGCGGGAATTTCCCGCCTCGTCCTCCGCTGCCTTTAAAAATCCCATCTCCCCGTAAAACTCCCGCACCATCTTATTTTTCTGCGTTGGGAAATAATACCCTACAAGCTGCAAAATCCCCCGCGCAAGGGCCCTCTGTACAAGCTCGTCAAGCATCGCCTGCTCCATGCCCCGCTTTAACACCCGGCAGGACATGAGCCACAGGTCAATATGGAGCGCGTCACCCTCCTGATGCCCCATCACCACAGAGACCACTCCATTGTCCCCGAACCGGTCCGCCAGCCTTCCATAGAGCGTCAGATGCCTGCCGTCCCCGGAAAGCTCCTCCAGCTCCGCCCGGGTATAGCGCCGGGTGGTCAAGTTGAACTGATTGGACTTATTGGTCAGCTGGGCGATCCGCTCCATGTACGCGGGGACAAAGGAGCCTATCTCCGCCTTCATCTTGAGGGATGCCAGATAGGCCCCATAATCAGAAAATGCCGCCTGCTGGCGCTTCCGGCTCACATTGGCCTTATACATCGAGTTACGTTCCAGATCCTCCTTAGACAGGCTCACCGGCTCGAAAAATCCCGACCGGTCCAGGATGCGCAGGTAGCGCTCCGGCTGAGGCTCCTGCCCCTCAGTCATCTCCGGAACCGCAGCCCCCAGAACGGCCTGCTCCACGCGGCTTCGCTCCGCCGGGTTGTCGTCCACAAACACAATCGAGTCCGCCCCCAGATTCAGCTCCTGTGCAATCTCCCGAAGGTTCATGTCCTTGGGATCCCAGTTGGCCTTTATCGCCAGAAAATCCTCGGGCCGCAGCACGCTGTCCGGCCGGTTAAGCCCGGCCAGGGCGTTCTCCTCCTCATTTTTCGAATCCACCGTCAGGAGGATCCCCTGCTTTTTGAGCTCCTTTAAATACCCCTGAAATTCACTGTACACCTGGGCCAGGCCCGTCTCCTGCCCGATTAAGAGATTCTCCGGGCCGTCGTCGCCGACCACGCCGCCCCACAGGGTATTGTCCAGATCCAGGGCCAGAACCTTTTTATTCCGCCCGAAGACAGCCTTGACAATATGGGACAGGTTAAAGGCCAGATCCGGAATCGCGGGAAGGGCCGGACTGTACTTGTACATATGCCAGTAGAGGGGATCATGCCAGCGGGAAAGCCCAACATCCGCAGCCACCCACGCAATATCCTGGATATAAAAATCCGGATGCTCCTCTGCATACTGATAAAACTTCTGATTCAGACGGCTGAGAAAATTTTCCCGTCCCCTGAAATCCCAGGCATCCATATTTCCCAGAAGCCGATAGGGCGGCTTCTCAAAATTATTCTGGATAATGGGGCAATGATACCGCTCCCGCAGGCATTCCCACAGATGGGAGAAATGCTCCCACACCCCCGCAAGCTTCTCCTCCGCCTGCTGCCGTCCGTCCCCTGCGTCCGGATAGAGCGTATACGGGATATTCCGGCAGGTGGTATGAATATAGACCAGATCCGGCCGGAAGGAATCAAGCTCCGGCGTGCCAAAAACGCCGTCCTCATAATACCGGTTGTACTCGGACTCATAAAACTCCGGCTCAATCCCCTGATTGAGCAGAAACAGCTCCAGCATCCGCACCAGATCATGGGTGGTGGATCCGCCCAGCACGGCAATCCTCTTTTTGATGCGCGGCCTAGCATCAGAAAGAAGAGCCTTCCTCAGGCTCTTCTTTCTCCGCAGCAGTTCTTCCCCGTCAAAGGGGTACTCCAGCTCCTTCATTCCGATCCCCCTGCTGCGTCTTACTGCGCAATATAATTCTCATAAGAAATGCTTACCACCTTGTCGTTGGAGAACCCGCAGTCGACCACGATCTGGGTGTCCCCAAGGACAACGGTGTAAAGTCCCATGCTCTCCTTGGCCCCCGGATAGATCTCCATCACCTTGGCGGGAGTCTGGCCCACCTTTAAGCCCTCCTCTGTGGCCACCTTGTCATTTTTTAACACAATGGACTCCACCACGGTGTTCTTCTTGGCGTCCTGGGTGGTGTAGATGTCAAAATTGTCGTAGATGTGGGCCTTGTCCTTCCCGCCGTTGGCGCAGTTGGTCAGGGTCTTCACGTCCCCGGCCTCGCCCAGCTTCCCGATCACGGAATCCACAGCCTCGCCCACCGTGATGGTGTTCGTGCCCGTGGTAAAGGCGTACTCTGTCTTAACCGGATTCGCCCATGCGGACATTGTCAATGCCATGGCCGCCGCAGCCGCCGCAATCGTACCTCCAAGCAACTTTAAACTTCTCATCTTCCTTGTACCTCCTTGCGTTCTTCTTTTCCTATTGAAAATCCTCCGTAAATTTGGAAATATATCCCAGGCGTGCGAACTCCTCCTCCTGTGCGGCCTTCTCCGCCTCATAGGCTGCCAGCCGCTCCCCGTAGTAGGCGGCTGTCTCCGCCTCCCCCCGGTGATCCGCCAGACCGTAAGTCTCTTTAAGAAGCCGCCCCAGATACACAGACAGCTTTTCCGCCCCGTACACGTTCAGGTGCAGGCCCTCATCGTAGGTGTCCCGGCTCATGTCAAGACCAATCTCCTCTGTCAGATTGAGGAAATTGCAGTACATCAGGCCATGTACGCCGGCGTATTCTGCAATCTGCTCCTCGTAAGGGGGCACCCACTGGGGATACAGGCTGGGAGCCTTCATGAGAACCAGAGGAATCCCCCGCTCCTCACAGGCCTCCCGGATCCGCTCCAGATACGCGAAATTTTTCTCCGGAAAACGGTAGTCCTCCCGCCGCCTCTCTGCGGGAAATTCCCCCGCAGGCCGCACATCAGCCCGCAGATAATAGCCCTGAAAGGAGGTCAGCGGCTTTTCGCGGAAGGCATAGAGAAAGTCCTCCGCCCTAAGGCTGCTCCACCGGGAATGATACCGCAGAATGGGAAAGAGGTACTCCGCCATCTTCTCCCCCTCCATGGCATCCTCCCGGATCGCCTCCCATTTGTTCCTGCCCCAGGCCATGCCGTCAAAAGTCATCCGGTTGTACTCCTCCGTGTCCTGGCTCTCCGTCATCATTGCCTGAATATTGATAAGAACCACCTTCGGAGTCTCCCGCTCCAGGGCATCCATGAGCATGTAGTAGGACTGGGAAATGAGCTGGTTGGGATTGCCCCGGATATAGCTCGTGATCCCGTACTCCTCCCACAGCGTCATGGGGGAAATGCTCTCGTAGGACTCGCAGTTCCCCAGAATCAGCAGATCGTGGGACGTCTCATCCCGGTAATATTCTTCTGTAAAATTGCCCTCAATCACGGATCCCAGATACTTTGGCACGAGCACCCTCTGGGCGCACCAGGCCGCAGCCAGAAAAATCAAAAGACCGGCGAGGGCTGCCAGCCATGGCCGGCCAACTCGCTTTTCCATGGTCCTGCCCTCCCGGCTTATGGCGACGGCGGGTAGAGACCGCGGGTAAAGTTAAAGCATCCCCTGTGGGCCGCAGAGTAGGCGGCCATCTGTGCGTCGGTCAGCAGGCAGAACCAGCCTCCCCAGGATCGGGGCGTGGTGTCAAAATGATACCAGACGCCGTCCACCCGGGTCATATTCCAATAGTGGTCATTATCCGTATTTCGAATCACCTCAATGCTGGGAAGCCCTGCACGGGTGAGAAGAGCCTGGGACACAGAGAAATATGTATAGCAGTCTCCCTGCCTTCTGCGGAATCCCTGGTAGGCCTCCGTCACCCAGTCCCGTGTGGCGGAGTGGCCGCTGTAGCGCAGATTTCCCCGCACCCAGCGGTAGATGGCCTCCGCCTTCTGCCGCTCTCCCATGGAGCTGTTGGTGATCTGCGCCAGGATCCCGTCGCAGACCGCGTCCAGGGCCTTCTGCAGCTCGGACTTCTGATCCTCCGGCGGTATCACCACAGGGCTCTTGTAGGGCCAGGCCACGCTCCCTGCGCCTGCAGCGTCAAAATGATAGGTGACGCCGTTCACTACCCGGCTGTCGTCCGTAACCATAGCGCCGCTTAGGTCGTCCAGGTAGTAGGTAACGCCGTTCCACTCAAGGAGACCGGTCTCCATATACCCGACCGGGTCAAAGAAAAACCAGCGGCCCTCAATCTCCTCCCAGCCGTCGGTTATAAAGCTGCCGTCGGAGCGCCTGTAGTACCAGTCCACATCGTCCAGCATCCAGCCCGTATAGCGGGGAGAGAGGGAATAGCTCACCCCGTCATGGTCAAAGGTGTACACGTTTCCATCCAGCGTGATGGTCCGGTCCGCGATCATCCGTCCGCTGTCCTGGCGGAAGAAATAGGTCTTGCCGTTCTCCGTATACCATCCAAGCTTTGCATATCCCTCCTGGTCAAAGTAGTACCAGGATCCGTCCGCATCCAAAAACCAGCCTGTCTGCCAGCTCCCGTCATCGTTCCGATACCAGATCCCTACATCGTCCCGGACAAATTCTCCGGCATAGGCGGTTCCCGACAGGGTAAGCGTACAGAGGGCTGCCGCAAGCCATAAGCACTTTTTCATAAAGAAACCCCTTTAATCGACAAATTTTTGCATTAAGTTTATTATAGTCGGTTTGCCAAGTATAGTCAATCATTTATTACAGAATTATTACATGCTGGTAACCGTTCAGACGGCGGGCAGGAAGGGGCAAAATCAGGCATCAAGCTTGCTTGTAAGTATGATTTTGCCCCTTCCTGCACATCGGATGGACATCCGATGCTTCTTGTCCGGCTAAAGCCGGACAAGAAGATGCCCGCCGCCTGAACGGGCATCACGCCGTGCGATGCTTGCGGCGGCGGGCCCCCGTGCATACCCGGCCCTCCCGGACAATATATTTATACAAATCCTTTATCACCAGGTGGCCATGAAAAAAACCATCCCAGCCGTCCTCGCTGTCTTATGCCTGCTCATGCTCCTTTCCCAGCCGGGGCTTGCCTACGCCGGGACCTGCCGGGGCCTGCTCCTCTGGGCCCAGGTTGTCCTTCCCACCCTGCTTCCCTTTATGATATGTTCCGGGGCCATTGCGGCCCTGGGAGGAATTCCCATACTTACCCGCCCCTTTAAGCCCATCCTTTCAGGATTTTTAGGTCTCTCCCAGCAGGGAAGCTTTGTATTCATAACCGGTCTCCTCTGCGGCTATCCCATGGGGGCGAAGACGGACAGCGACTTCCTTTCTCAGGGAAGAATCTCCCGGCAGGAGGCCCGATACCTTCTGGCCATATCCAATCACCCCAGCCCTATGTTTGTCCTGGGATACGTGATGCCCCGCCTTATCCTTCCGGGATTCTCTGGCGGTCCGGCCGCCTCCCCGCTGGGCGCGGCCTGCCCTTTGTGGATCTGCCTTGCAGCCCTCTACCTTCCGATTATCCCGCTGTCTATCCTGGCAAGACACGTCTATTTTCCAGGTAAGGCCTTCCACTGTATCCCGGAGGCCGCCGGACATGGCCGGGACTGTCCCCCTTTTTCCTTTGACAGCCACATGATGAGCTGCCTGGAGACTATGGCAAAAATCGGCGGTTATATTATGCTCTTTTCCATTTTGGCCCTCTATATCCTGGTGTTTCCGCTTCCCAGACAGGTTCCGGGCTGGCTTAGGCCCGCTCTTTTGGGCGCTGTGGAGATGACCACAGGCATTGAGCTGATTTTTGAGGGCGCCTCCGGGCTCTTACGTCCCCTCCTTATCCTGGCAGCCGCCGCCTTCGGCGGGCTTTCCGGCATCTTTCAGACAAAAAGCGTATTAAAAAATGCCGGATTGTCCATCCGGCATTACATCCTGTGGAAGCTGCTCCACAGCGCTCTGTCCTGTATTCTGTTCTGGGCAGCCGTGATCTGACATGCGATTCCAGAAAACGGCTGTCAGGCCTGCCCATCCTCCTGCTCCTGGGGCTCCGCCTGCTGGGAATCCTCCTGGGCCTGAACCAGACCTCCGGCCAGCTCATTGCGGTTTGAGGACACAATATCATAGCTGGACTGCATGGAATTCATAAAGGAGTCAAAACGCCCCTTGGCTCCCTCCATGGTGTGATTGATAATGGTCTGGAGGCTGCGCAGCATATCGTCCGTATACTGGATAGCGCTCTGGCGGATGTTGTTGGCGTCATTCACCGCCGCGTCCACAATGGCCTGGGCCTGAGCCTGGGCCTGCTCCACCACCTCGTTGGCATGGGCATAAGCGCGCTGCATGATCTCGTGTTCATTGATCATCTCCGAGGTCTGCTCGCTGGCCTGGGCCACCATAGAATCCGCCTGCCGCTTGGCATCCTCCAGCATATCATCCGCCTGGGAGCGGGCTTCGCCCAAAATGGCGTCCTGCTGGCTGATAATCTTCTGGTACTTCTTGATCTCGTCAGGGATGCGCAGGCGCAGCTCCACAAGAAGCTCCTCCAGCTCCTCCTTATTTACAATGATCTTGCTGTTGGACAGAGCCTGGAAACGGCAACTGTCTATGTACTCCTCTATCTCACTGATCAACTGCTCAATTCTGCTCATCACAATCCCCTTCTCTTCTTAAATTAAACCGCGCCCTTTGTAAGCTCATCCACCTTGTCCCGCACCCGTTTTTCAATCTCCGGGGCCAAAAACTGGCTGATATGCCCGTGATAAAAGGCGATCTCCTTCACAATGCTGGAGCTCAGATAGGAATATTTTAAATTTGTAGTCAAAAAAATCGTATCAATCTCCGGCGCCATCACCCGGTTGGTCTGGGCCATCTGAAGCTCGTACTCAAAATCCGTAACCGCCCGCAGGCCCCTTACAATCACCCGCGCATCGTTCCTGCGGAGAAAATCCACCAGCAGGCCCTCAAAAGACTGCACCTCCACGTTGGGGAGATGGGCCGTTACCTCCTCTAACATATTAACACGTTCCTTTGCGGAAAACAATGGAGTTTTTACATTGTTGTTCAGAACGCCGATAATTACCTTGTCAAACATCTTGGATGTGCGCTCAATGATATCCATATGTCCCAATGTTACCGGGTCAAAGCTTCCCGGATATACTGCTGTACTCATTCTCTCTCCCTTCCAACAAACACATGCTTGTTGGTCTTATATTCTTTTGTGCGGATCAGCCGCCAGCCAACGGATGAAAGCCATGAAAAGTCCTCGTCCCTGGCCGCCTCCACAATCACCAGGGTATCCGGCGTGGCCATAGGCGAGGAGGCCAGATAGGCAAGAGCCTGCCGCTCCAGCCCCTGTCCGTAGGGCGGATCCATAAAAATGATGTCGAACCGGTAATTGCGGCCTTCCAGCCGCCGCAGCCCCTCCATCACATCCCGCTCCATGACCAGGGCCCGATCCTCCAGCTTTGTATGGGCCAGATTCTCACGGATACAGGCCGCAGCTTTTGGATTCTTCTCGATCATCACAGCCAGGGAAGCGCCCCGGCTTAAGGCCTCAATGCCGATGGCCCCGCTTCCGGAAAACAGATCTAAGAAGGTGCAGCCCGGCACGTCATTCTGCAGGATATTAAAAAGAGTTTCCTTAATTCTATCTGTGGTGGGACGCGTGTCAAGCCCGTCCACTGTCTTCAAAAGCAGCCTTCTGGCGCTTCCGGCAATTACTCTCATAGGTATCTCCTTTTCGTTCGTTCCGGCCGTTCTGACGGCCGATTCGGATAAAGGGCGCATCTTGCCTGCCCTCTCGAACTGTTACAAGTATAATATGATTTTTCCCGTTGCACAAGTGGTTTTTGTCTTTTCCGCTGCCGAAGTTTTGCAGCCATCCAAAGGTCTGCCTAAGTTTGGAATTTTACGCAGAACCTTCTAGCGTAATATTTTTGTATTCTCACATAATAGGATTGTAACAGAAAACCAGCCGCAGCAAAAAGCTGCGGCCCACAATCACAAGGAGGCGGTATCTATGTCTAGTAATTCAAACAAAACGAATGTACCGGAGGCAAAGGAAGCCATGGACAAGTTTAAGATGGAGGTAGCGGGTGAGATTGGCGTGCCCTTAACAAACGGGTACAACGGCAACCTGACCTCCGCCCAGAACGGCTCCGTAGGCGGCTATATGGTGAAGAAGATGATCGAGGCCCAGGAGCGCCAGATGGCGGGCAAGTAAGCCGTAAGCCTTCGGTCAGGGGGCAGAGAACCGGAAGCTGAGAGTTAAACAGACAACTGTACGCGTTTTTTGCTTCCGCCAAAACAGAGGGAAGCGCTGTCCGCGGACATGAAGCCGGGAAAAACGGTTTCTATCCGGGGGCGGCGCTTTCCTTATTTTCTGCAGCGATTTAGAACGGCTTACTCTACAACAGCCACCTTGCCAATCCGCTCCTTATGGGACTTGACATCGTCCGGATACCCCAGGGCGGCCAGGCCGTAGACCACATGGTTTTCCGGAATCCCAAAGGCGGTTAAAATTTCGCGGATCCGCGGATCCCCGCAGATCCCCTGGAGCTGGTTGATCCACACGGATCCAATTCCCAGGGAGTGGGCCGCCAGGAAAATATTTTACAGCGCGCAGGCATTGTCCTCCTTGCCAAAACGGCTGTCCGCCTCATTGGAGGGGATAATAAGAACTTCCGGGGCGTACATATCATATCCCTCCCGCCCAAGGACCACGGCGATGGCTGCGGCCAGCTCCTGGATCTTTGCCCGGTTTTTTACAACGGTAAACTGCCAGGTCTGCTTTCCCATGCCGCTGGGGGCATGGAGAGCCGCCTGGATGAGCAGATCCAGATCCTCTTTGGGAATGGGCTTATTTAAAAATTTCCGGGTGCTTCTCCTTGTGAGAATTGTTTGGATGGTTTCATTCATAAAAATCTCTCCTTTCGTTTCAAGCGCTCCCGCGCATCACAGATTCAATCGCTCCAGATTTTCTCCCAGGTAAGCGGCAATCCGCCCCTTTAAGGCCTGATGTTCCTCCCGCTCAAGAAGAGGATCCTCGCCGAACAGGCGGCTCACCTCCTGGGAGGCCCGCTTCATCACATCCGCGTCCGTAAAGATGTCCGCGAGCTTAAATTCCAGATCCCCGCTCTGGCGAAGGCCGAAGATATCCCCCGGCCCGCGCAGGCGCAGATCCTCGGATGCAATATAAAAGCCATCATTTGACTTATTTAAAATATCCAGCCGCTTGGCCGTGTCACTGTCGCCGGATCCGTTGATCATGATGCAGTAGGACTGGCTGCTTCCCCGGCCCACGCGGCCGCGCAGCTGGTGGAGCTGGGCAAGGCCGAAACGCTCCGCATTTTCAATCATCATCACCGTGGCGTTCGGCACATTTACCCCTACCTCGATCACCGTGGTTGACACCAGAACCTGTATCTGCCCGGCGGCGAATTCCTCCATAATCCGGTTTTTGTCTCGGGCCTTCATCTTTCCGTGCAGGTATTCCACCCGGACAAAATCAGGAAGCTCCTTTGACAGGGCGCGGGCATAGTCCACCACATTTTCCGCGTCGATCATCTCGCTGGCCTCCACCATAGGGCAGATCACATAGGCCTGGTGCCCCTGCCTGACCTGCTCTTCGATAAAGGCATAGGCCTTGGGGCGCCATCCCGGATCCACCACGCAGTTTTTGATGGGCTGCCGCCCGGCCGGAAGCTCGTCGATAACCGAGATATCCAGGTCCCCGTAGAGAATAATCGCCAGTGTGCGGGGAATGGGGGTGGCGCTCATAACCAGCACATGGGGGCTGTCCCCCTTGCCGCTCAAAAGCTCCCTCTGTCCCACGCCGAAGCGGTGCTGCTCATCCGTGATCACAAGCGCCAATTGGTCGTAGATCACCTTTTCCTGGATCAGCGCATGGGTCCCCACAATAATATCCGCCTGATGGGAGGAAATAAGGGCGTAGGCCTCCCGCTTCT
>CALWRY010000019.1 GCA_944384065.1 uncultured Enterocloster sp. | reverse complement strand
ATCAGAAAGATGTTGTTTACGCTTCTGAACTGGAGGGGCAGAAGTTCGCAATACGGGAAAAGGGCAGCGGCACCAGCCTGCTTACGGAGCAGGCCTTTGCCCAGAGGGGTGTTCCCCTGTGCCGCGGCTGGATCGTAAGCGGCTCCGACGCCGTCAAGCAGGCGGTCCTGCACAGGGTCGGAATCTCCGTCATCTCCCGTTTCCTGGTCCAGGAGGAATTGGACGCGGGGATCCTTGGACAGATCTATCTGTCCGATACACCCTTTCACCGGCGCTTCGATCTGGCCTATCACAAGGACAAGGTTCCGGATCAATATTTCCGGCAGTTTTTAAATTTTTGTACATCTCTGGGAAATGAGGGCATGAAAAGACTAATCGAGCGTAAAGGCTGAGACAGCGTTTTTAGATGATTTGCAATCCCTTTCCAGCATAATGCACCCGCAGGCAGCACACACTATAGACAGCCGCCCAAAAGCGGCAGAATGGAGGGAATGCAGCTATCTATGGAACACATAAAACAGACCAACGAGACAAAGAAAACAAAAAAGACGTCACCGAACGTCAAAAATGACCCTTGGGACGTAGATATCCAGGCCTGCTCCGCCACGGACTGCACCGGCCTGATCCCTACTCCGCCCCAGGACGAGGCGGAGCTGCACCACTATGAGGAGCTCTATCAATTCCGGGCAAAGGCAGATCCGGAGAATCAAATACCCCGCAGCAAGCTGCGGGGCATCTGAACTTTATAGTGCGGTAACGCTGCAGGGTATTTAACCCTCGCAGCAGTTGCCGGATGGACGCGCGTGGGCTTCCTCCCGGGTCATTTATTCTGGAATGTATTCACCCATGCATAAACCGGCTGAGGAACTCCTTTGTCTGGCTCTTCTGGGGATTGCCGAAGATCTGCGCGGGCTCTCCTTCCTCCACGATCACGCCGCCGGCCATATAGGCCACGTGACTGGACACATCCCTGGCAAAGGCCATCTCGTGGGTCACGATGATCATGGTCAGGCCCTCTCCCGCCAGCTTTCGCATAACCTCCAGCACCTCCCCCACCATCTGGGGATCCAGGGCCGATGTGGGCTCGTCGAAGAGCAGGACCTCCGGCTCCATGGCCAGGGCCCGGGCGATAGCCACCCGCTGCTTCTGTCCGCCGGAGAGCTGTCGGGGCTTGGCGTTGATGTAGGGGGCCATGCCCACCTTTTCCAGGTAGCTCATGGCATTCTCCCGTGCCTCCTCCTTCTGCTTTTTTAAGACCTTTGTCTGGCCAATGATGCAGTTTTCCAGCACAGACATATTGTTGAACAGGTTAAAGCTCTGGAACACCATGCCCACCTTGGAGCGGTACTGGGGCGCGTTCACCTTGCCGCCCACAATATTCGTCCCGTGGTAGAGAATCTCCCCGGTAGTGGGCGTCTCCAAAAGGTTCAGACACCGGAGCAGGGTGGATTTTCCTGAGCCGGAGGCTCCGATGATGCAGGTCACATCCCCGCTGTCCACCTGAAAATCAATGTCCCTTAGCACCAGGTTGGTGCCGAAGGTCTTGCTCAAATGGCGGATCTGTAAAATCGTCTCTCCCTTCATCACGCATCCTCCTTCTTCTTGGGATCCGGATAATGACTCATGCCGCTGGTGTGGGCCAGAGTATCCGTGGTGGCCAGGTCAAAATTCTCCGCCCCGTCCATGCGCTTCTCCCACCACCGCAGGATCCGTGAACAGGTAAATGTCATGATAAAGTACATAATCATGGTGATGGTATAGGTCTCAAAGTTCATGTACAGGGCCCCGGCCGCAGCCTTGGTCTTGTACAGAAGCTCCGCCACGCCGATCACGGAGAGCACGCAGCTGTCCTTGATATTGATGATCAGGTTGTTGCCGATCTGCGGCATAATGTTGCGCAGGGCCTGGGGCAGGATCACGTAGAGCATGGTCTGCACATGGGTCATGCCGATGGCCTTGGCTCCCTCCGTCTGTCCCGGATCAATGGACAGGATGCCGCCCCGGACCGTCTCCGCCATATAAGCGCCTGTGTTGATGGACAGTATAAAATAAGCCGCCTGCTGAATCGTGGAATTAATGCCCAGTAGGGGCATAAGCCCGTACCAGATAAACATGGCCTGGGCCATCATGGGAGTTCCCCTGAAAAACTCCACATAGGCGTTCAGGATAACCTTGATTATCCAGAGAACCGCCCGCTTTATGGGGTTGTCCCCCTTCTCTGAGGGAATAGTCTGGATCACTCCCACGGCAAAACCGATGATGCATCCAGCCAGGGTTCCCACCAGGGCAATCTGCAGGCTGGTGCCGGCGCCCTGGAGCATGGACATGCCGTACCGGTGAAATACCTCCATGACACGGCCGTAAAAATCTGTTGGCATATGCGCGGCGCCTCCTTAGTTTGCCAGGGGCTGAACGGAAATGGCCTCGTCCATCATAGCGGAGAAATCCTCCTCCGTCATCTGGCTCAGCACGCTGTCGATGGCCTCCTTGAGCTCCGTATTGCCCTTCTTCATGGCAATGCCGATGTTGATGTCCTCATCCGTCACCTGGAAATCATTCTCCCCGCCGCCGAACTCAAGCATCTTGAAGTTGGGATAAGCCACAAGCGCGCCCTTACCTGTAGGCTGGTCGGTCACTACGAGATCGCACTTGTCTGCATTTAAGGACATAAGCATATCCGGAGCGCTGGCCGTAGCTGCCAGAATGTTGGCGTCCGGAATCTGGGGCAGGCAGGTATCATACCAGATAGTGCTCTGCTGGGAAGTACAGGTAGCCCCCGCCAGGTCAGCCACGCTGGCCGCGTTCTCATACTTGCTCCCCTCCTTCACCAGGGTAACGATGGTCGCATAATAGTAGGGCTCAGAGAAATCAACAGCCTGCAGCCGCTCGGAGGTGATCGACTGTCCGGCGATGGAGCAGTCCGCCTGGCCCGTGGTAACCGCAGGAATCAGGGAATCCCAATCCAGACGGACAATCTCCAGATTCCATCCCAGTTCTTCGCAGATCTTCTTAGCCATCATCACGTCATAACCGTAGGCGTACTCATTGCTGTCAGCGATGGGCACAGCGCCGTTGGAATCATCCGGCTGGGTCCAGTTGTAGGGCGCGTAGGCACACTCCATAGCGACCCGCAGGGTTCTCGTCTCGCCTGCTTCGGAAGCCGCCTCATCTCCCGCTGCTTCTTCTTCGGCTGCCGCCTCCTGGGAAACCTCTCCTGCCGCCTCAGTCCCGGCCGCTGCCTGTGTCTCCGTCCCGGAGGAACTGCCGCCGCAGCCCGAAAGAAGCCCGGCCGCCAGCACGCCAGCCGCCGCGATACCTGTCAGTTTCTTAATACTCTTTTTCATAATCAATCTCTCCTCTTTTGCAACCTAGAATGCGCTTAGTATAGCATACCTTGCCCCATTTTCCAATACTAAATTTCGACAGCAGCGCCCTATATTTGAAATAGCTCAGACGGCGGGCTTCTTCTTGCCCGCCGTCTGAGCCGTTACACTCAGTAGCAGATCACCGGCATTCCCTTATACACCAGCTCATAGAGAGCCGCCGCCTTTGACGGCGGAAGGTTCACGCAGCCGTGGCTCCCGTTCGTCTTATAAATGGAGCCGCCAAACTCGCCCCGCCAGTTGGCATCATGAAATCCAATGCCCCCGTTAAACGGCATCCAGTAATCCACCGGGCTCTCATATTCATAGCTCCCGTCCGCGCGCTTGGCCCCCCGCAGCACCTTATCCCTCTGCTTATAGGTCAGGCTGTAAATGCCCGCTGGCGTGTCATAGCCCTTTGCCAAATTTCCCGTAACACAGGGAGCATCCCACACCAGAGCGCCTTCCTGGATCATATACACGTGCTGGCCTGCCAGGTCAACCTCCGCGTAGGTAGTCCCCCAATCCACATCCCTGGCCGCAGCCCGCAGGGCATATACCGGCTCTCTCTCCAGCACATTCTCCTTCCAGGAAGGCGTTTCGGTTTCTGTCTGGGCCGCCGCGCTTTCTGCCTGGCCTGAGGTGTTTTCCGCCTGGCCTGCCCCCTGGGATCCGGACCCTGAGTCCCCGCCGCCCCCAAAAACCGCGTCCTGTATGTTCTGCGTCAGGGCCGCCATCTCCCCCGCAGGGTCAATCTTCCAGCCGTAGGGGCCTGTCAGCTCTTTTTGCTCCCCGGATACCGTGGTAAATGTGCGAACCGTGCCCGCCGTATCGTGCCGGGCTGCCAGATCCGCCGCGTAAGCTGCCAGCTTTTCCTGATCCAAAGAGACGGTTCCTCCCTCAGAGCCGGCAATCCAGGAGCTCATCACCTCCCCGGACAGAATTTCCCTCTCCTCCCCGATGATATACCGTATCTCCCGCTCCTTGAGCTGATTCATCCCTCTGCAGAGCGCTTCAAGCTCCGGGCTGGTCTCCCGCACATTCACCGTATAATAGCATCCTGCAGCCTCCAAATCCAGGGAGGTTTCCCCTGCGTCCACTGCCTGTACAATCAGGGCCGTGGTTTTTTCCACATCCACGTTATTTCCCTGGACGGCCGGGACTATGGTAAATGGCTTTCCCTCCTCGTAGGCGGAAATGTGGGCATCCGACGTCACGGTAATGCCTGAACCGCTTATGCAGGGGAGCCCCTGGATGGCTGCCTGAAGCTTTTCCTGGCTGTAGCTGGCGGTCATGTCCATCGTGTGGGAATTATCCGCGGAAGGCCCGGACATCCGGCCTGTGGCGTTCTGATCCGCAAGAATCTGGGCCAATCCCTGGGGAACCGTCACCTTGTACCCGATATCCGTTCCCCGGATCGAATCCGTCCCGCCCCCCTTCTTCCGGATGGACAGCGTGTACTCCCCGGCATAAAAACCCTCGATCCGCTCCTTCGCCTCCTCCTCGGTGAGGCCGCCCACGCCGATCCCGTTGATCCGCGTGCCCGTGACAAAGGTATCTGTCTCCTGGTCCGCCAGGACCTTTGCAGGAAAGGCAGCGGCAAAAAGGGCCGCCCCTAAAAAGACCGCCCCTAAAGCCGCTGCCGCCCGTTTTTTATTTCTGTCAGCAAAAACTCTCATAAACCCGCATTCCTTCCGCCGCAAAAATCTGAAGCATGTTTGAAAATTCACAGACACGCTCTAATCCAACACAACAATGCTCTCTATCACCGGCTGATTCTCAGCGGCCACCGTGCCGTTGTCGTCCTCCACCGGGGTATCCTCGCAGATAGCGTCCACAACCTCCATGCCCTCCGTCACATATCCAAAGCAGGCATACTGGCCGTCCAGATACTGGCTGTCCTCATGGACAATAAAAAACTGGGAGCTGGCGCTGTCCGGCATCTGGGAGCGTGCCATGGAAATAGCGCCCCGGGTGTGGGAGAGATTGTTCTCAATCCCATTGGCCGCGAACTCCCCCTTGATGAGCCAGTCCGAGCCGCCCATGCCGTTTCCCAGAGGATCGCCGCCCTGTATCATAAAACCGCTAATAATGCGGTGGAAGGTAAGGCCGTCGTAAAATCCATCCCCTGCCAGGTCAAGGAAATTCGCCACAGTGATGGGGGCCGCGTCCCCGTCCAGCTCCACGTCGATGGTTCCGTAGTCCTTCACCGTGATCTCCACATGGTGCTTCCCGGCCGCTGCGGCCAGATCCAGCGTTCCCTCATCGGAGGCATCCTCCTGGCCTTCGGCCCCGCTCTCTTCCGCGCCCTTCTCCGGCTTGTCCGCCTGCATTCCGCTCTCCGCCGCGTCTTTCTGCGCCGTGTCCCCGGCCGCGCTTGTCTGTTCTGTGCTCTCGGCCGCGCTTGTCTGCGCGGTGCTCTCCGCCGCGCCGGTCTGTGCCGTGTCTCCCGCCTGCCCGCCGGCGCAGCCCCCAAGGAGGGCTGCGGCTAAAAGCATGGCGGCTGCCAGTTTCATTCCCTGTCTTCTCATGGTTCATAGTCTCCTTTTACTGCAAATGCGTGATTCATAGGGCCGCTGCCCTTTCCCAGATTGAGCATGGCTCCCAGAGCCCCGGACAGATAAGCCTTTGCCCGGAGAACCGCCTCCTCAAGTTCCAGGCCCTTGGCCAGATTGGAGGCAATGGCGCTGGAAAGGGTGCAGCCCGTGCCGTGGGTATTGGGATTGTCAATCCGCTTCCCGTAAAACCAACGGCAATCCCCCTCCCGGTAAAGGAGATCGTTGGCGTCATTCAGCTGATGGCCGCCCTTCACGAGCACCGAGCATCCATAACCATCCCCTATGATCCGGGCCGCCCGCTCCATATCCTCCGGCGATCCTATCTTCATGCCCGCGAGAATCTCCGCTTCCGGTATATTGGGTGTGAGCACTGCGGCCAATGGGAGCAGGCGCTCCTTGAGCACTGCCACCGCCCCGTCGTCAATCAGCCTGGCCCCGCTGGTGGCCGCCATCACTGGATCCACCACGATATTTTTGGCCTGGTAAAACAGCAGCTTGTCCCCGATGACCCGAATCAGAGCCCCGGAGGACACCATGCCGATTTTCACTGCGTCGGGAAAAATATCCGTGAAAATATCATCCAGCTGCTCGCCCAGAAATTCCGGGGTTACCTCCATAATTCCCGTAACCCCTGTGGTATTCTGGGCCGTAAGGGCCGTGACAGCGCTCATGGCATATACGCCGTGAACGGTCATGGTCTTGATATCCGCCTGGATCCCCGCGCCTCCGCTGGAATCACTGCCTGCAATTGTCAGAGCTGTCTTCATTCTCCTGTCTCTCCTGTCTTTTCTTCATAGTGAAGCAGAGGCAGCACGTTCATGGGGTAATCTAAAATAACCAGATCCGCCCCCCTGTCCGTGTAGTGCCCCTCCTTATGTATAACCACCAGGTACCGGCCGGAAAAATATTTCACATACTGCTTAAACACCTCGGATCCCAGGGTAGTCCCCAAGAGCAGGAGCACATCCGCCTGGGCAATCTCCTGGGTGGTTCTTGTCATGTTCCGGCTGTCCACCATCTCCCCGGTGAGGGAGACCAAGGGGCGGATGGGCACGTTGCACGTCTCGCACAGAGGCACCCGCTTGGACTCCACGATATAGGACATGGGGTACATCCGCTTGCATCTGGGACACTGGTTCTGGTAAATACTCCCGTGAAGGTTGATCACGTTTGTGCAGCCGCCCCGCTCCATCTGCTCGTACACATTGGTGTCAATAATGCACTGGAGCTTTCCGGCCCGCTCAATATCCGCCAGCGCTCCCGCCGTGGCCGTCTCCCTGGGGATGCGGCCCAAAATTTCATTTTTGTAAAAATCAAAAAACTGCTCCGGCCGGGTGTTGTAAAATGCGCTTGTATACATCTCCTCCACCGCGCACCCGTACTTCTCCTCAATGTAGTAGGCCCGATCCTGCTTCTTGAGCCCCTCCAAGCCCCCCTCCTCCAGCATACCGGAACCGCAGAGCGCCACTGTATACCTGCTTCCGTCAAGAATCTGCCGCAGCTGTGCAATCCTATCCAACATAACACATACCTCCTCTCTATTACCTCCCATTATACAATTTTATGCCCGGAAACTCCACCTAATTCTGTTTTTTTCAAATGGATCGTTACTGCTCAGCCGTGCATATGCGCTGCATGCCGTCTGGAGCCTTACCGCCGAAGCTCCTCCCTGGAATACAAAAGCACTCCCCCCACTGTAATAATTCCCCCGGCCACCTGAAGAGGCCCCGGCATCTCCCCGAAAAGGAAAAACGCCAGAACTGCCGCGCCCACAGGCTCGCAAAGCTTGGAGGCCGACACAAAGGCCGGAGACAGATAGCGCAGGCACCAGCTGAATATGCTGTGGCCCAGAAGGGTGGAAAATATGCTGAGAAGAAGCCCCACCACCAGAGCGGAGGCCCCCCAGCCCGTAAGGGGCACCTGCCCTGCCCAGGCTGCGGCGCAGAGAGCTCCGGCACAGAACAGGTATACAATATACGTATACACCCCCGTGGACATCCTCTCCCTGGCCCTGCGCCCGATCAGGGTGTAGACCGCAGTAAAGATTGCGGCGCAGAGCGCCAGGATATCGCCCGCCATATGATTTCCCCCCTTGGAATAATCCCCCAGGGCGATGAGAATGCTTCCCCCCACAGTCACAAGAATGCACAGGCCCTCCCTTCCTGTCATGCGCCCCTTCATAAAGACAGCATACCCCAGGGCCACCCATATCACCTCGGTGCACACAATAGCTGTCGAGCTGGCCACGGACGTCATAGCCAGGGACTCAAACCAGAAGGTAAAGTGAAGGGCCAGAAAAATGCCGCTTATCCCGCACATAACCACGTCCCCGGGGGTAAGCCTTCCCAACTCCTCCCTCTCTTTTCTCTTTCCCAGCATCACCGGGCTCATCAGTCCCACGGTCCACAAAAGCCTCCAGGCGGCCGTCACCACAGAGGGCGCCTGGGAATACCGCACCAGGATAGCGGACACGGAAATACCTGCCACCCCCACCGCAATCATCGCCATCGGATGCCTCTCGGCCCAGTTCATATTCTCGCCTCCTTTTGTCCGGGGCTTTCACCGATTTTATCTCCCCTTTTTTACCGCCGCATTCAGGGTACGGCAAGACCTATTATAATCGCGCCGGACAAGCTTTGACAAGAGATTTTTGCGCCTTTTCCGGGCTTTTTCAAGGTCTGGCATCCGGCCCGCAGCCAGAGATTTGCCGCCATGGCCAGGGGAAAACACCGTTCCAAAATTTTTTATATATTTTTGGTTTATAATCAAGAAACTATGTTATAATAAGGTAGTGTCCTATTTCGACAGACAGAGGGGAGATTCATGACAAATCCTGTAAAGACGGATCCGGCTCCGGGTATCAGCGGCTGCAGTCCGCTCCAGACCTTGCCGGAGGAAACCATTGAACTTCATACCCTTTTACAACATATCCCAGGAGGAGTCTGCCTTTTGGAGATTGGCCCGCAGATCCGGATTATCTACGCGAATCCCGGATTTTTTCGGATGATCGGCGCTGCAGAGGACTCCTTCCTTCTTCCCTGCACCCTGGAGTCCGTCGGGATCCACCCGGACTACCTTGCCGATTATGAGAACGCTCTGCGAGGGGGGGCGAAGGACGGAGGGATGCCCGCCCACGTCCACAGGATACAGAGCGGGAACCGATGGATATGGCGGCAGGTTCAGGCTGTACGGACAAACTGTGCCCGGAGCCCCTATCCCGTGATGCTGGAGATGTCCTCCGACATATCCGATCAGATTGCTGGGGAGGCGGCGCTGGCAGAGAGCCAGGCCTGGCTCATGGCCATACTGGATCAGAACCCCCGGCCCCTGTGGCAGGTGGATATCGAGAAGAAAACCGCCTGCCTGTACGATCCGGTTTCCCAATCCCCTGTTCCTGGACGGGAATATAAAAATTTCCCTGAATCCCTCATCGCCAAGGGGATCGTCCACTCGGATTCCGCAGAAAACTTCCGGCGGTTTGCGGCGGACCTCCTGGCAGGGAAGCAGGAGGACAGCGCCAGCTTTATCATGCTGAATTTTGTGAACAGCTGCTACGCCTGGTTCAGCCTCTCCTACCGCATGACCTTTGATCGGGACAGAAATCCCCTTCATGCTGTGGGAGTTCTGGAGCGGCTGCCGGATAGTTCCGACCTTTCCACAGGACTTTACCGCCGTTCTCTGCCGGAGATTGTGCGCCATCACCTGCTGTCCCGGATACGGATCAACCTGACGGCGGATCGGGTGGAGGAATTCTGGCTCAACGGCACGGAGCAGACCAGCTGGCTTCACGGAAAAAACTGCGCCGAGCTGATCCAGTTTGAGAAGAGCCAGTTCTTCACAAAGACCGAGGGCGCAGAGTTTGCCCGCCGGTTTGACCGGGCCAATCTTCTGGAAGCCTTTTCCAGGGGAGAATTCTGGTCCTCCAGGGAATACCGCCGGATCGACAGCGGCGGGGTCATCCGCTGGATGTCCGATACAATCAACATGGTGCGGGATCCCCAGACCGGAGAGATCTACCTCTTTGCCTGCTTCAATGACATCCAGGCGCGCCATGACTGGGAAACCCTGCTGGATTCGCCGGCTGAGCGGGACAAGAGGGACGGACTCTACACCATGGAGACCGCCGAGGCTCTGGCCAAGCGGCTGATGAATAAAAACTGCGCTATAGCCCTGATTCAGATCTGCGGCGATCCCTCCGAGGACGGCCGGACCGAGGAGATGGAGCGCAGGGACGACTTTATCTCCCTGGCCCTGTCCCTGACTTTGGGAGTGGACTGCGTGGTGGGCCAGCACAAGGAAGGCGTGATACTGGCCTTCTTCCCCACAGCTCCCTCCCAGTACGATCTGAAGCGCCGGATTGAGGACGCCTTCGCCTATATCAGGGCTTCCATGGCGGACATACCTGCCTTAAACTTTGTCCGCTTTGTGGCGGGAGTGGCCATGGAGCAGGGGGAGGCTGTGGACTATGAGGGCCTGCTCATGCGGGCGGGCTGCCTCTGCGGCCTGTGGAAAAACTCCGCTATGGACACCGTGGTCTTCCCCAGCGGTGAGGAGGACTGGTCCTGGCTGGGACTCAGCACAGTGGAGAGCGGAACCATTGTCCGCCAGCAGGAGATCGACCGGCCTCTCTCCAAGGAGGAGCAGAACGTGGCCTTCCGCTGCGTCACTTCCATGCTGACGGCCGGATCCTTTGACACCTCCATAAAGAACGCCCTGGCTTCCATCGGCACCTATTACAAAGCTTCCCGTGTCTATCTCCTCTCCCTGGGGGAGAACCGAAAGACGATTTCCATGAGCCACGAGTGGATCGGGAAGGGCAAGCAGAGCATCCAGCACGTGATGGAGGATCTGGAGCTTAGCCGTTTCCCACTGATCACCCGGTGCCTGCGGGAGGAAAAGCCGGTTTTCACCGGAAGCGCGGTGGAAGATGCAGGCGCAGCGGCAAAGAGCTGGTGCTTCACTGCCTTTCCGCTCAAGCTGCGGGGCGAGATCCAGGACTTCCTCTGTGTGGAGAACGCCCAGGTACACCAGAAGGACGCGGCCCTTCTGGGCATCCTTGTGCCCTACATCACCAAGGAGCAGGAGCGTTTTCTCTCACCGAAGGGGCAGTTTGACGCCGATTCGGACGCAGGCCTGACAAATTTCCCCAACCTGCGCTCCTACATGGAGGTTATCTGCTCCCTGGACTCAGACACCTACAGCTCCATGGGCGCCCTGTCCCTTGACATACCGAACTTCTCCTCCATCAACAGCAGCTATGGATTTGCCTACGGCAAGGAGATGCTCCAGTACATTGCCAAGAGCCTGGGGGATGTATTTGGCAAGTCCTTTATCTTCCGCACCTGGGATGCGGAATTTGTGGTGCTCTTCCCCAACACCATACTGGAAGTCTTTATGGGCCGGTGCACCCGGATCCGCACCATGCTGCAGCGGCGCTATCCCAAGCAGATCCGCATCGGCTACACCTGGGCGGACGGCGTGTTCTCCGCCAGGAACCTTGTGCGGGAAGCCCAGTCCATCATGCGCTGCGAGAATGTGGGGGATTTATCCGGCGACCGGGCCGCCTTTTTGGAGGAGCACGCCCCTCACAAGGAAAGCCCCGGCTCCCGGCAGACCTTTGTGGCCTATTTCCAGCCCAAAATCGACATGCGGGACGGAAGCCTGGCAGGCGCCGAGGCCCTGGTGCGGGGCATCGACAGCATGGGAAATATTATCCCGCCCGGCCAGTTTATTGAGACGCTGGAGAAAAACGGCACCATCCGGGAGCTGGATCTGTATATGCTGGAGAGCGTGTTAAAGCACTTAAGCCAGTGGAAGGCCCAGGGCCTTCCGCCTGTCAGGGTGTCAGTAAACATATCCCGGTTTACCCTGTTTAACCCCACATCCCTGGCCTCCATCCTGGCGATCCAGAGCCATTACCCCGAGATCCCGGCGGATCAGATAGAGCTTGAGATCACGGAGACGGCAGGGGATATGGAGAAGGCCACTCTGGCCTCCATTGTGGACAATTTCCGGGAGTTCGGAATCGAGTTTGACCTAGACGACTTCGGATCCCGCTATGCCAATATATCCATGTTCAGCAGCATCCGCTTCAACACCATCAAGCTGGATCGGAGTCTGGTCAACGACCTGCCGGACAATGAGATCAGCCGGATGCTGGTGGAAAACATTGTGACTATCTGCAAAAACTTCGGTATGCGCTGCGTGGCGGAGGGCGTGGAGACCCGGCTGCAGGAAGCGGCCCTGTTAAAGGCGGGCTGCGTCTATGCCCAGGGGTATTACTACGCAAAGCCTCTGCCTCCTAGCAAATTTGAAGATGAATTTTTAAAAAAGCGCAGCCGTTCCGACAGTGTCTGAATGGCTGCACAAAAGCGTAGCAGGCGCCTGATACAATGAACACTCAGTCAAAGGAGGTACTTACAAATGACAGCTTCTACTACTTCCCCGGCAAAGTCCGAGGAGTCCCGCCCGGTCTCCCCCCTGATCATCGGCATCGGGGCGTCTGCCGGAGGGCTGGAGGCCCTTCAGCAGTTTTTCCAGCACATGCCGGGCAACAGCGGCGCCTGTTTCGTGGTTGTCCAGCACCTGTCCCCGGATTATAAAAGCCTCATGGCGGATATCCTGGGAAAGCACACCCAGATGCGGGTAATACAGGCGGAAAATGAAATGCCCATACGGCCCAACACGGTATTTCTCATCCCGCCCAAGAATAATATGACCATAAAGGATGGAAAGCTCCACCTGACGGAGTTCGTCCACGGCATGCTCAATCACCCCATCGACGTATTTTTCAACTCCTTAGCCGAGGAGCAGAAGGAGCGGGCCATCGTCGTTGTGATGTCCGGAACCGGATCCGATGGCACCAGCGGCGTGAAGGTGGTAAAGGAGCACGGCGGCCTGGTGATTGTCCAGGATCCGGAGACAGCCAAGTTCGACGGCATGCCCCGGAGCGTGATCAACACAGGGCTTGCGGATTTTGTCCTGTCCCCGGACGAGATCGTGGATGAAATCCTCAATTTTTCCAATTATCCCACGCTGATCAAGGCTCACGGCCGGGAGACGATTCTCTCCGACGAGGAGACCTTTGTGCAGATATACGCCATCCTGAAAAAAATCAGCGGCATTGATTTTACAAACTACAAGCGCACTACAGTGCTCCGCCGGATCGAGCGGCGCATGGTGGTCACCCACTGCACCAACATTACGGACTACGTGGCGCTACTGGGCTCCGGCTCTGACGAGGCAAACATCCTGGTCAAAGAGATCCTCATCGGCGTCACCAATTTCTTCCGCGATCCGTCTTTCTTCGAAAAGCTGAAGTACAACGCGATCTACAACATCGTGGAGCGGGCCGACGAGAAGGATCCCATCCGGGTGTGGAGCGCGGGGTGCTCCACCGGCGAGGAGGCTTACTCCTTAGCCATCCTCTTTAAGGAGGTTTTAGAGGAGCTGAACGTCCAGAGAGACATCAAAATCTTTGCCACGGACGTTGACACCAAAGCCGTCGAGCAGGCGGGCAAGGGTGTGTTCTCCGAGAACATCATCGACGATGTGTCCTCGGATCGGCTGGCCAAATATTTTGTCAAGAAGGGCGACCAGTACACCATATCCAAGGAAATCCGCCGGATGATTATATTTGCCCCCCACAACATGCTCTCGGATCCCCCCTTCGGCAAGCTGGATCTGATCAGTTGCAGAAATGTGATGATTTATTTCCAGCCCGTACTGCAGAAGTCCCTGTTTGCCATCTTCCACACGGCCCTCAAGAACAACGGCTATCTGTTCCTTGGCAAAAGCGAGACTGCCGGGGAATACTCCAATGTATTTAAGGCTGTGTGCAGCGCGGAAAAAATTTACATACACAAAGGAGAAGGAAAAGTGGATGAATTTTCGCCGCCATCATTTAATATTCCCAACATAAGGGCCATATCGCCCCGGGCCTCAGGCACCGTTGACCGGGAGCAGGGCGACTCCACCATAGAAACCGCCTACATCCATTTCCTGGAGAGTTTCCTTCCGGCCTCCGTGGTCTTAAACGAAGCCAACAACGTGATCCATTTCTTCGGAAATTATACGGATTATATGGCCATTGCCCCGGGAAAGGCTACCTTTAACTTTTTCAGCATGGTCAATAAGGACTTAAGCCTGGTGGCCTCCACCGCCTTAAACCGCTGCCGCTCCGAGCATATCGCGGTGACCTACACGGGGATCCAGGTGGACTGCCCCACTGGCCGGCGCACCGTAAACCTGACCGTAAGCCCGGTTCCTGGCCGCAGCAAGGAGGACACAGGGCTCATCGCCGTGCTCTTTATGGAAAATCTGGAGCCTGCTCCTGACGGGGTAACGGAAAAATACGACGTGGACACCACGGCGGCACGGCGCATCGCCGACCTGGAGCAGGAGCTGCACGAGTCCCAGAATGACTTGAAGTCCACAATCGGTGAGCTGGAGACCGTCAATGAGGAACTTCAGGCTGCCAATGAGGAGCTGCTCACCGCCAACGAGGAACTGCAGAGCTCCAACGAGGAACTTCAGTCCGTAAACGAGGAGCTCTACACCGTAAACACCGAGTACCAGCAGAAGCTTGACGAGCTGACCATGCTCACCAACGATCTGTCCAACTTCCTGTCCTCCACTATGATCGGCATCCTGTTTGTGGACAGCAACCTGAACATCCGCAAATTTACCGAGTATGTGGGACGGGAATTCCAGCTCATGGAGCACGATGTGGGCCGATCCTTCCAGATATTTGCCCACAGCTTCCCGGACGAGGACATCATCCAGGACGCCAAGGAGGTTTTAAAAAACCTGGTGCCTATCGACAGAGAGGTAACCGCAATGAACGGGCGCTACTATACCCTGCGCATCGCCCCCTACCGCACCACAGAAAATAATATCCGAGGCCTTGTAATTACCATCATCGACAGCCTGGGAGCGGACAGCAAATCATAAAGGAGGTCTTATTTTGGCTCTTATCGACTACAGCGCCGCCCAAAAGCTGGGGAAGCGGCGCTACCAGGAATCCCTGGTCCGCGGCAGGTACCCCTATCTGCCCGTGCTGGACAATATTTTGTCCTATACGGAAATCGCCTCCACTGTCAGCCTGGGAACCATGGATATCCCCCTCTCCCGGCTGGTTGGCACAAAAACTGAGGATCGGACCAATGCCTTTGCCGACAATTTCATGCCCCTTCTTCCGGAAAAATCGGAGTTTGCCGCCAAATGGGCCATGCTCTACGACTACCAGATTGATGAGGGCATTCAGGATCCCATCGTAGCCTTTGAGTATATGAACCAGTTCTACGTCCAGGAGGGCAACAAGCGGGTCAGCGTCTTAAAGTTTCTGGGCGCTTACAGCATACTGGGAACCGTGACCCGGCTGATCCCCAAGCGGACGGAGGAAAAGGAAAATAAAATCTATTTTGAATTTCTGGACTTTTACCAGGTCTCCCAAAACTGCGAGGTCTGGTTCAGCCGCCTGGGAAGCTACCGCCGTCTCTTAAAGCTTATGGGCAAGGCCCCGGATGAAGTCTGGGGCGATGAGGAGCGGCTTATCTTCAAATCCGCTTTCGGGCGTTTCTCCAAGGCTTTCCAGATGGCACACGGGGAGCGGCTGGAGATGACAGTCTCCGACGCCTTCCTGGTCTATGTGGAGATCTATGGCTACGATGTGGCCAAGGGCCAGACCGAGCGCGAGATGTTCGCGGCCCTTCAGAAAATGTGGTCGGAAATCCAGCTGGCGGACAGAGGCCGTCAGGTAGAGCTTGTACAGGATCCGGAGAAAGCCAAGGAGCTTCTCAGGCCCTCTGTGCTCAACTGGTTCATCCCCGCAGGGCTCTTGGAGCCCGATACTCTGAAGGCAGCCTTTATCTACACAAAAACTGCGGAAACTTCCAGCTGGACCTACGCCCATGAGCTGGGCCGGATGCACATTGAGCAGGTGCTGGGGGAGAAGGTGAAAACCCTGGCCTTTGATCAGGCCAACACGGAGGAGGAGGTTTCCGAGGACATTGAGGAGGCCATCCGCCAGGGCTGCTCCGTGATCTTCACCACTGCGGTTCAGATGGTCAACCAGAGCGTGCGCTCCGCCATCCTCCACCCGGATGTGAAGATCTACAACTGCTCCATCAAGATGTCCTACTCCTCCATCTGCACCTATTACGCCCGGATGTACGAATCCAAGTTCCTCCTGGGAGCCATCGCGGCCGCCATGGCCAGGGACGACAAGCTGGGCTACATCGCGGACTATCCCATCTACGGGACCATGGCCAATATCAACGCCTTCGCCATGGGCGCCCGCATGGTAAACCCCTATGTCAAGGTGTATTTGGACTGGTCCCGATCCAAGGAGGGAGATGCAGCCGCCCGGCTGGAGAGCCAGGGCATCCGCTATATCTCCGGCGACGATATGATCACCCCCAAGCGGGCGTCCCGCCGGTACGGGCTCTACCGGGTTAAGCCGGATGGCTCCGTGGAAAACCTGGCCACCCCCATCTGGCACTGGGGCAAGTTTTATGAGCAGATCATCCGGATCATCCTGGGCAGTTCCGGGGACACCAATGCCGCCAAGGGCAAAAAAGCCGTAAACTACTGGTGGGGCATGTCCGCCGACGTCATCGACATCATCGGCTCGGAAAATATGCCCCACGGGATCAACCGGCTGGTGGAGCTTCTGCGGAGCTCCATACGGTCCGGAAGCTTCCACCCCTTTGACGGCCTCATCTATTCCCAGAAGGGCATTGTACAGTGTGAAAAAGGCGGAAGCTTAAAGCCGGACGATATCATTACTATGGAATGGCTGGCGGAAAACGTGGTGGGAAAGGTTCCGGAATTTGAGGAGCTCACCGACGAGGCGAAGCGGCTGGTACAGCTTCAGGATATCGAGATTGACGAAACTGCGGCGACGGAGAACTGACCATGAACATTTTGGTATTGGCTGACCATGAGTCAAAAATACTCTATGATTATTATGACCCCAAGCGGATGAAGGGCATTGATCTGATCATCTCCTGCGGAGACCTGGAACCGGAATACTTAAGCTTTTTCGCCACCATGTGCCCGGTGCCTGTGCTGTATGTCCGGGGAAACCATGATGGAAAGTATAAGAACCGGCCTCCGGAAGGCTGCATCTGCATAGAGGACGACATCTTTGTTTTCAGGGGGGTGCGCATCATGGGCCTGGGCGGCTCCATGGAGTACATCCCTGATTCGGAAAATCAGTACACGGAACGCCGGATGCGGGCCCGCGTGCGGAAAATGTTTTGGAAGCTGTGGAGACGAAAGGGCTTTGACATCCTGGTGACCCATGCTCCCGCCTACCATGTAAACGATATGGAGGATCTGCCCCACCGTGGATTCCGGATCTTTTGTACCCTCATGGAAAAATATAAGCCCCGGTATTTCCTTCACGGACACGTCCACGCCAACTACGGCGGCAGCTTTAAGCGCAAAGATACCTACTGCGATACAACCGTTATCAATGCCTATGATTTTTATGTGATTGAATATCCGGAGGCTTCCTCCTCCTGAAGATCAAATACAAAGGGAGAAAACCTTCCAGCGGGCCTGTCCCACAGGTGTTTTCTCCCTTTTCTGCTGTGAAAATCCGGGGCATGCCGAATTTTCGCGGTTTAACGGCGCACCCGCCTGACGGGCGCAGGCCGGTCTACTCGTGAAATTCCGTAATTCCTACATTTTCGTACTCGTCCATCTCCAGAACCACATAGTGATCTCCGTCCCCCATGACGGCCCTGCCGTCCTTTATCTCCATCTTTTCTACATCAAAGGCCTTCACAGCTGCCTGAAGTTCCTCGGAGTAGAGAGTGTCCAGCCCAATCCGTTTTATATCATCCTCATCCTCAATGGTATCCTCCCCGCCGTCCACAAATACCTTCACCGGGTAATTGCACAGGGGATCAAGAAATTCTGTGGTAAGCCCTGTTGTAATCTCCATCTGAACCACGTAAGCGCCTGAGCGGAAGAGAGCCGTATAAAGGTCCTCCTCTTCCTCCCCGTTTTCTCCTTCCCTTTCAGGGAAAGGAGTCTCCTCCGCTCGGGACGCCGGCCGGCTTTCGGTTTCAGACGCCTGGGCGCTGTCCTCTTTCGCCTTCGGGCTTCCGGTTTTCTCTGTCGTTTCCCCGGCTGCGGGCTTTGCCTCTGCTTTTGTCTTAGTTCCAAAAAGCGTCGCCGCCTCCGAGCACCCTGTCAGATAGACGGCAGCCGTCAGGGCTGCTAAAAGGACTGCTGCTGCTAACATTCGTTTCTTTCTCATAATCAAATTCTCCTGTCTTTTTATAAAAATCCTCCGGCTGTCCGCCGGTATCTTTATCCTAACAGGAGCAGATAAATATTCCCTTTATGCTTTCTAAAGATTTCTTTACCATTCCGCAGCCGCCGCCCAGACAGCTGCACTATTCCTCCTCCGGAAAAGCAAACACAAACTCTGTGACCCGCCCGGCGCGCGGAGGATCCGCCACATAGAGCTCCCCGCCGTGAAGCTCGGCAATCCTCCGGCTGATGGCCAGGCCCAGGCCGGATCCATGCCCCCCGCCTCTCGCGCTGTCCCCTGTGGCAAAGGGGAGAAACAGCTTTTCCCGAAGTTCCCTGGAAATACCTATCCCGTTATCTCCGATCCGCACCAGGGCCTTCTTCCCATCTCCTGCAACCTCCACAAAAAGGCAGGTGCCCGGCGGATTGTATTTCAATGCATTGTTGATGATATTTTCCAGGGCACGGCAGAGCAGGGCGCCGTCCAATTCGCAGAAGACAGGCTCCTCCGGTATATCCGCCTGGAGCCCAAAGCCTGCAAGCTCAATTTCCCCGCAGCGGCCGGCGATATATTCCCGCACTGCCTGGCACAGATCCTCGCGTTTTCTGCGCACCGGCACCTGGGGGTGGTCTAACTTGCTGTACTCGTGGAAGGAGAGAAGGAGCTCATTGACCCGCCGGGTTCTCTGGGAGATGACCCGCAGGTACTCCTCCTGCTCCCCCTCCGGCACCATTCCCTCCCGGAGGGCGTCCGCATACCCCTGGATCACGGTGAGAGGCGTCTTCAGATCATGGGAAATGTCCGCCAGGAGCCTCCGTTTTTCCTCATCCAGCCTCTTTCTCTCCTCCTCGCTCCGGCGCAGCCGCTCCTCCATCTCCACAAAATTTTCCGCCAGCTCCTCAAACTCCCTGGGTCCCTCATAGCCTGCAAGCCCGCTGGGAAGGCCCTGGGAATAATTTTGTATAGCTGTATTTAAGGGCGCCAGGAGCCGTCCCGCCTTTTTTCCAAAGCGCTCAATGCAGAGGAAGGCCGCAGCCGCATAGGCGGGAAGGAACAGCCACTTCGCCCGATCCAGGCTGTCGTAGGCCCTGGCATAGTCCTCCATCCGTCTCTGGGGCATAAAAAACACCAGCTGCCGCTCTCTTCCCTGGCTGTCCCGGAATTTCTGGCTGTAAATCCGCCTTCCCTCCGGGTCCAGCCCCGTGAGGTATCGCAGCTCTGCCTCCGTAAAGCGTGCATTCTCCGCAAAGAGATCCCCGCCAATCTTTTGCAGGTCCTCATCCAGCAGGGCATAGCCGCTGATAAAAAGCTCGCCGTCCCCGCCGTAGGACATCCGCGTGATAAGCCGGCGGGCCTCCCCCTCCGGAAGCTCCGCTGACAGGAGCCGGGAGTCTGCATTGTAGGCGGGAAGGCTCTCTAAAACCTCCCGGCTCAGGATGTCCCCGGTCTCCCCTGCCTGGCCCAGCAGTTCCCCGCTTCCGTCATACAGCTGGGCCCCGGCTCCGGCCCCCAGATAGGCCCTCACATTCAAGCGGGAAAACTTCTCCTCCCCTCCCGCAGCCGCCTCGCGGAGCAGTCCCTCCGGATCCGGAATGGGCGCATACGTCCTTATATAGAGGGAGGCCGCAAGAAATGCAGTCCCTGCCACAATCAGCAAAAACAGGGTAAACGCCGCATAATTTGCAGCCATGAAGCTCATAAGGCTTCCCTTTCTATGCTTCCTTGTCTTCAATCTTGTACCCAATCCCCCTTATGGTCTTGATGTAGCGGGGATTTCTGGGATCATCCTCCAGCTTTTCCCGCAGTTTGGAAATATGCACCATTATCGTCTTGTCATCGCTCTCCAGGAATTCCCCGTCATTCCCCTCGTAGAGCTGGGCCTTTGTAAATACCCGGCCCGGGGAGCTCATAAGCTTTTTCAAAATCCGGTATTCCGTGGGCGTGAGGCTGATGGATTTTCCATTTTTTGTGAAAATCATCCCTTCCGTATCCAGGCAGAGCTCTCCCAGCCGCAGGGCTGCCTGCTCCCTCCTGGTATCCGCTGCCCCCAGCTCATAAAACCGGCGCAGGTTGGACTGTACTCTGGCCACAGCCTCCATGGGATTGAAGGGTTTCGTCAGGTAGTCGTCCGCCCCCAGCTGCAGCCCCATGATCCGGTCATAGTCCTGATCTCTGGCGGACAGGAAAATAATCGGGATATTGCTCGCCCCCCGTATTTTCCTGGCCAGCTCCCAGCCGTCCATCCGGGGCATCATCACATCTAAGAGGGCCAGATCCACATGCTCCCTGTTAAAGAGTCCCCAGGCCGCCAGGCCGTCAGAGGCTGTCAAGACCTCATAGCCGCTGTTTTTCAGATAGAGGGACAAAAGGTTTACAATGTCCCCGTCGTCCTCGGCGATTAATATTGTGCGCTTCATGTCACTCACCTTTCTTTTGGGATTTATCAGTCCGGCACCACAGGCGCCGCATCCGCCGGTATGGGGCACACATACCCCGCCGCCGTCCGCCTCTCGAATTCCTCCCTGGCCGCCTTCAAAAGGCCGGGCTGCTCAAAGAGATCCACCGCAGCCGCAGCCAGCACCTTTGCCGCGTGGACCGCTGCCTTGCGTCCGATGGAGGATCCACCGCTGGACACATTCTGCCAGCTGTGCCCCGGACAGCCGTTGGGCCAGGCCGCCACATGGATCTGGGCTGTGGGCGCAAGCCAGCTCACATCCCCCACATCCGTGGACCCCGGGCTGAAGGCCGCTCCCCGATACAGGGGCGCGAGAAATGCATTCATGGCGTGGCCCGTCTCCCGCTGCATGGCCTTTACCTCCTTCGCCAGCTCAAGATCATTTTGGGCGGCTATGCCGGGGATCCCTTCGGATCCCGCATAAGTTTTTGACAGGGCATCGGCAAAGCAAAGTTCCTCCTCCGTGTAGGAGGGCACGCCCAGCTCCTTAAAGTTCTCATACAGCACTCCCTCCAGGACAGAGTTGGACACGGTGTCCGCCAGCCCGTCGATAAACTTCTTCTCCATCCGGGTATCCGTCATCAGGGCCGCCCCCCGGGCAATCCGGTCCACCCGTTCCTGGAGCTCGACCGCCTCCGCCACGTGGTTGGAGCGCACCATATAGAGCACGCTGGCCCTGGGCTGCACCACATTGGGGCTCACGCCGCCCACATCGGTGAAGGCGTAGTGGATCCTGGCTTTGTCGCTGGTGTGCTCCCTTAAAAACTGCACCCCGATATTCATCAGCTCAACCGCGTCCAGGGCGCTGCGGCCCTTCTCCGGCGCGCCTGCGGCGTGGGATGCCACGCCGTAAAATTTATACTGGGTCTGAATACAGGAGTTTGTGGATCCTGTGTTCACCTCGTTTACGTCCTCCGGATGCCAGGTGAGGGCTGCGTCCAGAGACTTCCACAGGCCGTCTCTCGCCATAAAGGCCTTGGCGGCTCCCCCCTCCTCACCGGGGCAGCCGTACAGAATCACGGTGCCCGAGCGGCCCGTTTTCTCCAGATAAGCCTTCACGCCGAGGGCTGCCCCCATAGCCCCGGCGCCCAGAAGATTGTGCCCGCAGCCATGCCCGCAGCCTCCCGGCACCGCCTCACGCTGCTCTGTGCATCCCGCCTCCTGTGACAGGCCGGAGAGGGCGTCGTACTCCGCCAGGATCCCAATCCTCGGGGAGCCCTGGCCAAAGCTTGCGGCAAAGGCTGTGGGTATCCCGCAGATCCCCTCCTCCACTGAAAATCCCTCCTCCCGCAGAACCCTGCAGTAATAGGCTGCGGATTTTACCTCCTGTAAGGAGAGCTCCGCGTATTCCCAGATCTGATCCGCGCTCCGGCAGATGAGCTTACGCTTCTCCTCAATCCTCTGGATTGCCTCTTGTTTTTCCTGATTCATTTTTCCTGTTCTCCTTTTTTGTCAAATGTCCGGGGTGTGTCTGCAAGCGCATAGCGCTCCTAATAAAAAAAGCCGGGCTCCTCTGGGGTCTGCCCGGCCTTCAAGCGATTCCAAATATTCGCTGCTACAGCACTTTTGCCAGAAAATCCTTTAACCGCGGATTCTGCGGATTCCCGAAGAGCTCCTCCGGGCTTCCCTGCTCCAGGAGTTTCCCGTCCGCCATGAAGAGCACCCGGTTTCCCACCTCTCTGGCAAATCCCATCTCATGGGTCACGACCACCATGGTCATGCCCTCGTGGGCCAGCTCCTTCATAACGTCTAAAACCTCGCCCACCATCTCCGGATCCAGGGCCGAGGTGGGCTCGTCGAAAAGCATGACCTCCGGCTCCATAGCCAGGGCCCGCACAATAGCCACCCGCTGCTTCTGTCCGCCGGAGAGCTGTATGGGATAAGCGCCGGCCCGATCCTTAAGGCCCACACGGTCCAAAAGCTCCAGAGCCTTTTTCTCCGCCTCCGCCCTGGTAAGCCCCTTCACCTTCATGGGCGCCAGAATCATATTTTCAAGGATCGTCATGTGGGGAAACAGATTAAAGTGCTGGAACACCATGCCTATCTTCTGGCGGAGCTTGTCGATGTCCAGCTTTACCATCTTTCCCTGCTCATTCTGGTATTTCTTTTTCGTGATGTCAATGCCGTCAAAGACAATGGCGCCGCCGGTGGGCTCCTCCAGCAGGTTCAGGCTTCGAAGGAAGGTGGATTTTCCCGAGCCGGAGGGTCCGATCACCGCCATCACATCCCCCTCGTGGATGTCCACCGTCACCCCGTCCAGGGCCTTGATGGCGCCCATGTTGTAATATTTTTTCAAATCCGTCACGCGGATCAGGCTATCTCTTGTCGCCACGGCTCATCCTCCTCTCGAAATGGGCAATCACCTTGGAGGTGGGGAAGCACAGACAGAAATAAATCGCTGTGGCCACCAGCAGAGGCTCCACCATGATGAAAGTCGCTCCGCGGACTGCATTTACCGCGGACATAATATCCTGGACGCCGATGGTGTAGGTGATGGCGGACTCCTTGATAATCACCACGAACTCATTGGCTATGGCCGGGAGAATATTTTTCAGCGCCTGCGGGAAAATAACATAGCGCAGGTTCTGTCTCTGGGAAAGCCCCAGGGAGCGGGCCGCCTCGGTCTGTCCGGAGTCAATGGACTGGATGCCCGCACGGATAATCTCGCACAGGTATGCGCCGGAGTTCATGCCTAAGGCCACCACGCCCGGCAGGAAGCGGTTGAACCGCAGAAAGCCGAAGAGCTGAAATCCCGGCAGCTCGATGATGCTGAACACGCCGTAGTAGATCACCCACACCTGCACGATCACAGGGGTGGACCGCAGAATCTCCACATAGGCGGTGGCGATAAAGGACAGGGGGTTAAAGCGGCCGACTGCGGCCAGAAATCCCCTCTCTCTGAGATGTCCCTCCGCGTCCAGGCCCAGCGCCCGGAAGGGCCGCACGTTTGACATGCGCATGAGGGCCAGGATCAGGGCCAGGCAGAAGCCGATCACTACGGTGAACAGGGCCAGCAGGATGGTCACCAGCATGCCCTGCCAGAAGAGCTCCGCATAGGGGGCGATGAGCTTAAAATTTTCCAATCTCACAAATTGATCCATTGGGTACTCCTTTCATTGCTGCCGTTTAGGCGCAGCCGTTCAGACGCAGCCGTTCAGGCACAGCCGTTCGGGCGCAGGTATACGCAGCCGTTCAGACGGCGGAAAACAGACAAAGGCGGCGGGGAGCTCCCTGCCAAAGGGACCTCTCCTCCCCGCCGCTCTCGCTTTCTGAACGGTTACTCCTGCACGTTTCCTTCCGCGTCAAGCAGTCCCTCGTAGGTATTGCCGGATGCCAGCTCGTTGGCCTCCGCCACAAAAGTATCCATGCTGCCGTCCTCGATGGCTGCCGCGATAGCCTCGTTTACCGTGGCAAGAAGGGCATCGTTGTCCTTCATCACGCCGATGGCGGATCCCGCCACATCATAGGGAACGTCGCAGATAATTTCAAGATCCGGGTAATTCTTCTGGTAGCTCTCCGCAACCACAGTCTCGATGTATGCCACATCCAGCTTGCCAGCCAGAAGCTCCGCGATGATGTCCGTCACCTTGGGAAGGGAAATGATGTCCGCATCCGGGCTGTTGGTATTGGCAAGATCCAGCTGGATGGATCCGGTCTGAGCGCCTACGGTCACATCCGCATTGTTGGTGGACTCAAGGGAGGTGTAAACTTCCGCATTGGCCTTCACCGTTACCAGGGACTGGGTGCCGGTGTAGTAGATGTCGGAGAAGTTCATGATGTTCTCGCGCTTGGGATCCGGGGAAAGGCCGGCCATTCCCAGGTCCACGGACTTGGTCTGCAGCTCGCTGAGCACGCCGTCAAAGTCCACGGTAACCACTTCCAGCTCAAGGCCCATATAGTCCGCTATGTACTGTGCCAGGGCCATATCAAAGCCTGCCAGCGTGGGAGATCCGTCCTCGCCGATGGCATAGAACTCATAGGGAGCAAAATCCGGGCTGGTGGCAACCGTCAGCTTGCCCTCGGTCACGGTCTCAACCTCTGCCGCTGCGCCCTCTGCCGCCTCAGCGTCCGCTGCTTCTGTGTCCTCTGCGGCCGCCTCGGTCTCCTCCGCCTCTGCATCCTCCGCAGCTGCCTCGGTCTCCGCTGCCGCAGCGGTGGTCTGGGCCGCCGTGGTCTCCTCCGCTCCGCCGCCGCAGGCCGCAAGGGACGCTGCCATAAGGGCAGACAGTGTAATCGCTAAAAATTTCTTTTTCATAATAGTTCCTCCTGTATTTTGAATAAATATTAGAATTATTTCAGGTTTATTCATTATACCAGATTTTGAAAATTAATCAAGACTTTCCTTTCCGCTTCATTCGCTTTCTACGCTGTGAGGGCTGGATTTTCTAGGCTTTTGAGGCCGGTTGACGTGTCTAACCAAAACATCTTTCATATTCTTTCAACGCCTTTTGCAATTCCATATAGATCACCCATCAAATCCTTAAAATCAAAATGATTTTTCATAGGCATCATCCCCATTCCTCTGGAATGAGGTCAAGCCACCCTGTAACACGGTTGTCCTATGATAAGATTCTGACAGTGCTTTTTAATCCCAGTGTGTACTTGTTCCATCATCCCCCTTGGGATACAGTTCCAAGATGTCGTAGAAGTTCGGAATATCTGCAATCTGCTTTCCGTCCTTCAATGCCGTCAGAACTTCAATTTTTTCATCAAGAAGTTCATCACTGTCCAAATCAAAGAACTGTGACAGCATCGGGGGAAATTCCACCTCAATGAACAGCTGATGTACTTTTACACTTTTTTCTATCAGTTCCCTCTCTGTCATGTTTAACCACCCGTCTTATATGATACCGTATTCGACATAGGACGCGACCTACACCCACAGAACCATAGAAGATTTACACTGGGAAATTCAGAAAATCAAATAGAAAAGGCTATGCCGGAAATCAACATTCTGATTCTGGTATAGCCTTTTCTTATACTTCAATTTGTGTATTACCGCCGTTTCTCCTTGTGTATTACCTGTGTACTACCTGTGTATTATCAGGCAGGATTCACAAGGATTTGACAGGCTTTTCACTCTGAACAACCCTTGATTTTACGGGATTTCTTAGAACTTTCCAGCCTTCGCAGCTTCCTCAATCGCCACTGCCACAGCAACCGTCATGCCAACCATGGGGTTGTTGCCTGCGCCGATCAGGCCCATCATCTCCACGTGAGCCGGTACGGAGGAGGATCCTGCAAACTGCGCGTCAGAGTGCATACGTCCCATGGTGTCGGTCATGCCGTAGGAAGCAGGGCCAGCTGCCATGTTGTCGGGATGAAGGGTACGGCCGGTGCCGCCGCCGGAAGCCACGGAGAAGTACTTCTTGCCTTTCTCCACGCACTCCTTCTTGTAGGTGCCTGCCACCGGATGCTGGAAACGGGTGGGGTTGGTGGAGTTTCCGGTGATGGAAACGTCTACGCCCTCCTTCCACATGATGGCAACGCCCTCGCGGACGTCATTGGCGCCATAGCAGTTTACCTTTGCTCTCGGGCCGTCGGAGTAAGCCTTGCGGAATACCTCCTTCAGATCGCCGGTGAAATAGTCGTACTCTGTCTCAACATATGTAAATCCGTTGATGCGGGCGATGATCTGGGCTGCGTCCTTGCCAAGGCCGTTTAAGATCACGCGGAGGGGTTTCTTGCGGACCTTGTTCGCCTTCTCAGCGATGCCGATAGCGCCCTCAGCGGCTGCGAAGGACTCATGGCCGGCTAAGAAGCAGAAGCAGTCGGTCTCCTCCTCCAGAAGCATCTTGCCAAGGTTTCCATGGCCCAGGCCAACCTTTCTCTGATCCGCTACGGATCCGGGAATACAGAACGCCTGAAGTCCCTCGCCGATGGCGGCAGCAGCGTCCGCTGCTCTCGTGCAGCCCTTCTTGATAGCGATGGCCGCGCCGGTGATGTAAGCCCAGCAGGCATTCTCAAAGCAGATAGGCTGGATTTTCTTTACCTGTGCGTATACATCCAGGCCTGCATCCTTTGTAATCTTCTCAGCTTCCTCGAGTGAAGCAATTCCATAGCTGTTCAATACGGAATTGATCTTGTCAATTCTTCTCTCATATGATTCAAATAATGCCATCTCTTTTATCCTCCTATTTGGTTCTCATCACTCTTTGCGCGGGTCAATGATCTTCACTGCATCGTCAACGCGGCCGTACTGGCCCTGCGCCTTCTCCCATGCGGTGTTGGGATCGTCGCCCTTCTTGATGAAATCAGTCATCTTGCCAAGGTTTACATACTTATAACCAATGATCTGGTCCTCTGCGTCCAGCGCGATGCCGGTCACGTAACCCTCAGCCATCTCCAAATAGCGGGGCCCCTTCTTTAAGGTGCCGTACATGGTTCCAACCTGAGAACGAAGTCCCTTGCCCAGATCCTCAAGACCTGCTCCGACAGGAAGGCCATTCTCAGAAAACGCGCTCTGGGTTCTGCCGTAAACAATCTGCAGGAACAGCTCTCTCATCGCTGTGTTGATGGCGTCACAGACTAAGTCAGTGTTCAAAGCCTCCAGAACTGTCAGGCCGGGCAGAATCTCGGCTGCCATAGCTGCGGAGTGGGTCATGCCGGAGCAGCCCAGGGTCTCCACCAGAGCCTCCTGGATAACGCCCTCCTTTACATTCAGGGTCAGCTTGCAGGCGCCCTGCTGGGGAGCACACCAGCCTACGCCGTGGGTAAGGCCGGAAATATCTTTGATCTCTTTTGATTTTACCCATTTTGCTTCTTCCGGGATGGGAGCAGCGCCATGATGAACGCCCTGTGCAACTGTGCACATCTCTTCTACTTCCTGTGAATAAATCATGTGTAAAACTCCTTTCAAAAATGGATTTGGGGATAACTGTCCGCGACGGTTCCCTTTTTCTCTGTGTGCCGGGCCCCTTGTTAATTTAATCACAGCACACCTACCTTATTTTCTCACAAAAACCGCCAATTTACAAGCATTATTTCGACCTTTTCGCAGATTCACAAAGAGCTGGGCCCTTATTTTACGCGGGTCAAAAGGCAGGCAGGCTCCACATTCCCTGTCTCTGCTCTCATCTATTAAACATGCATAAAGTGCTGGATTAAGAAGAAACATTTTTGGTTATTGAATTCATTGTTATTCACCTCCTTTAAACAAATATTTTATTGTATTGATGTTAATACTAATTTTTTGTTTGTTAAGTATTCGAAACAATATTTTTGATATTTTTATTGACTTACTAAAAATTTTCATTACAATAGACCTTAAAGGAGGTATTCCTAAATGAAAAAGGATTTTTCTGAAACCCTAAAAAATTTACGAATACAAGCAGGGTATACCCAGAAGCAAGTATATGATTTGCTTGGCATTCGCCAATCTACATTTAGCGCATGGGAAACTGGCAGAGCAGAACCGTCTGCAGATATGCTCTTAAAACTTTGTAAACTATATAAGGTAAACGACATTTTTTCAGCTTTCGGCTATGATGGTTATAACGAAGATGGAAGCATCCAGCTCAATCTTCCTGAAATAGAACTGGTAGAAAACTACAGGAAACTCGACCCCCAAGGCCGGGAGCACGTCAACACCGTACTCGATTGGGAAGCCAAGCGCACCTCCACCATCGCAGGTCAGGCCGCCCGCATCGCTGAGCTGGAGAAGTCTTCCGCCCAGGCCCCATCATCGAGCTCCCCGACCTGCCCCAATACCAGGATGCAGATTTTGCTATAGATGTGACTGGTAAAAGTAGAAGATGAGGAGTGATTTATTGAATATCAAATTTGCAAAACCAGCATTGAAATCCTCTGATATTCCAACAAATGATGAACTTATGGCTCCGCCCAGCCGCCGGATGGATTATAACATAAAAAATGGCTTGTACGTTTCCGCCGGCGTCCGGGAATACTGGATCGTAGATCCGGAAATAGAACGCACAGCCGTCTATCACTATGAGGCCGATAATGCGCCCACCATTTACACCTTTTCCCAGACGGTGCCTGTGGGGATATTTTCAGGCCTGTCCATTAACATTGCTGAACTGCTGAAATAAACGGGACCGCTCCGGCCTTACCATCGCCGGAGCCACCCCACCTTGACAATATAATATACTTACCCGGGGAGCTGGGGGACGTGCTCTCACCGTTCCGAGACCTTACGGAAGGCGGTGATTATTATGAGTACATATGAGGAATTAAACTTGATTGTGAGCATTGCTCTATTGATAGTCACCATTCTGAATTTTACACATAAAAAATAGCCGTCCTGCTCCTAGGAAAAGTAGACGGCTATTTTTATAGCTTAAAGCTTATCGCCGGGACGGGGAGATAGCGGCTCCCTTCCGGCTCCCTTGTTAAGTATATTATATGTCCACTTACTCAAAAAGTCAAATGCAAAACCGCCCGGTGCCGGCAACACCATTGGTTTAAAAATTATGTCCAGGTGAATCTTGGCTACAAAACGAAGCTCAGCTATGAGCGGATGATCCGCATCCACATAAACCCC
>CALWRY010000018.1 GCA_944384065.1 uncultured Enterocloster sp. | reverse complement strand
ACTTACTCACGACCCCGCCACTAGGGTGGGTCAGTTTTCCTCGTAAAACCTGGGTCAGTTTTAATTATAAATCAATAGCAAGGTGGCTTTACTTCCCAATTTGGGGTAGCAAGCGATTCCTAAAATTTTAGGAATCGCCAGAGCCACTATAAAACACAGTATCCCCACAAGTGGGGAAATTCCCAACAGGACAGGAAAAGTGGCTGTATGGGGCTTGTGGCGTGTCTGGAGGGGTGTCGTGAATCGCGGTACACTTATAATGAGTACCGTTTCGGTAGGGGAGGTCGTGAAACGCTACACCCTATGCCCTGGTTCCGGGCAAGGGCTTTCGCAACGAGTAGCGAAAAAATACAGGTTCCTCACAGTGAAGTCCCCCCACCTGTGGGGTAACATTTTGTTACAGTTCCGGCTGTGGATCGTCTTACAGGAAGAATTTTTCATCTGGCTTTTTCTGATATTCTGGTATGCGTGTAAGCAGTTTTATTTGATTTTCAGCTTCTTCTTTAGCTTGGTTTTCCGCTTGTTCCGTTACCCTTTTAATAGCCCTTTTTATCTGTATATCAGCCTCTTTCTGCCCTTCATCATTCAATAAGGCATAATATTGTGAAAAAGATTTTTTTAACGATTCCCCAAAGTTTTCAAGCGTTTGGCGTATCGATGGTAACGCTTTTGAGATATGCTCCTTATATTGTGCAAGCTCATCTGGCGTTAATTGCTTCCCGTTATCTATCTTTTTCTGAATGATGTTGAATGGGTGGTTCTCGTCTATATTTGTATCGAGCTGTATTAGCGAGTTCTTTTTGTGTTAGCCCCTTTTGGGTGCGTAAAAATCGAATTTTTTCACCAACTGTCATTTGAACCTCCTCTTAATAAAAAACATTATATCATATTTTGATTAGTTTTTAAAGAAAGGCGTAATGATTAAAAGTCAGGAAAAGTTGCTAAATATATATCCCAATAATCTTGATAAGTATCATCCACTTTATGAAGCCATAAATACATTAAAAGTATTTCCATATGCTTTTTATGGTTTTTAATAAAAGGCCGGTTTCCTAGCTGACCATACAATGTATGAATATTGAAAAGATTTTCCTTCGCTTTGACATTATAGCAATATTGGAAATCGGGTAGAGAAGACTCTACTTTAATTTTTTTTATACTTTGCAGGCCAAGAAGCTCTGTTATCCCAGTAACCATTTAAATAGTAGGTAAATCCCATAATGAGATTGACATGATATTCCTTAATAAATTTAAAAAGTAATTCGCTCTGATCCTTGATAAAAGGGAACTGCTTCACTAGCTGAGTATAGCATTCGTACGAAATAGCCCTGAAATCTGAATCTTCATACATGAATGGAAAAATGTCGGATTGATATAAAATGTTGGATATATTTCTATTGATTTGCCTTTTGTAAATATCGTAAATCGATACTAACCAATTTTTTACATCTGGACTAAAGTGCCTTAATGCTCGCTCATATTTTCTGATTTTTTCATTATCGCTATTAGTGCGATTTTCAGCACCTTCTATATTTAGATATTGATCAAAATATTCAAAAATATAATTTATGCATGAGCGAATATTAGAAAGCTTTTGGCTAGTATCAAATTCATTCATTCCATCTTCAAGTTTTCTTTGATGGATATACTCATCAATATATAACATATACATACCTCTTTTTTAGAATTATAATACTTATTAACAGAAACAGCAATAAAATTGGTAAAAATATCAGTCTTATCTCAATGGTACTAAAATGGTACTAAGAAATTGCGAAAACAAAAAATATAAGAGGAAAACAGGGGAAAAAGCCTATAAAATCAAGGGGAAATGGCTGGTATCGGCAGGAAAAAGATACCCTGACTTGAGTTTGAATAGTATTTGTTCCCACCCGACCCAATCCCACCGGCCTCTCCGCCCGAAATCAATCGGCCCAACACAATCGGTCCTGGTTTTGGAGTGAGGTAAAATTAGGAGGAGGTGGTGCAGATGACGGCTTACGAAATCGTAATGGTTATGTTAGGAATATTGGGTTTACTCATATCCTTCGGAGGTTTTGTGATTGCACTAATCGCCTTTCTCGATAAGAGGAACAAGCGTAAAAAATAAGCCCCCCTGCCTGCGAAACAGGATGGGCGGCGCTCATTAGGGCGCTAAACACTCTCTTTGGCATCCACTTTTGGAGTGGGTGCTTTCTTTTTCACTTATATTGTAGCCAATCAGGGACGGAAATTCAGGCTGTTTCGTAGAAATTTCAGAACTGGACAGAGAGGCCCGCTGTTGCAAGAGCCAATTCTATATGGTAAACTGTCATCAGGAACAATCATGTTATTACAAGGTGTTGGCCTTCCATCCTTACATAAGATGGGAGGTGGTGCAGATGGACTTTGACTTTAAAGACCTTATGGCCTTTGGTATGTTTATTCTTGCATTGCTTACCTTTATTTCGAATAATCGTAAGTAGCGTTTTCAAAATCCCTTAACCGGGTACAGAAAACCACCCTTGTTATACTTTGGCGAGTAAAGGGTGGCAATCTGTCATTTTCTTTATAGGCCAACCTCTTGTATGAGGTGGTTGTTCCTTTTTTACATCTCTATTATAGTCAACCCAGGACGGAAATTCAAGTCAAAATCTCAAAATCCTTACCATTCTTCCTGGAATATTTTGGCGAGGATATGATGAAAAAGCACTTTAGCGCGGAATGTCTCCGGGCTGCCAGCTGTACACGGTTAAAGAACTGGGAATTTGTCAGCAGACAGACAAAAAAATCCGCTCTGCACTTCTTTAAAGTTAGCCCTATACTATCAGGCCATAATTTTGTATAATTAGAATTAATAAGAATTGGGAGGTGTTATGTTTGAAACCCGTCAGTTATGAAGAATATTTACAGGAGCCTAAGAGCCTGGACCTGGAGACGGCCCTGAAACTGTATAAGGAAATTCTGGAAGAAATCGGCATGGACCCGGATGCTATGGAGCGGTATGAGGAATTATCCCAGGTAGCTGCAAGATATAGCCATTTACGCGCCAATTGGCTTTTGTGGAGCAGGGAGGAAAAGAGAAACAAGGATGAAAGCCGGACGGCTTGCCATGATACTTTGATTGTTAAATTTAATATGCTTGCCAGGTATTTAAAAATGCAGGGCAAGAAGGCGGCCTGGCGGGATGAATTAGGGTATGAGGAAGACGACCGGTATTACAGGAAGCGCATTGGAGATTTTGGGTGCTTTGTTGCTTTTATGAATGGGATAAATGCGAGATAAGCAAAAGGGCATCCCGTAACACATGCCCCTTCGGGGCGGGCACGCTAACGCGTGAAAAGGTATACCCCAAAGGGCATCCCGTAACACATGCCCCTTCGGGGCTGGCGCGCTGACGCGCGAAAAGGTATAGCATTTCTTTGTTTTTCTGTTATAATGAAGGGAAGGAACAGGGCGGCATAGTCGGCCGGGCCTGTTCCTTCCTATTTTAATTTTGTGCAAAAAAGGAGTATTGCCATGTATGAGATAGATTTTGCCAAGCCGGAGCATGTCCATTTTATTGGAATCGGAGGCATCAGCATGAGCGGGCTGGCGGAGATCCTGCTGGACGAGGGATTTACAGTGTCCGGCTCCGACGCCCATGAGACGGAGCTGACCCGGCACCTGGAGGAGAAGGGGGCCAGAATTTCTTATGGGCAGAGGGCAGCGAACATTGAGAAAGAGCCGGGAATCCGTGTAGTGGTCTACACAGCGGCCATCCACGAGGATAACCCAGAGCTTCGGGCTGTGCGGGAGAGAGGAATTCCCACCCTCACCAGGGCGGAACTTCTGGGTGAGATGATGCGCAACTACAAGGAGGCGGTGGCCGTGGCGGGAACCCACGGCAAGACCACAACAACATCCATGCTGACGGATATTCTCCTGGCCGGCGGCGCGGATCCCACGGTCTCCGTGGGAGGCATCCTGCGGGACATCGGGGGAAACATCCGGGTGGGCGGTCCGGAACTCTTTGTGACGGAAGCCTGTGAGTACACCAACAGCTTTCTCTCCTTCTTCCCCACAATGGGGATTATCCTGAATATAGAGGCGGATCATCTGGACTTTTTTAAGGATCTGGCGGATATCCGCCATTCCTTCCGGCTGTTTGCACAGAAGCTTCCGAAGAGGGGAACACTGGTGATTAACAGCGGAATACGGGATTTGGAGGAGATTACCCATGGCCTGGGATGCCGGGTTGTCACCTTTGGCATGGAGGAGTCCAGCATGTATACGGCCAGAAACATCGCCTATGACTCGCTGGGATGCCCTTCCTATGATTTGGTGGTTCAGGGAGAAGAAATCGGCCGTGTGACTCTGGGTGTGCCGGGTGAGCACAATATCTGTAATTCCCTGGCGGCCACAGCCGCAGCCCTGGAACTGGGAGTGGGGATGGACGGAATTTTGGCGGGTTTAAAGCGGTTTACAGGCACAGATCGGCGGTTTGAGAAAA
Organism: uncultured Enterocloster sp.; assembly: GCA_944384065.1. GTDB lineage: Bacteria > Bacillota > Clostridia > Lachnospirales > Lachnospiraceae > Enterocloster. Next base: position 24,906 of record CALWRY010000018.1, on the reverse strand, counting down.
AGGGGGAGGTAGGCGGCGTGACGATCATTGACGATTACGCCCATCATCCCCAGGAAATTGAGGCGACGCTGAAGGCCGCCAAAAACTATCCCCACAAAAAGCTGTGGTGCGTGTTCCAGCCCCACACCTATACGCGGACCAAGGCGTTTTTGAATGAATTTGCCCAGGCCCTCTCTCTGGCGGACGAGGTTGTGCTGGCGGATATTTATGCGGCCCGTGAGACGGACACCCTTGGGGTGAGTGCGGGCGATATCGCGGAGCGGCTTGTAAAAATGGGAAAACAAGCCCGGTACATTCCCTCCTTTGATGAGATAGAGACATTTATTTTAGAAAATTGTGTCCCGGGGGATTTGTTGATAACCATGGGGGCCGGAGATATAGTAAAAGTGGGCGAAAAGCTCTTGGGCAGATAGTTTATCCACATTATCCACAAAGTTTTCAACATTTTATGTAAAGGAGTTCTGTGGATTCTTAAGATTTACATAAGAAATTGACGCACGATTTGGAAGTATAGGGATTTACAGGAAAATTACGTATATTTCAGGTAAAATTCTTGTATATGTCCACGTATTATCCACATTATCCACATTGTCCACACAGCCGGGCAGGAGAAAACGGGACTATTTTCTTTTATGGCGGGATGTGCTATGATGGTAAAAGAGTAAGGCGGGCGGCTGCGGACGCCTGCGGCGAGGTGGATTAAATGGGTGTTTTGGATCGGTGGAGCGTCCCAGTGACAGCGGTTGCCAATGAATTTATTGACCGCTATATGGCGGGAGCCAACGGTGAATATGTAAAGGTATATATCTACATCCTTCGGCATCTGGGTGAAGCGATCACGGTGGAGCAGATTGCGGACGCTTTAAACCATACGGAGTCCGATGTGCGCCGGGCCCTGAGTTACTGGGAAAAGCTGGGGATTCTGCAGGAGGATGCGCAAGAAGAGTCAGGACAGAGCAAGGCGGCAGGGACAGAGAGCCAGCCGGAGGAAAAACCGCAGGAGACGCCGGACGCCTTTCCCGGAGAGCAGCCTGTTTATTCCGGCGATAAGCCGGTCTATTCTGCGGAACAGGTGAACCGGCTGGCGGAGGATGAAGAATTTTCCCAGCTCCTCTATATTGCCCAGAAGTATATGAACAAGGTATTTACCCCCAGAGACTGCCAGGTTTTTGCCTATCTTTACGACAGCCTGGGGATGAACAGCGAGCTTTTGGAGTATTTGGTGGAGTATTGTGCCCAGAACGGCCACACATCGGTGCGCTATCTGGAGACGGTTGCCCTCAGCTGGCATGCCAGGGGAATCCGGACGGCCCTGGATGCCCAGGATTTCTGTTCCTCCTACACCCGCGACTCTTTTGCGGTGATGAAGGCCTTTGGGCTTGGCGGAAGAAAACCGGCCCAGCCGGAGCAGAAGCTGATGGACAAGTGGTTTAAAGAGTATGGGTTTTCCCGGGAAATGGTTCTTGAGGCCTGTGCCCGGACGATCACGGCCATTCACGAGCCCAGCTTTCCCTACGCGGATAAAATCCTGTCAGACTGGCACAGATTGGGCGTGCGGACGCGGGAGGATATAAAAGAGCTGGATGCCCGGAGAAAAGGCGAAGGGCAGGAGAAGGGCGGAGAGAGGGAGAGGCGGCTTAAGCGCTATACGGAGGCCGGATCTGCCCGCCAGGGAAGAAAGGCGGCCGCGCCGAATCAATTCCACAATTTCAAGCAGAGGGATACGGATTATGATGCCCTTGTCCTCAAACAGGTAAAGGAATGGGTGGGACAGGGCAAGGAGAACAGCGGCTCCCTCTGAAACAGGTATAGAAGAGGCAAAAGCGGATAAGGATAGAAGGAGAGAGATGCATGGCACTGAGCAATTCCCAGTATGACGCGATTATGCGGGAATATGGGAGACAGCAGATGGAAAACCAGCACGCCCTGGAAGCGCGGAGGGCGGAGGTCTACGAGCGGGTCCCTAAGGTTCGCAGTCTGGAGGCGGAGATGGCGGAGCGCTCCGTAGCCTGTGCCAAACGGCTTCTGGAGGGGGATGGGGAGGCGCTGCCCCGGCTTAAGGAGGAGCTGGCCAGGCTTAAGGAGCAGAAGGCCGGCCTGATACAGCAGGCAGGATATCCCCAGGATTACCTGGAGCTGCACTATAAGTGCCCGGACTGCAGGGACACGGGGCTGGTGGACGGCCGCAAGTGCCACTGCTTCCTTCAGGCTCAGATGAAACTTCTCTACGCGCAGTCCAATTTGGAACATGTTCTTGAGCGGGAGAATTTTGAACATCTGTCCTTTGACTGCTATGACGACAGGGAGATACTGCCCCAGCTGGGAATTACCAACCGCGCGTATATGCGGAGGGTGGCTGAGAGCTGCCGCCGATTTGCGCAGAGCTTTGCCGATACCCGGGAAAATCTGCTTTTTACCGGAAGCACCGGGGTGGGAAAGACATTTTTGACAAACTGTATTGCCAAAGAGGTGATGGAAAGAGGGCATTCGGCCATCTATTTGTCCGCTGCAGATTTATTTGAAGTATTTTCCAAAAATAAATTTGACAGCGGCGATGAGGACAATATGCAGGAAATGTACCGGTTTGTACTGGACTGCGAGCTCCTAATTATCGACGACCTTGGCACGGAGCTGAACAACAGCTTTACATCCTCTCAGCTTTTTTACTGTATCAATGAGCGGATGAGCAGGCGTCGCTCCACTATCATTTCCACAAATCTCTCCCTTGCGGGGCTCAGGGATTCCTATACGGACCGTGTGGCTTCCCGGATTATGAGCGGGTATACCATCATTCCCCTATATGGCAGAGATTTGCGGCTTGACCAGCGATAAAAGGCGGCGGCTCTGCTTTCTAGGCCGCAGCGATAAAAATCAGGAGGATAAACCTATGCTGTACGAAGAAAAAATCATTGAGACAATACCGGTGGGCCCCCTGGGCCTGATTCCCTTAAAGAGCTGTACCAGTCTGGGAGCTAAAGTTGACGCTTATCTGGTAGACTGGCGCAGGGAGCGGGAGAGCGAGCACAAGTCCACGATTGCCTTTGCGGGCTATCAGAGGGATTCTTATGTCATTCCCGTGTCAACCCCGCGTTTTGGATCCGGCGAGGCCAAGGGATTGATACAGGAGTCCGTTCGGGGAGACGACCTGTACATTATGGTGGATGTCTGCAACTACAGCCTGACCTACTCCCTCTTTGGAATGACAAACCACATGTCCCCGGACGACCATTTCCAGGACCTGAAGCGGGTGATTGCGGCTGCAGCAGGAAAAGCCCGCAGAATCAATGTGATTATGCCATTCCTCTATGAAAGCCGCCAGCACAAGCGCTCCGGCCGGGAATCCCTGGACTGCGCCCTGGCCTTAAAGGAGCTGGTCAATATGGGAGTGGAGAATATCATCACCTTTGACGCTCACGATCCGCGGGTGCAGAATGCCATTCCCCTGAAAGGGTTTGAGACGGTGCAGCCCATCTACCAGTTTTTAAAGCATTTGCTGAAAAATGAGCCGGATCTGCAGATTGACAGCAGCCATATGATGGTGATCAGCCCTGACGAGGGCGGTACGGGCCGTGCCGTGTACTTTGCCAATATGCTGGGCCTGGATATGGGCATGTTCTATAAGCGCCGGGATTACACAAAGGTGGTCAATGGCCGGAACCCCATTGTGGCCCATGAGTTTTTGGGCTCCAGCGTGGAGGGCAAGGACGTGCTGATCATAGACGATATGATCTCCTCCGGGGAGAGCATGCAGGATGTGGCCAAGGAGTTAAAGCGCAGGAAGGCGAGGAAGGTATTTATCTGCGCCACCTTTGGATTGTTCACCGGAGGCCTGGCAAAATTTGATGAATATTATGAGGCCGGACTGATCGATAGGGTCCTCACGACCAATCTGGTGTACCAGACGCCGGATCTGCTGTCCCGCCCCTACTATATTAATGTAGATATGAGCAAATACATTGCCCTTATTATTGATAACCTGAATCATGATGCCTCACTGAGCGAGCTTTTGACACCTACCAAGAGGATCAACCGCCTTCTGGAACAGTACAGAAGCTGACAGGTGGGCGCTATGGGGGAGAGGGAATTCCGCAGCAGGATATACTGGCTTACCTTTGCCTTCAGCGTTCTGGTGATATGGGTACACGCGGTGAACGCAGAGCTCTTTTTAGGGCCCGGGGCCGGGGAAGGCTGGGTTGGAAGAACCGAACAGTTTTTAGGAAGCGGTCTGGGACAGTTCGCTGTCCCCGGCTTCTTTGTCTTGTCCGCCTATCTTTTTTTTCGGGGTTTTTCTATGGCGCAGCTAAAGAGAAAGTGGAAGTCCCGGGTCCGCTCCCTTCTCATCCCCTATCTCCTCTGGAATGGCCTGTATTATGCAGGATACGCGGCGGCCACCCGGATCCCTCTGGCCGCTTCCGTGGTGGGAAAGCCGCCTGTGCCGGTAAATTTGCCGGAGTTTCTGGACGCCCTGTTTTTCTATGCCTATAATCCGGTGTTCTGGTATTTGTTCCAGCTGATTCTCCTGACGGCTCTGGCGCCGGCCTTATATTTTGTCATGAAGGACGCCCGCAGCGGCGGGACGGGCCTGGTGCTCCTTGGATTTTTTCTCAGCACGAACCGCAATTTCCCTGTTTTAAATGGAGATGCCCTCTTTTATTATGGAATGGGGGCATTCGCATCGCTTCATGGAAGAAAATGGATAGAGGAGGCGGGACGACCAGGGCGCGGGTGTGCGAAAATCATATGCCTGGCAGCTCTGGCCGGGCTTTCCTGGCTCCTTGGAAGGCCGGGGTTTCCCCTGTATAGAAGCGCTCTGAGCCTGATTTTGTTCCGGGCCTTTGGCGCGGGCACGGCGGCCATGGCAGCGCTCCTTCTTCCGCTGCCTCCTGCGGCGGAATTTATGAAAAATAACTTTTTTCTCTATGCCATGCATTTTGCCTGGGTGCGCCTGATCAATAAATCGGCAGCCCTGGTTCTGCCGCATGAGCCCTTTTTTGCGCTGGGGACATTTATAGCTATGCCTGCGGCAATCACGGCGCTGTGCACGCTCTTTGCGGGGCTGGGGAGACGCTTCTGCCCTCAAGCCTACAGCCTTTTTTCCGGGAGCCGGTAGAGGGCTTGCAAAGAGAAGGGTTTTATGCTATTCTGAAATTGCTTCGGCAGAGATCTTTCTGCCAGGGCTTTGGCTTTTGGGCCGCAGAGGCAGCGGCTGCTCTTTTTCAGAGGGGGCATCACCCCGGATCCACAGAAAGTTTTGTGCGGGCATTGTTGACATTTTAAGGGAAGTATAGTATGATGAGAAAAGAAAAAGAACATTTGTTCGGATGGAGGATAGTATGGGCAGGGACGATAAACTGAACGTGAAGAAGGATTTGAATAGAGAAGAGAAGATGAAGGCGCTGGACGCGGCCCTCACACAGATTGAGAAGGCCTACGGCAAGGGATCCGTGATGAAGCTGGGAGATTCCGGCGCCAATATGAATATTGAGACGGTGCCGACGGGATCCATCAGCCTGGACATCGCCCTGGGACTGGGCGGGGTGCCTAAGGGAAGGATTGTGGAGATCTACGGCCCTGAGTCTTCCGGTAAGACCACGGTGGCTCTCCACATGGTGGCGGAGGTCCAGAAGCGGGGAGGCATCGCTGGCTTTATCGATGCGGAGCACGCCCTGGATCCCGTGTATGCCAGGAACATCGGGGTGGATATCGACAACCTCTATATCTCCCAGCCGGACAACGGAGAGCAGGCGCTGGAGATCACCGAGACCATGGTGCGCTCCGGAGCGGTGGACATTGTGATTGTGGACTCTGTGGCCGCCCTGGTGCCCAAGGCAGAGATAGACGGGGAGATGGGGGATTCCCATGTGGGGCTTCAGGCCAGGCTGATGTCTCAGGCCCTGCGCAAGCTCACAGCGGTGATCAGCAAGTCCAACTGCATCGTGATTTTTATTAACCAGCTTCGCGAGAAGGTTGGCGTTATGTTTGGCAACCCGGAGACTACCACAGGAGGCCGGGCCTTGAAGTTCTACTCCTCCGTGCGTCTGGATGTGCGCCGCATTGAGACCCTGAAGCAGGGGGCGAGGTAGTGGGCAACCGGGTTCGGGTCAAGGTGGTGAAGAACAAGATCGCCCCGCCCTTCAAGGAGGCGGAGTTTGACATTATGTTCGGCAAGGGCATTTCCAAGGAGGGAGACATCCTGGATCTGGCTGTGAAGGAGAACATTGTGGAGAAGAGCGGCGCCTGGTTTGCCTACGGCGGATCCAAGATCGGCCAGGGCCGTGAGAACGCCAAGCAGTATCTGGCGGAGCATCCGGAGATCTGCGGCCAGGTGGAGGCCAAGGTGCGGGCCAAGTACCAGCTTCCTGGAAGCGAGGGAGCTTCCTTGGAGGCGGATTTGGGAGCAGGAGCTTCTGCGGAAGCCGCACCGGCAGAGGAGCAGGGCCTGTTTGCTGAGAATGGAGATTTGACATGAGAGTTTCCAGGGTAGAAGCCTGTGGAAAGAATAAGAGCAAAGTCTTCCTTGAGGAAGGCTTTGCCTTTGTTTTATACCGGGCGGAGGTATCGGATTGGGGGATTGCCGAGGGGGAGGAACTGCCTGAGGAGATCTACGGGCGGATTCTGCGGGAGATTCTGCTGCCCCGGGCAAAGGAAAAGGCATTATCCCTCCTGGAGGTCCAGTCCCGGACCTGCAGACAGCTGCGGGACCGGCTGGCCCGGGAGGGGTATCCCAGGGAAGCGGTGGAGGAAGTGATGGATTTCCTCGCAGAGTACCATCTGACAGACGACGGGGCCTATGCCAGAAGCTATGTTGCCGCGAATAAAGGGAAGAAGAGCGCGAAGCAGATGGAGTGGGAGCTTGTGCAGCGCGGGGTGGAGCGGGAGGAAGCGAGCCGCGCCCTGTCAGAGGAGGGGCATGACGAGGAGCAGGCGGTCCGCAGATATCTGGAGAGAAAGCTGGGGGGAAGAAAGACCGCCCTTTTGCAGGAAAAATCCAGGATCTGGGCCGCACTTGGGAGAAAAGGGTTTTCGCCGGACGTGATTAAGGCAGTCATGGGGGAGATGGAGGAGGAAAGCCTTTCTGACAGTGAGTCGGACGACCCATTCGGGCGCGGCAAGGACTAGGAAGCTGGCATGCCGGGGAGCAGCCCTGTTTGTCCGCCCCATGAACGGTCACCTCTTTTGTACGTATTTACCAGAAAATGTGGAATATGCTTGACATGATTCTGGAAAACATATAAAATTAATATGTTGTAGTTCGTACAATGAAAATTAAATAAAAGGAGGTGCTCCTGTGTCAGAGATAATGTTCCCTTTAGCGGTTATCATTGTTATGATAATTGAGGCTATTATTATCTGGAACCAAGCCCGATCCTATGAGCGTAAGCAGTATGACAGCAAGGTGGGAAGCGCGGAAGAAAAGTCCAGGGAAATAATAGATGAAGCATTAAAAACTGCAGAGACAAAGAAGCGAGAAGCTCTCCTGGAAGCCAAGGAAGAATCTTTAAAGACGAAAAATGAGTTGGAAAAGGAAACCAAGGAACGGAGAGCAGAACTTCAGCGTTATGAGAAGCGTGTTCTGAGCAAGGAAGAAAACGTTGAGAAAAAGGCAGACGCCCTTGAAAAGAAGGAGGCGGATCTGGTCAGAAGGGAGAATGTCCTCAGCAAGCGGACGGCTGAGGTGGAAGCCCAATATGAGCAGGGGATACAGGAACTGGAACGAATATCCGGTCTGACCTCCGAACAGGCAAAAGAATATCTCTTAAAATCGGTTGAAGAAGATGTAAAGCATGACACAGCTAAGCTGATTAAGGAACTGGAGAACAAGGCAAAAGAGGAAGCGGAGAAGAAAGCCAGGGATCTGGTGGTCACAGCTATCCAGCGCTGCGCCGCCGACCATGTGGCAGAGACCACGGTCTCCGTGGTACAGCTTCCCAATGATGAGATGAAAGGCCGCATCATCGGTCGGGAGGGCCGCAATATACGGACTCTTGAGACGCTGACTGGGGTGGAGCTGATCATCGATGATACCCCGGAGGCCGTAGTGCTTTCCGGATTTGACCCGATCCGCCGGGAGGTTGCCAGAATTGCTCTGGAGCGGCTGATTGTGGACGGACGGATTCATCCGGCCAGAATCGAGGAGACGGTGGAGAAGGCGCAGAAGGAAGTGGAGACCAACATGCGGGAGGAAGGCGAAGCCGCATGTCTTGAGGTAGGTATCCACGGAATTCATCCTGAGCTGATTAAGCTGTTAGGAAAGATGAAGTTTAGAACCAGCTATGGGCAGAATGCCTTAAAGCATTCCATTGAGGTGGCCCAGCTGTCAGGACTTTTGGCATCAGAACTTGGAGTGGACGTTCGTTTGGCAAAGCGGGCGGGCTTGTTACATGACATTGGGAAATCCGTTGACCATGATATGGAGGGAACCCACGTGCAGCTGGGTGCGGAGCTCTGTAAGAAGTACAGGGAATCTGCCACGGTTGTGAATGCGGTGGAATCCCATCATGGCGATGTTGAGCCTACGAATCTCATTTCCTGCATCGTGCAGGCGGCAGACACCATATCCGCCGCAAGGCCCGGGGCAAGGCGGGAGACGTTGGAGACATATACAAACAGGTTGAAGCAACTGGAAGACATTACCAACTCCTTCAAGGGTGTAGAGAAATCTTTTGCAATTCAGGCTGGCCGGGAGGTTCGCATTATGGTGATTCCGGAGCAGATCAGCGACGACGACATGGTGCTTTTGGCCCGCGAGGTTTCAAAGCGCATCGAGAGCGAGCTGGAGTATCCGGGACAGATCAAGGTCAATGTGATTCGGGAGTCAAGAGTCACAGACTATGCAAAGTAAGAGCATTTATAGAGAAGAGAGAGCGCTGCAGCGATGCGGCGCTCTTTTCACGTGGCGGACGCATTTGGCCTTCCGTCTGTGCTGCCCCTGCTTTCCCGCTGCCGAAATTGCTGCCAAAACGGCTGTCGAAACGGCTGCGGGAAATCGTAAGGAAATGTTCCTTGACATTCCGGTAAAATCTGGCTACGCTTACCTTAAACACAGGTGTTTCGACGAGGAGTGAAAGGGGGAACGGCGGTGAGAGGACATGGTATTCGGATGGGGCTGTGCGCAGTACTTTTTATGATTTTGGCAGCGTTTCCGGCCTTTGGCGCCAGAAGGAAGTATGTCACCACGGTTTCTCTGGACATTCAGGCGGAGATTGAGCCGGATACGGCATTTGGCCAGGAGTACATACAGATTGACGAGGACAGCAATCGGTTTTATGTGGATGGCTATGAGGTGCGCAACAGCGGCTTCACCTGGCAGAGGGACAGCATTCCGGAGATACGGATTACCCTGCGGGGGGAGGAGGACTATTATTTTGAACCTCTCTCCAAGGAGGACGTGCACTTAAAGGGAGGGGCGGAATTTGTAAAGGCAAGCCGCCAGGACGGCGGGGCCACGCTTCTTATGGATGTGCGCCTTCCTGCCCTCTGGACAACCCTCGGGGATATGGCAGGGGTAGAGCTCTCCCAGGAGGGAATCGCCACCTGGCCTAAGGATGCGGGGGCCGGGGAGTACCAGGTGCGCGTTTACCGGGACGGAAAGCTGATGAGCTCCCTTCTCACGGTCAAGACCAACCGGGCCAACTGCCGGGAGCGGATGGCCGGAGGGGAAGCGGATTACCAGGTGATGGTCCGGGCGGTGAATAAGTACGAGCCCACCTACAGGGGCGACTGGGCTCCGTCCAATGTGATCCATGTGACGGCGGAGCAGGCGGCCCAGTTCCGGGAGGACCCGGCAGGGGGAGGCGGCCGTTGGGTGCAGGAGGCAGACGGCCGTTGGTGGTACAGACGGGCGGACGGAAGCTATCCGGCGGGCCAGTGGATGGAATTAGACGGGGAGTGGTATTTCTTCGGAGCGGACGGCTATATGCAGACGGGCTGGATTGCCTGGGAGGGCAAGGAATACTACTGCTCAGAGAATGGAAATATGCTGACAAACTGTTTTACACCGGACGCCTATCTTGTGGGTGAGGACGGAGCGAAGGTGGCTTTGGAGGAGACATTTCCGGCAGCCGGTACCGGCCAGGACGCCGGGGCTGGATGAACGGTTATCAATTTTAGAGATAGAGAGGTGAAAATGGGACGGCTGCAGATACGGCTTTCTGCGGCGTCCCATTTTACGATGAAAGAGGTGGCGATGGAAATGAAGACGGAAAGAGAATGGGAACAGGCATTCGTCGACGCGGTTGATGAGACGTATGCCTATGAATTTGCCAGAAGGATGGAGATTCCTAAGACCAATCCGGTTCTGGGGTACAGGACCGCGGGCTCAGCTGCGGAGAGGGAAACCGGGGAGATGATAGCCCGGGAAATGGAGCGCATTGGCCTGAAGAATGTGTGCCGTGACCGCATTCCGGTGGATCGGTGGGAATTTGAGCGGGCCGTCATGCGCTATACGGACAGGCAGGGGAAGGAGCATGTCTTTCAGCTGGGGGCCTACCAGACCCAGTTTGTCACGGAGGGCCCCCAGCCCTTTACGCTGGTATACCTGGGAAAAGCCACGGCGGACTGCTATGAGGCCCAGGATGTAAGGGGAAAGCTGGTGATGGGGGACATCAATCAGAGAGAAGAGTGGTGGATTAATTTTCCTGTGTACCAGGCTTACCGAAAGGGGGCGGCCGCCTTTGTGGCGGTGCAGAATCAGGGATACGGGGAGATCCATCCCACGGCCCTCAATGCCCAGGACATCGCGGGTCCGGAGCAGGCAGCGGCATTTTCCATGTCCCAGGCGGACGCGGCGGTTATCAAGGCGGATATGGAGGAGCTGGTGCGCCAGGGCCAGCCGCCGGAGGTTGCCGTCCTATTCGACGCGGCTACGCGGGTGGAGCGGAACAAGGAGACCTGGAATATACTGGGAAGCATACCGGGCCGGGAGGAGGACTCCCTGATTCTCCTGTCCGCCCACTATGATTCTTATTTTAACGGGTTTCAGGATGACAATACAGCGGTAGCTATGATGCTGGGAATCGCGAGGACGCTCATTTCCATGGGCTACAGGCCCAGGAAGACATTGGTGTTCTGCGCCCTGGCGGCGGAGGAGTGGGGAATCGCGGATTCCAAGTACGACTGGTCCACAGGGGCTTACCAGGAGGTGTTTTCCGCCCGGCCGGAGTGGAGGGGCCGGGTGATGGCGGATCTGAATTTTGAGCTTCCGGCCTATGCCCACGGGCGTCGGGACGGGGTGCGCTGCACCTATGAGTACGCGGCATATATGGAGCGCTTTATTGAGGAATTCTGCGGCCGCCATGAAGCCCTTTATTCTCAGGCCTACCCCCAGGGGGTGGAGGTGCTCTGCCCCATACAGACCTGGTCGGATGATTTTTCCATGGCGATTGGGGGAATTCCCTCCCTGGTCAATGAGTTCAGCGGCGGGGAATTTATGGAGACCCATTACCACTCGCAGTTTGACAGCGAGGCCTTTTATGATGCGAAGGTGTACCGCTTCCATCACCAGCTCTACGGCAGCCTGGCCATAGCACTGGACCACCTGGCAGCGGCGCCCCTTGACTTTGAGCGGGTGTTTGAAGCGCTTACGGCCAGCGTGGACCGGGAGCTGGCAGTCCGCATCGGGGCAGAGGAGGGGCTCAAGGAGCTTTTTAAGGAGATAGAAGGGGCCAAGGAGGCTGCGCGCCGCCTGCGCGAAGGCTTGGAGAAGGGAAACCAGCGGTACAGAGCCTGTCTGGATCGCGGGGATGAGGAAGGAGCCCGGCGGGAGGCCGGCGGCATCCGCGATTTGCGGGAGCGGGCCATGAAGGCCTTCCAGAAGGAGCAGGACTGGCTGGTGCGGCTCAATTGGCACGATGATGTGCTCTTCCCCCAGGAGGCCTCCCAGAATAATCTGCGGGCGATTTACCGGGCGCTGCAGTGTCTGGATGCAGGAAATGGGAGGGCAGCGCTGGAGGCCATCTATGAGATAGACAATAACCGGTATGCCTTTGAGTTTGAGGAAGAGGTATTCCAATATTTTACAGAATATGTGCTGAGACAGCCAGGGGAACGGCTTCAGTGGGGGAAGGGAAGAATCCTTCACCATGAGAATCTGTTCGGCCTGGTGCGGAGCCTATTAAAGAAAGTCCTGCCGGAGAATAGGGAGGACCTGCCCGGAGAAAACCGTGGTCCGCAGGAAGGTCCCGCCTGCTTTGCGCAGGAGAGAGAATGGCTTGCCCGGACCGCGGCCCGGCAGGAGCAGTGCCTGCGCGACGATATTATGTATGTGACTGCGGCGCTGCGAAAGCTCCATGCACTGATTGAACCGGATAGAGATTGATTTGGAGCAAGAAGATGCGCCGTCCTGAATACTTACGATTTGGAGGAAAATTACAATGGAAAGCCAGAAATTATACAGGGTGAGGCGAGAGGATTTTCCCAAGCTGGAGGAGCTTTTGGCCCGCTGCTTCTGCCGGGATCCTCTGTACTGCAAGCTGATCCCGGACGAGAATACCAGGGAGCGGCTGCTCCCCAAGCTTTTTGCCTGTGACCTGACGGAATTTTTTGACACCTGCGAGATTTACTCGGACAGCCCGGAGATGAATTCCCTTCTGGTGGTGTCCGATGAGTCGGAGCCCTACAACCCCCTGACCTATTATCTGACCGAGGCCTGGGCGAGCCTGAAGACGGACGAGTACCTGATTTTGGAGGATCCCAGCTTAAAAACCCTGCGGAATTTTGTGCTGGGACGGGATTACCTGAATTCCCGGTGGACAGACCAGCTCCATCAGGAGGAGCGCCTCCACATTATCTACCTGGCGGTCCGCCCTGAGATGCAGCACCACGGCTTGGCGGCCCTGCTCATGGAGGAGGTTATCGGATATGCGGACAGCCATGGCCTGATGATCTCCCTGGAAACCCATAATCCGGACAATGTGCCCCTGTACGAGCATTTCGGCTTCAAGGTGTACGGGGTGATGGAGAAGCATTTTGACTTGAAGCAGTATTGTATGATTCGGGAAAAACAGTAAGACGTATAACCTGGATTCATGGTACTAATTCCAAACTTGTATATTTTATAATAGGAAAATCAGGGCTGTGTGCTTGCAATACCTTTCTAAATAGGATATGATTGTAAGAAACCGTATTAATTTGCATAATCATAACTATAAGTAATACATAGAAAGGAAGAATGGAAATATGGGTTATAATATCACGTTGATTCCCGGCGATGGAATCGGGCCGGAGATCATGCGGGAGGCCCGAAAGGTTCTGGACCGGGTGGGTCAGGTTTACGGCCATGATTTTCAGTACAAGGAGATTCTCATGGGGGGCTGCTCCATTGACGCTTACGGGGTGCCGCTTACGGACGAGGCCCTTGAGACAGCGAAGGGCAGCGACGCAGTGCTTCTGGGCGCTGTGGGCGGAGATGTGGGAAATTCCCGCTGGTATGATGTGGCTCCCAATCTGCGGCCTGAGGCAGGACTTCTGGCCATCCGGAAGGGGCTGGGACTCTTTGCGAATATGCGGCCGGCCTATCTCTATAAGGAGCTGGCAGGGGCCTGCCCGTTAAAGCCGGAGATCATAGGGGATGGCTTTGATATGGTGATTATGCGGGAGCTCACCGGCGGACTGTATTTCGGAGACCGGTATACCAGGGAGGTCGACGGGGTGATGACTGCGGTGGACACCCTGACCTACAATGAGAAGGAGATCCGCCGCATTGCGGTGCGGGCCTTTGATATTGCCATGAAGCGCCGGAAGAAGGTGACCAGCGTGGACAAGGCCAATGTGCTGGATTCCTCACGGCTGTGGAGGAAGGTAGTGGAGGAAGTGGCGAAGGACTATCCGGAGGTGGAGCTCTCCCACATGCTGGTTGACAACTGCGCCATGCAGCTGGTGATGAATCCCGGACAGTTTGATGTGATCCTGACCGAGAACATGTTCGGCGACATTCTCTCCGACGAGGCCAGCATGATCACGGGATCCATCGGCATGCTGTCCTCAGCCAGCTTAAATGAGAGCAAATTCGGGCTCTATGAGCCAAGCCATGGATCCGCCCCGGATATTGCGGGGAAGGACATTGCAAACCCCATAGCAACGATTTTGTCAGCGGCCATGCTTCTTAGGTATTCCCTGGATATGGATAAGGAGGCGGCGGCCGTGGAGGCAGCGGTGCAGTCTGTGCTCACCGAGGGGTGGCGCACAGCGGACATTATGGCGCCGGGATGCAGGAAAGCGGGCACGGCCCAGATGGGCAGCCTGATTGCGGATATAATCTAACACCAGGAGGATAGGAAGATGAAAAGTGATGCGGTAAAGACAGGTATGCAGCAGGCGCCCCACAGGTCCCTGTTCAATGCTCTGGGAATGACAGAGGAGGAGTTAAAGAAGCCCTTGGTGGGCATTGTCAGCTCCTACAATGAGATTGTGCCGGGCCATATGAATCTGGACAAGATCGTGGAGGCGGTGAAGCTGGGGGTGGCCATGGCCGGCGGAACCCCCATTGTGTTTCCGGCCATCACCGTGTGCGACGGCATTGCCCTGGGGCATATCGGCATGAAGTACTCCCTGGTAACCCGGGATCTGATCGCGGATTCCACGGAGTGTATGGCCATCGCCCATCAGTTTGACGCGCTGGTGATGGTTCCCAACTGCGATAAGAATGTGCCGGGACTTCTGATGGCAGCGGCCCGGATTAATGTTCCCACCGTGTTCGTCAGCGGCGGCCCCATGCTGGCCGGCCATGTAAAGGGCCACAAGACCAGCCTCTCCAGCATGTTTGAGGCGGTAGGCGCTTACGCGGCGGGGAAGATGACGGAGGAGGACGTGAAGGAGTATGAGAACAAGACCTGCCCCACCTGCGGATCCTGCTCTGGCATGTACACGGCCAACAGCATGAACTGCCTGACCGAGGTCCTGGGAATGGGCCTTCGGGGAAATGGAACCATCCCCGCCGTGTACTCTGAGCGCATCAAGCTGGCGAAGCACGCGGGCATGCAGGTTATGGAGATGTACCGCAAAAATATCCGGCCCAGGGACATCATGACCAAGGAGGCCTTTATGAACGCCCTGACCATGGACATGGCCCTTGGATGTTCCACCAACAGCATGCTGCACCTGCCGGCCATCGCCCATGAAGCCGGGGTGGAGCTCAATGTGGACATCGCCAATGCGATCAGCGCCAGAACGCCGAACCTCTGCCACCTGGCCCCTGCAGGCCCCACCTACATCGAGGATTTGAATGAGGCGGGCGGCATCTATGCGGTGATGCATGAGATCAGCAAGAAGGGCCTTCTGAACCTGGACTGCATGACGGTCACGGGAAAGACCGTGGGCGAGAACATCAAGGACTGTGAGAACAAGAACCCCGAGGTAATCCGCCCCATTGACAACCCCTACAGCCAGACCGGCGGCATCGCCATCCTCAGGGGCAACCTGGCTCCGGATTCCGCTGTGGTGAAGCGCTCGGCTGTGGCTCCCGAGATGTTAAAGCATGAGGGACCGGCGCGGGTGTTCGACTGCGAGGAGGACGCCATCGATGCCATCAAGGGCGGAAAGATCAAGGAGGGCGATGTGGTGGTTATCCGCTACGAGGGCCCCAAGGGCGGCCCCGGCATGCGGGAGATGTTAAATCCCACCTCCGCGATTGCCGGCATGGGTCTGGGCTCTACGGTGGCCCTGATCACGGACGGGCGGTTCTCCGGCGCTTCCCGGGGCGCTTCCATCGGCCATGTATCCCCTGAGGCAGCCATGGGCGGCCCCATTGCCCTGGTAGAGGAGGGAGACATAATTTCCATCGATATTGACAACCACCAGTTAAACCTCCTGGTTTCTGACGAGGAGCTTGCGGCCAGAAAGGCCAAATGGCAGCCCAGGGAGCCCAAGGTGACCACCGGCTACCTGGCACGCTATGCCTCCCTGGTGACCTCCGCAGACAAGGGAGCTGTGCTTCAGGTGAGAAAATAAGACGCAACAGTGCAGATAGAAAAGGAGTACGATATAGATGAGCAAATTGACAGGAGCAGAGATCGTCGTAGAGTGTCTGAAGGAGCAGGGTGTGGACACGATCTTCGGCTATCCGGGCGGAGCGATCTTAAATATTTATGACGCCCTCTACCAGCACCAGAATGAGATCACCCATATCCTTACCTCCCACGAGCAGGGAGCGGCCCACGCCGCAGACGGATATGCCAGAGCCACGGGCCGGGTGGGCGTCTGCATGGCCACCTCCGGGCCGGGAGCGACGAATCTGGTGACGGGCATTGCCACAGCGTATATGGATTCTGTGCCGGTGGTTGCCATCACCTGCAATGTGGGCAACAGCCTTCTGGGAAAGGACAGCTTCCAGGAGGTGGACATCACAGGCGTGACCATGCCCATTACCAAGTATAATTTTATCGTAAAGGATGTAAACCGCCTGGCCCAGGTGATACGGCGGGCTTTTACCATCGCCCAGACCGGGCGTCCGGGGCCGGTGCTCATTGATATTACCAAGGATGTGACAGCGGCTTCCTGCGAATATGAGAGGGTGGAGCCGGCGGAGATCGTATGCCAGAGCGACACCATCCGGGAGGAGGACATGGAGCAGGCCATTGAGATGATCCGCAAGGCCCGCAAGCCCTTTATTTTTGTGGGCGGCGGCGCCATCATCGCCAATGCCTCCGACGAGCTGCGTGCCTTTGCCCACAAGATACAGGCGCCGGTGGCGGACAGCCTGATGGGCAAGGGGGCCTTTGACGGCACCGACGAGCTCTACACCGGCATGGTGGGAATGCACGGAACCAAGACCTCCAACTTCGGCATCACTGAGGCGGATCTTCTGATTGTTGTGGGCGCCAGGTTCAGCGACCGGGTGACGGGCAATGCCTCCAAGTTCGCGAAGAACGCCAAGATCCTCCAGATTGACATTGATCCGGCGGAGATCAACAAGAACATCAAGGTGGACGCCAGCATCATCGGGGACGCAAAGCTGATTCTCAGAAAGCTGAACGCCCGTCTGGATCCCATTAACCATGACGAGTGGATCGCCCACATTGAGCGGCTGAAGGATATGTATCCGCTGCGCTACGACAAGAGCGTGCTCACCGGACCTTTTATTGTCCAGACCATTGAGAAGGTGACGAACGGAGAGGGCATCATTGTCACGGAGGTGGGCCAGCATCAGATGTGGGCCGCCCAGTATTTCCGTTACCGCAGGCCCAGAAGCCTGCTCACCTCCGGCGGCCTGGGGACCATGGGCTATGGCCTGGGCGCAGCCATCGGGGCTAAGATGGCCTGCAGGGACAAGACGGTGATCAATATCGCGGGCGACGGCTGCTTCCGCATGAATATGAATGAGATCGCCACGGCTACCCGCTATAATATCCCGATTGTGGAGGTTGTGGTGAACAATCATGTGCTGGGCATGGTGCGCCAGTGGCAGACCCTCTTCTACGGCAAGCGCTACTCCCAGACCATCCTCAACGATTCCGTGGACTTTGTAAAGCTTGCGGAGGCCCTGGGGGCCAAGGCTTACCGGGTGACCCAGAAGGAAGAACTGGAGCCTGTGCTGCGGGAGGCCATTTCCCTCAATATTCCGGTGCTCATTGACTGCCAGATCAGCTGCGACGAGAAGGTGTTCCCCATGGTATCCCCGGGAGCTCCCATTGCAGATGCTTTTGACGATATGGACTTGAAAATTAACTGAAAACGGTGTATAGTAGGGTTTAACACTTTACAACAGCATATATTAGTGTTGAATTGCGGCAATTCAGAGAGGTATCCGCTGGAATTGCCGCGCGAAAATTCAGGAAAAAGAGGAGGAGAATGAAATGAGCAGAGTGTATAACTTTTCGGCCGGACCGGCAGTTCTTCCCGAGGAGGTCTTAAAAGAGGCCGCAGAAGAGATGCTGGATTACAGGGGATCCGGTATGTCCGTGATGGAGATGAGCCACCGGTCAAAGGCATTTGACACGATTATTAAAGAGGCGGAGGCGGATCTGCGGGACCTCCTCTCTGTTCCTGATAATTATAAGGTACTGTTCCTTCAGGGCGGCGCCTCCCAGCAGTTTGCCATGGTGCCCATGAACCTGATGAAGAACCGGGTGGCGGACTATATCATCACGGGGCAGTGGGCCAAGAAGGCCCACAAGGAGGCGGGCCTCTTCGGCAAGGCCAATGCGGTGGCCTCCAGCGCGGATAAGACCTTTTCTTACATACCGGACTGCTCGGATCTGCCCATTTCAGAGGATGCGGATTACGTCTATATCTGCGAGAACAACACAATCTACGGCACTAAGTTCTGGACCCTTCCCAACACCAAAGGCAAGGATCTGGTGGCGGATCAGTCCTCCTGCTTCCTCTCCGAGCCGGTAGACGTGACGAAATACGGCCTGATCTTTGCCGGCGCCCAGAAGAATGTAGGCCCTGCGGGGACCGTGATCGTGATCATCCGCGAGGATCTGATCCGGGAGGATGTGCTGGAGGGAACGCCCACCATGCTCCGCTACAAGACCCAGGCGGACGCGGATTCCCTGTATAATACGCCTCCCACCTACGGCATTTACATGTGCGGCAAGGTATTTAAGTGGCTGAAGGCCAGAGGCGGCTTGGCAGCTATGAAGGAGTACAACGAGAAGAAGGCGAAGATCCTCTACGATTTCCTGGATCAGAGCAAGCTCTTTAAGGGGACGGTGGAGAAGAAGGATCGCTCCCTGATGAATGTTCCCTTTGTCACTGGCAGCGACGAGCTGGACGCCCTCTTTGTGAAGGAGTCCAAGGCGGCGGGCCTTGAGAATCTGAAGGGCCACCGGACGGTGGGCGGTATGCGGGCCAGCATCTACAACGCGATGCCTATTGAGGGTGTGGAGAAGCTGGTAGAGTTTATGGACGCCTTTGAAAAGAAGAATGGCTGATGAGACGAGGAGGAGCAGATTATGAAAAAAATACATTGCTTAAATCCCATTGCTTCCTGCGGGACCGAGCTGTTTCCCGCAGACTATGAGCTGACGGATACGCTGGCGGAGGCGGACGGCGTCCTGGTGCGCAGCGCCTCCATGCATGAGATGGAGCTCCCGGAAGGGCTTCTCGCTGTTGGACGGGCGGGGGCCGGAGTGAATAATATTCCCCTGGATGCCTGCGCCGAGAAGGGAATTGTGGTGTTCAATACCCCCGGTGCCAATGCCAACGGCGTGAAGGAGCTGGTGATCGCAGGGCTTCTCATGGCTTCCCGTGATATTCCCGGCGGCCTTAACTGGTGCAGGGATAATGCAGAGGACGCGAATATTACCAAGGATACGGAGAAGAGCAAGAAGGCCTTCGCGGGCTGTGAGATTCGCGGCAAGAAACTTGGCGTTATCGGTTTGGGCGCTATCGGAGCAGAGGTGGCTAACGCCGCCATCCATCTGGGGATGGATGTGTACGGTTACGATCCCTTTATGTCCGTGAACGCAGCATGGCGTCTCTCACGGAATGTAAAGCACATCACCAATGCGGATGTGATTTTCCAGGAGTGCGATTATATCACCATCCATGTGCCGCTGACAGACGGCACCAAGGGGATGATCAATAAGGAAAAGCTGGATATGATGAAGGACGGGGTCGTGGTGCTGAATTTCTCACGGGATACCCTGGTGAATGATGACGACATGGCAGCAGCTCTGGAGTCCGGAAAGGTGCACCGCTACGTGAGCGATTTCCCGAATCCCAAGGTGGCCCATATGCAGAATGTGATCCTGCTTCCCCACCTGGGGGCCTCCACTAAGGAGTCTGAGGACAACTGCGCGGTGATGGCGGTCCAGGAACTGACCGACTATATTGAGAATGGAAATATTAAAAATTCCGTGAATTATCCGTCCTGTGATATGGGCGAGTGCCACGCTGCCTGCCGGATTGCGGTCCTTCACAGGAATATCCCCAACATGATCGGCCAGGTTACGGGAATTCTGGCAGAGCAGGGCGTAAATATTTCCGATATGACAAACAAGAGCCGGGATAAGTATGCCTACACCCTTTTGGATCTGGAGCACAGGCCTGAGACTGCCGCAGTGGAGAAGCTGGCAGCTATTGACGGAGTGCTGCGGGTGCGGGTGGTGAAGTAATTAGGAAAAGAGGAGAAGCAGATGGCAGTTGTAAAGCCTTTTTACTGCATTCGGCCAAGAGAGGACAGGGCGGCCCAGGTGGCGGCCCTGCCTTACGATGTGTATGACAGAGAGGAAGCCCGTCAGGCAGTGGCGGGGCGTCCTCTTTTATTTTTGAACATCGACCGGCCGGAGACGCAGTTTCCGGAAGACGTGGATATGTATGATGGCAGAGTCTATGACAAAGCCAGGGAGCTATTTGACAGGGAGCTTGCCCAGGGGGTGTTTGTCAGGGAGGGGAAGCCCTGCTATTTCCTGTATGAGCTGACCATGGACGGGAGGAGCCAGACCGGGGTGGTGGCCTGCTGTGCCATCGACGATTACCTGGGAAATGTGATCAAGAAACATGAGAATACCCGGGAGGAGAAGGAGCAGGACCGGATCCGCCATGTGGACCGCATGAATGCCCAGACCGGACCGATTTTCCTGGCCTACCGGCAGGACGAGGCGATCCGCAGGCTGGTGGCACGGGTAAAGTCCCAGGCGCCTCTCTATGACTTTGTCACCGAGGACGGTGTGGGGCATAGGGTGTGGCGGACAGCCGATCCGGAGAGCTGCGCCGCCCTGGAAGCCGCCTTCGGGCAGATCCCCGCGCTCTATATCGCGGACGGCCATCACAGGGCGGCGTCCGCTGTGAAGGTGGGGCTTAAGCGCAGAGAGGAGCACCCGGATTATACAGGGGAGGAGCCTTTTAACTACTTCCTCTCCGTGATTTTCCCCGACGAGGAGCTGCATATTCTGCCCTACAACCGGGTGGTGCGGGATCTGAACGGGATGGACGAGAAGGAATTTTTGAAGGCGGTTGAGAAGAATTTTGAGGTGGAATGCGTGGGGACAGAGGCATTTGCGCCGGAGGAGAAGGGAAGCTTCGGCATGTTTCTGGACGGCTCCTGGTATTCCTTGAAGGCCCGGGAGAGCTGCCGCAGCAAGGATCCGGTGAAGGGGCTGGACGTGTCCATTCTCCAGGACTGCCTGCTGGAGCCGGTGCTGGGCATTCAGGATCCCCGGACAGACAAGCGGATTGATTTTGTAGGCGGGATCCGGGGGCTTGGGGAGCTGGAGCGGAGAACGCGGGAGGATATGCGGGCAGCATTTTCCATGTATCCCACTTCCATGGCGGAGCTTCTCTCCGTGGCGGATGCCGGGCGGCTGATGCCGCCCAAGTCCACCTGGTTTGAGCCCAAGCTTCGGAGCGGGCTGTTTATTCATGGGCTGGAGGATTAGGATCCCCGGGGGTCTCCTTTGTCCCGTATTTTCTCTCCCACTCCTTGGTGCCCTCCACCTTGTAGGTCTCGCATTGGTTCAGGCGGAGAAATTGGACCAGGTCGTAGCAGTCCACCCATATCTCGTTTTCGCTGTCCTTCTGGGACTCGTCGAAGATGAGCTCCAGCCCCAGGTGCAGGTGGGCGGTCTCGATGTTGTTGGTGTTTTCCGCGGCGCTGTAGCCGGTCCGGCCAAGGTAGCCGATCACGTCCCCGGCCTGTACCAGGCTGCCTTCCTTCAGATCTGACTGGTAGGGATAATTCTGGCGGAGATGGGCGTAATAGTAGTAGCGCTTTTTGTCCAGGCTTCGGATGCCCAGACGCCAGCCGCCGTACTGGTTCCAGCCCATGGCCTCCACATAGCCGGATTCCACAGCGATGACGGGGGTTCCCACCTGACCCATCATATCGTGCCCCAGGTGGCGGCGCTTGTAGCCGTAGCTGCGGGAGGCGCCGAAGTCGTCGTAATCCGTGTAGGGAAATCCCTTGGCCAGGGGAAAGAAGGCTTTTAAGCCGTATTTGGTCACCCATATGGTTTCCGGATCCTCCGGCGTCCCTCCGTCCACCCCGGACGGCAGGTAGGCGCCGGGGGCTTCGCTTTTCGGGATCTCTGCCTGGAACTGGCCCACCATGCCGTCCAGAACGGCTCCGTAGGCCTCCCGGTAATAGGGGTAGTATTTCATGCCCTTTGTCAACTCCTCCATAGTGATCTCGCCGCCTGTGAGCCGGGCGGCTGCGGCGTCCAGATCCTTGGGGCTGTATTTGGAAAAATCGCCGCCGTAGAGGGCCCCCAGATAGGCTAGGAGGTTTACCCAGTTTAAATGGACAGGCGCCTGGCAGGTGTCCACGTCATAGCGGAAGGCTTTGTTCAGGGCTTCATAGCTGACGTTAAAGTCCACCCACTTGATATAATCCTGCTTTTGGGAGGAAGAGCCGGCATTGGAACCGGTTGCTGTTTTTTCCGAGGCCATGCGCAGGGCAAAGGAGAGGACAGCCTTTGGAGAACCGCCATTCTGTCCCAGCAGAAGAAGGATCAGCAGGGTGAGGAGCAGAATCTCACCGCATATCAGATTTCGGGGGCGGATGGAAAATGGACGGCGCAGCCGCTGCCAGAGTTTCATGGGGCATTCCTCCTTTGAAATGGATGGCTTTATGGGATCTTTAGAGATCTTATGCCTGATGAGAGGGGAAAATACGCGTTGAGTTTCCTAAAAAAGAATGATATGATAAATAAAAAGTCAGCAAAGAATTTAAGGAGGGATCTATCATGGAGAATTTTGATTTTTATACGCCTACGCGGATGATTTTCGGAAGGGATACCCACAGCCAGGTGGGAAAGATCATAAAGGAGTACGGCTTTAAGAAGGTGCTGGTGCACTTTGGCGGGGCCAGCGCGAAAAAGAGCGGGCTTCTTGACCAGGTGACGGAGGCCCTTAAGGCGGAGGGAATCGAGTATGTGATGCTGGGCGGCGTCCAGGCGAACCCGACCCTGGCTATGGCGAAGGAGGGGATTGCCCTCTGCCAGAGGGAGGGCGTGGATCTGGTTCTGGCAGTGGGCGGCGGCAGCGTGATCGATTCCTCCAAGTGCATTGCGGACGGAGTGGGCAACCCGGATACGGATGTGTGGAATTTCTTTATGGGCCAGGGGATGCCCAAGAAAGCCCTTCCTGTGGGCGTGATCCTGACGCTCTCCGCCTCCGGTAGCGAGATGAGCGCCTCCTGCGTGATCACCAATGAGGAGCAGGGGTTAAAGAGGGGATTTAACAGCGTGACCCACCGGCCGCTGTTTTCTATCTGCAACCCGGAGCTCACCTACACGGTGAACAAGTTCCAGACCGGGTGCGGGACAGTGGACATCATGATGCACACCTTGGAGCGCTATTTTGGTCTTGGAAAGGATACGCCCCTCACGGACCGGATTGCAGAGGGCCTGCTTAAAACTGTGATTGAAGCGGGGCGGGCAGCGGACAAGGAACCGGAGAATTATGAGGCCAGAGCGACCCTCATGTGGGCGGGAAGCTTATCCCACAACAACCTGACCGGGCTTGGCAGGGATTTCTTTATGCAGGTGCACCAGCTGGAGCATGAGCTCTCCGGCATGTACCCGAGAATCGCCCATGGGGCCGGTCTTTCCGCCCTGTGGCCGTCCTGGGCCAGATATGTGTGCGGTGGGGACGTGAACCGGTTTGCCCGTTATGCGGTGAATGTGTGGAATATGGACATGGATTTTGAAAATCCCATGAAAACGGCGCTGGCGGGAATCCAGGCCACGGAGGATCTCTTTAAGAGCATCGGCATGCCCACAAGCCTGAGAGAGCTTGACGTGGAGCCGGAGAAGATCGAGGAGATGGCGGTGAAGTGCACCAACTACGGAAAGAGGACCCTGCGGGGGATCAAGACGCTGGGGAAGGAAGAGATTGTGGAGATTTATCGGATGGCGATGTAGGAGAGGGGGGATATGCACTGGCCGCTCCCAATTTTGGGGGTACGGCCAGTGCATTTTTTTACAGCGATAAAATCTCCCCATCATCCGGCACAAACAGATTTCCCGAATAGTACCGCCGCCCCTCGGCGGTGTAGAGCTCCTTTCGGCGGGGGAGGTTTTTGTCCTCCGTGTGCCAGAGGACAAGATTGGGGATATGCAGTTCCTCGGCCAGCTCGCAGGCCTCCCTGACCGTGCTGTGGTGCTTCTCGTAGGGCTTAAATACATCCCGATCCTCATAGAGGCAGAAGGCCTCGTGGAGAAGCCACTGGCTGCCTGCGGCAAAATGACGGCACTCCGGATTCAAGGGCTCGTCCCCGGCACAGGTGAATTTTTTGCCGTTTCTTAACACGGTGGTGAAGCCGAACTGCTTGGCCTTGGTGGAGAGAATGTCGCAGAAGGTCACATCGTAATTTAAGATGTGCACGGGCTCTCCGTCCTCCACGGGGACAAGGAAGATGCGATCCCCGATCATTTTGTAAAATTTGCTCTGAAGGGTCAGGCGGCACAGGGTGGAGATGGTGTCCGCCAGCTCCGGATGACAGTAGATCTGCAGGGTGCCCTCGTAGGCGCCTTTTTTCATGGACGTGGCGATCATGCGCACCATCCAGACAATGCCCAGAATGTGATCCGTGTGCTCATGGGTTACAAAAATATGGTGGATATGCGTCAGATCCACCTGCATCTGCTCCAGGATCCCCAGAATGCCATTGCCTCCCCCGGCGTCTACCATAAAGAATTCCTCGCCATCCTTTAGGGCAAAGCAAGTATTGTAGCAGCGGACCGCCTGGGCGTTGCCGGTTCCGAATACGTATAATTCTTCCATACTGCACCTCCCATTTCCAATATTTTCTGTCCGGGCCAAAGGCCGGGAAGGAAAACGCCGTCCTGAACCGCTTCCAATTCAGAACTGCTCAGACTATCTTAGCATACTTAGCGCGCTGAAACAAGAAGGGTTTGTTGCGGATTTGGACATTGCATGATAAAATGGTAACAGTTTAGACGGCGGGCAGGAAGGGGCAAAATCAGGCGTCAAGCTTGCTTGTAAGCAAGGTTTTGCCCCTTC
>CALWRY010000017.1 GCA_944384065.1 uncultured Enterocloster sp. | reverse complement strand
AGTCTGGGGAACCTGCTGCATGGTCATCAGCCAGGAGAAGATCGTGGAAAATCCGATGATGATGACGATGGTGCTGGAGGAAACCAGAGTCCGGCGCAGGGCGCTTAAGATATCCTTCCAAGTGAGCTTCCGGTAGCACAGACCGCCCAGAATCAGCGCGTAGAGCACTGCGATAGCCGCAGACTCGCTGGGGGTTGCGATGCCCAGTGAGATGGACAGGATGATGACCAGGGGCATAAACAGGGTGGGAAGTCCCATGAGCATGGTCCGGATAAAGTGGCGCATGTTGAACGCGATCACCTGGGGGTGATATCCCCTTTTCTTGGACATCACATAAACCACAACCAGCTGAGTGAGAGCCACCAGCACGCCGGGGATAATGCCCGCCACAAACAGATCGCTGATGGAGGCCCCCGATATCATGGAATACATAATCAGTGGAATACTGGGGGGCACGATGATGCCCATGGTGGCGGTGGCCACCGTAAGTCCTGCCGCAAAGCGGGGCGGATACCCCTGCTTCTCCATTGCCGGGATTACCACGGAGCCCAGAGCGGCCACGTCCGCCACGGAGGACCCGGAGATTCCGCCGAACACAAGGCTGTCAAGCACGTTCACCTCTGCCAGGCCGCCCTTGATGGGGCGCACAATGTAGAGAAGCATATCCATCAGGTTGTCGGTGATGCCGCTCTTGTTCATCAGCTCGCCCATGAACATGAAGAGGGGCATACAAACCATTACGTAGTCAAAGGATCCGGACCAGATTCTCTGGGGAATCATGGTCAGAAACTGAGGCGCCTCAATCAGCATGCTGATCACGCTGGACAGGCCGATGGAGTAGGCCAGGGGCATACCCAGCAGGGTGATGATGATAAGACCGCCCATAAGATATAACATTACCATATGTGTTCACCTCCGTATCAATCCGAGCTGCTGCTCAGCTCTGCTTCCATCTGCTCAATCAGATCATCCAGGTCGGGCTCCGGCTTAAAGCGCACCTTTTCATCCTGCCCTGTGATGAGAAGAATTAATTTCACCACAACGCAGACAGACGCTACCGCAAAGCCGATGGGAAGTATCACATACAGATACTTTAGCTGAATCCGCAGTCCGTTGGACATGGTCTTTCCCGCTTTGGAGATCCACTCGATGCTTAAGTACACCATGAGCAGGTTCACCGCAAGCATCAGGAAGTGATTGATAATGGTAAGGGCATGGCGCACCTTCTTCGGAAAGGTCTGAAACACCACGTCGATGACAATGTGCTCGTTCTCCAGAACCGCAATCCCGATCCCCCAGAAGGTGGAAAAGGTGAACACCGCTGTTACAAATTCTTCAAGAAATATAAAGGAAACATTGAAAAAATACCGCATGATCACCGAGCTTATCACGCACACGGTGATGATGCCGATGGCCAGCATCCCAATCCCCACATACAGCTTGTAGAGATACCAGCCCGCTTTCTTTAAACCGTCCATACAATCCCTCTCCCTATCGTCAAATTGCGCCCGCTCTTACGAGGGGCGCAATCCGTTCGTTTAAGTCTTCTTTATTACCAGCTGACCTCTCTTCCAAGGATCGCAAGCATCGCGTCCAGATCCTCTCTTGTCATCCGTCCCAGTTCAATATATTCTTTCCAAACTTCCTCGGAGGCAGGCCGGAAGGACTCTCTCTCCTCCTCCGTGAGGGTATATACGTCGCAGCCGTAGTCCACCAGCGTCTGGATGTACTTCTCGTTATCCGCTTCCACGATCTCGCTGGTCTCATCCATCATGTCGCGGGCACAGGTGGTCAGGATCTCCTGGTACTCTGCGGGAAGGGAGTTAAACCACTCCAGATTCACGTACATAACCTCCGCGCATACCATGTAGTCGATGATGGAGATATAGGGCTGTACCTCGTAGAACTTCTGGTTGTCGATGAGCGCCAGGGGGTTCTCCTGCCCGTCGCACACGCCGGTCTTCATCGCCATATACAGATCCGTGAAGGGCACGGACACTGCGGAAGCGCCGTAGGCTTCCATGGAAAGGGTCATGATCTCCAGAACCGTGCGCATCTTCAGATCCTTCATGTCATCCGGGGAGGTAATACGCCGCTTATTGTTGGTAATCTGGCGGAAGCCGCTGTCGTCTCCGATGGCCAGCACCTTCATGCCGTGCTCGCTCTCCACGCTGGTGAGCTTGTCCGCCACAAAGTCGCTGTAGAATACCTCGTGCACCTCTTCAATGTTGTCAAAGAGGAGCGGAAGGGACAGCATGGTAATCTGGGGCAGATACTCCAGGTCGCCGCCGCGGACCGCCTGGAGGGTTCCCATGGCCACAGCCTCCGTCATCTCCGTCTCGTCGCCCAGCTGGCCGGCGGGATAAATCTGAACCTCAATTCCTCCGTTGGTCTGCTCCTCCACCGCTTCCTTAAAGGATAACAGGGACACATGCCGGGGAGAGGTCTCCGCCTGGGCATGACCAATCTGCATTACAAATGTCTCCGTGGGGGCCGCCGCCTCTGTCTCCGCCTCGGATCCAGCCTCTGCCTCGGATCCGGCCTCTGCTGCCTGGGTAGCTGCCGCCGTAGTCTCAGCGGATTCGCCTCCGGAACATCCGGTCATAGCCGCCGCCACAAATGCCGCTGTCAGCAAACATACAACGCTCTGTTTTTTCATCCATTTATCCTCCCCTTATTTTATAAAACGATCTTCACGCAGGCCTTTACCACATCGGAGGGAACCAAGGCCCTTCTCTGAGGCATATGCACATCCTCCGGATATACGATTACCACATCGCCGGCCTTCATCAGCACGCCGGTCTCATAGTCTCTGTTGTACAGGTAGTCGTCTTCCACATCATCGTACTCCGTCACCGGCTCTCCTGCTCTGGATAAGGGGGTGTAGCAGAAATACTCCATACCCTCAGCCACATAGTGGATGTCGATAAACTTCTTGTGGCCCTCGAACCAGCAGTCATCGATGGAACGGGTGGTGTAGCGCTGAACCAGAATAAACACGCCCTGCTTCTCCTTTGCGCTCATGTCCAGAAGGCTGCTCTTGGAAAGCATGGTTCCGTCCAGGGCATAACGGCCGTCTTCCATCTTGGTGATATCGTTGGCCTTCAGCCACTCCAGGGCTTTCTTCACGTTCTCGCCCAGAACATAATAGCGCTCGCTCTCATTTAAGGTTGTAACAATCATTTTTTGTTCCTCCTGTATGCGTTCTTTATTGTTATCTGTATTATACAAATTTCCCATACGGATTGCACTCAAATAACTTGCCCACTGACCTTAAAATATTGACTTATTTGTGAGTATTGTTTAAAATATTGCGCACTATTTTCAATTTTTATTCAAATTATATATGTATTTTTCCGCGTCCCCCAAAATATGTTGTGCACTTATCACCATGCCCGGCAGCTGCGCTAGGCGTTTCCATATTCCTGGAAATATTTGTATTTTATCGGAGAGATCCCCAGATACTTTTTGAAAGACCAAGTGAAATAGTTGGGATCCGAATACCCCACCATATAGCTGATCTGCTTGATATTGTACTCCCCGGAAACAAGGAGTTTCTTCGCCTTGTCCAGACGTATTTTAATCAGATAGTCAATGATCGTCACGCCCATGTACTGCTTGAAAAGGCGGCTGATATAATACTTGCTGAACCCCGCCTGCTCCGCAATGGAGTTTAAGGTGATCTTCTCGCTGTAGTTGTCTTCTATGTACTGGCAGATGCCCTGGATCTCCTGGGGGATGCCCGTTTTCTTCTGCCACTTGCCCATGTCCTTTTCAATCTGCTCCATCCGCATCCCCTCATCTTCGGAGGTGCTCACAGACTCGCCTACCTGCCCCTTGGCCTGAATATAGGAAAATTCCGCCTGGATAAAATCGCTCTCCCAGCTGCCGGCGCCAAACTTGGCGGAAAGCCCCCACTCTCTGAATACCTCAGCAAAAATATTCCTGACATTGTCCGCCACCTCCTCGGCGTAGGACTTAGACTGGGCGAATATCATAAGATCCACGCTGTCCCCGTGGGCGTACAAAAGGTGCTGGCAGCCCGAGGCCGTCAGCTCCCAGCGCAGCTTCCTGGATATGCGCTCCTGCTCCTCCTCGCTCATCTCCCGCTCAATGCGCGCAAAGCAGATGCAGAAATAGGGCCAGTCAAAATTCATGGCCTCAAAAAACCACAGGGTTTCCTCGTCAATCTGGCTGGTCACCAGCTCCTTCAAAATGCGCTTCTCCAGCACATACATGAGATCCCTGACCTTTTTATTTTCCAGCTCCTGTTCCCGATCCTCCCGGATCTGATCCGAGGCCCTGCGCAGCGCGGCCAAAAGCCGGTCCTTTCGCACAGGCTTTAAGAGAACGTCCACAGCCCCCAGCTGCATGGCCTGTATAGCATAGTCAAAATAGCTGTGGGATGTGGTAAAGATATATTTGCACTCCGGATTCACCGCCTGCATCTGCCGCACCGCCTCAAATCCCGTGATATCCGGCAGCTTGATCTCCGTCAGGCAGATGCATGGCCGCTGGGACAGAGCCGCCTTCACCGCCTCAATCCCACTGCCGCACTCCCACACTCCCTCCGTCTTCATAGACGAATCTTCAACCATCTCCCTGATTTTTTTCAGCTCATTTTTGTCCCCGTCCACGATAAGCAAACTGTACACGCTCTTCTGCCTCCTTGTCTTCTGTTTTCCCGCTGTCCTGTACTATATTTCTTTCATTATACACTATTTTTCCATCCAAATGTGTGCAATTGTTGCAAAGAAAAAAGAAAGTGTGCCTGAAAACCCGGGCACACTTTCCGGCTGACCGCACGGCGGAATACCTGCGGCAGTCTTATGTTTATTTACTGCGCCAGAGCGCTTTTTCTTCGTTCTCTTGCCCGGAAGCCAAACATCAGACCGGCGCTGAGCGCCAGGCACATGATCTCCGACACCGTGGGAGCCCACCAGATCCCGGCTCCTCCCATAACCGCCGTACAGAGGAAGAGGGCCAGAGCCAGCGTTACCAGTCCCCTCGCCACCGTGACTGCAAAGGCGGATTTTGGCATCTCCAGGGCTGTAAAAAACCCGCCGGACACAATATTGAAGCCCATAAGCAAAAACGAAATGCTGAAAATCCGGAACACCTCTGTGGAGTAGGCTCTCAGCTCCGGCAAATCCGCCGATATAAAAATATTCACCAGCAGATCCGCCCCCAGCATGGAGCTTATAAAAGTAACAGCCGCCAGAACCGTGCAGGAGATAAGGCCGTACCGGTACAGGCGCCAGCAGGTGCCCATCTCTCCCTTTCCAAAGTAAAAGCTGATCAGGGGCTGCGCGCCCTGGGCAATGCCCGCCATGGACATGATGACAATGGTGTTCACATAGGCCACAATGGTGTAGCTGATAACCCCGTCATTGCCGATATAGCGCAGAATCGCGTGGTTAAACAGGAACACGGTGATGCCCGCTGAAAACTCCGTCAGAAAGGAGGACGCCCCGATTTTTATCATCCTCACAAATTCCATAAAGCTGAACCGGAAGCGCTCCAGCCGCATGGAGGCCTTGGGCCCCAGGAAATGCTTCAGGTAGATAAAGATTAAGGCGCACTGGGATATGCCCGTGGCCAGGCCGGCCCCCCGCACCCCAAAATCACACAGGAATACGAAAATATAGTCCAGCCCGCAGTGCATGACCGCTCCGGATACAATGGCGAATACCGCGTATCCCGGATACCCGTCCGCCTTCACCAGGATCTCAAAGGAGTAGGCGATGATGAAGCACCAGGAGAAGGGCAGCACAGCCAGGATGTATTCCCTCACATAGTGGCGGTTCACATCCGTAGCCCCCAGGAAATTAATCACCCACTCCAGATTAAAAAATACGGCCGCCATGATTATCACTGCGATGACGCCCAGAGTCACCAGGCTCTGGGTATAAACCCGGTTGACCTGCTCGTGCTCCCCTTTTCCCATATAGATGGAGACAATGGTGGAGGTTCCCACCGCAAACAAGATGGACACGGAGAAGAGGAAATTTATGTAGGGGGACGCAATGTTGACCGCTGACAAGGCATCCTCCGACACTCCTCTGGCCACAAACATCCCATCGATCATGGTGTACAGCGCGAAAATCCACTGGGCAGCCATGGACGGCAGAATAAATTTCAAAAATCGCGTTTTCAGCGGACCTTTCTCTATATTCATCTGTAAATTCCCCCGTTTCTTCTTCGCCAAAGGCGGCACCTGTCACCTGCCGCCCGCTGCGTTTTGTTCTGTACTATTATCTTAAACATTGGTATAATACCAAGGTAAAGGGATTATCTTGCGCAATAGGGGAAAATTTATGTCAAAATATTTTAGGATCGGGGAGCTGGCCCGGCTGTACCACATCAGCACGGACTCCCTGCGTTATTATGAAGAATTGGGGCTTTTGGTCCCCAGGCGCTCCGCCAACAATTACCGGCTGTACTCCAGCGAGGATCTGTGGCGCCTGAACATCATACGGGATCTCCGGGCCCTGGATTTTTCCATGGAAAGCATTCGGGAATACCTGGACGACCACACCGTGGCCTCCACCCTCGCCATGATTGACGCGGAGATAGAGGCTGTGGATCAGCGGATTGCCCGCCTTAAGGAGAGCCGCGACAATTTATCCAGCCGCCGCCGGGCAGTGCTGGACGCCTCCTCCGCCCCTGTGGGGAACATCCGGCTCCGCTCCCTTCCCGCCCGCCGCTGCCACTGCATCCACCAGGGATACGCCTCTGACTCCGATATGGATCTGCTCATCAAGCAGCTGGTGGACTTTGACAGCAGCATCCTGTACATCATCGGCAACTGCCAGATGGGATCCATCCTGCGCCCCGCCTCCTTCCCCAAGGGAAAGTACCGGGACTATGAGGGGGTTTTCATCCTCCACGAAAAGGGGGAAACCCTTCTTCCCCAGGGGGACTACCTGTCCATATCCTACCGGGGCAGCTGCGACCAGAACCGCTTCTACGTCCCTCTGCTTCTCCAGTACGCCAAGAAACACCGCTATACGCTGTCCGGACCCTTCTTAGAGCTTCTGGTTCTGGATATACACACCACCAGCTCCCAGGAGGAGCACATCGCCGAATTGCAGTTTCGGGTGAGTCCGGACACCTGATCTGGAGCAGGGCTAATCCGGCGCAAGCTTTGCGATCAAAAAAACTCCACAGGAATGAATTCTTCCATTCCTGTGGAGTTTCCTTTACTCCTCCGACCTGGCATGACGGTCCGGGCAGCCCAGGCTCATCCAGCGCAGATACGCGCTGATAAAGTCATCCAGCGCCCCGTCCAGCACTGCGTCCACGTTGCCGCTCTCCTGTCCGGTGCGCAGATCCTTCACCATGGTGTAGGGCTGAAGCACATAGGATCGGATCTGGCTTCCCCAGCCGTTGTCCTTCACATCCCCGCGGATGCCCGCCGCCTTGGCGGCCTGCTCCTCCTGCTTTAACATATAGAGCTTGGCCTTCAGCATCTGCATGGCCTTATCCTTGTTCTGGAACTGGGACCGCTCGTTCTGGCAGGTCACCACAATTCCCGTGGGATAATGGGTGATGCGGATAGCCGATGAGGTCTTGTTGATGTGCTGGCCGCCTGCGCCGCTGGACCGGTAGGTATCCACCCGGATATCGTCCGGATTGATCTCTATGTCAATGTCCTCCTTGATGTCCGGCATCACGTCGCAGGACACAAAGGAGGTCTGCCGCTTCCCGGCCGCATTAAAGGGAGAAATACGCACCAGGCGGTGCACCCCGTGCTCGGAGCGCAGATATCCGTAGGCATTCTCCCCGCTCACCTGGATGGTCACAGACTTGATGCCCGCCTCCTCACCGTCCAGGAAATCCAGCACTTCCACCTTAAAGCCGTGCTTCTCCGCCCACCGGCAGTACATGCGGTAAAGCATGCTGCACCAGTCGCAGGACTCTGTTCCGCCGGCCCCTGCATTCAGCCGCAGGATGGCGTCGTAGGCGTCGTACTCCCCGGAAAGCAGGAGCTTCATGCGCATATTTTCCAGTGTCTGGGAAAATTCGTCCAGCATCTGCTCGATCTCCGGGATCAGGGAGGCATCGTCCTCCTCCATCCCCATCTGGATCATCACCTGGATATCCTCATAGGCCTGCTCCAGCTGGTGATAGGTGTCCACCTCATCCTTCAAATGCTTGGCCTCCCGGACCAGCCTGGTGGATTTGTCCGGGTCATCCCAGAAGCCCGGCTCCTCCATCGATTTGTCTAATTCTGCGATTCTTCTGACCTTGTTATCCAGGTCAAAGTGAATCCCTCACTTCCACTAATGGTTTGTCATACGTCGAGAGCGTATGTTTAAAATTATCGAACTCAACCACAGCTTCACCTTCTTTCATTTATTTAATGTAACTGTTCAGGACGGCGGGAAAGCAGGGGCAAAAACAGGCGTTAAGCTCGCTTATAAGCATGCTTTTGCCCCTGTTTTCACATCGGAGGAACCTCCGATGCCTCTTGTCCGGCCTTTGGCCGGGCAAGAGGATGCCGTCCTGAATAGTTACTATTTAATTGATTGCGGCAGACCAGGACGGCGTCTTACTACTTCAGCCGCCCGTGGCACTGCTTATACTTCTTTCCGGATCCGCAGGGGCAGGGGTCGTTGGGGTAAATCTTCTGCTCCACCCGCTTCTTGGGGGCGCTGGGGGAGGAGCTGTCCCTGTTGGTTCCCGTCACCTTGGCAGCGGGCTCCCGCTCCACCTTCTGCTCCACGCGGATGTGGAAGAGGATGCGCACTGTCTCCTCCTGGATGGAGGCCATCATGGCCTCATACATGTCGTAGCCCTGCATCTTGTACTCCACAACCGGATCCCTCTGGCCGTAGGCCTGAAGCCCGATGCTCTCCCTCAGGGCGTCCATGTCGTCCAGATGGGCCATCCACTTATTGTCAATGACTTTCAGAAGAACCACGCGCTCGATCTCGCGGATCTGCTCCGCCTCGGGGAACTCCGCCTCCTTGGTCTCGTAGAGCTTGATGGCCTGCTCCTTTAAGAGATGCTTGAGCTCATTCTTCTTCATGTGCTTCTGCTCCTCCGTCAGCCGGATGGGGCTTAAGGGGATAATGGGCAGAAGCAGGCTGTTGAGCTCGGACAGATCCCACTTCTCCGCCGGCTGATCGTCGGAGATGGACATGTCCACTGCGTTCTCCACAATGTCCGTGATCATCTTGAGCACCAGCTCCCGCATGTTGTCCCCGTCCAGAACCTTGCGGCGCTCCGCGTAGATAACCTCGCGCTGCTCATTGTTCACCTCGTCAAACTTTAAGAGCTGCTCACGGATGCCGAAGTTGTTGCCCTCTATCTTCATCTGGGCCTTCTCAATGGCGTTGGAGAGCATCTTGTGCTCAATCTGCTCGCCCTCAGGCACGCCCATGGCCTCAAACATATGCATCAGGCGCTCGGATCCGAAAAGCCGCAGCAGGTCATCCTCCAAGGACAGGTAGAAGCGGGATTCGCCCGGATCTCCCTGACGGCCGGAACGGCCCCGCAGCTGATTGTCAATACGCCGGGACTCATGGCGCTCCGTGCCGATAATCTTGAGGCCTCCAAGGGCCTTGGACTCGTCATCCAGCTTGATATCCGTACCGCGGCCCGCCATATTGGTGGCGATGGTCACGGATCCGTGGATTCCGGCGTCCGCCACGATCTCTGCCTCCAGCTCGTGGAACTTGGCGTTCAGCACCTTGTGGGGAATGCCCCGGCGGTTTAACATCTTGCTTAAGAGCTCAGAGGTCTCAATGGCAATGGTGCCCACCAGCACAGGCTGGCCCTTCTCATGAGCGGCCTCCACCTCGTCCACAACCGCCTTGAACTTCTCTTTCTTGGTCTTATACACCGCGTCGTCCCAGTCCTTTCGGATCATGGGCCGGTTGGTGGGGATGGCGATTACGTCCATGCCGTAGATGTTCCTGAACTCCTTCTCCTCGGTCAGAGCCGTACCGGTCATGCCCGCCTTCTTATTGAACTTGTTGAAGAAGTTCTGGAAGGTGATGGTGGCCAGGGTCCGGCTCTCCCGGCGCACCTGCACGTGCTCCTTGGCCTCGATGGCCTGGTGCAGGCCGTCCGAGTACCGGCGGCCCGGCATAATACGGCCGGTGAACTCATCTACGATCAGGACCTCTCCGTCCTTAACCACATAGTCCTTATCCCTAAACATCAGGTTATTGGCCCGCAGGGCCAGGATGATGTTGTGCTGGATCTCCAGGTTCTGGGGATCCGCCAGGTTTTCAATGTGGAAGAATTCCTCCACCTTCTTCACGCCCTGCTCGGTAAGGTTTACCACCTTGTCCTTCTCATCCACAACGAAGTCGCCGGTCTCCTCGATCTCCTCACCCATGATGGCGTCAATCTTGGAAAATTCCTTGGAAACCGTGCCCCGCTCCAGCTGGCGGGCCAGTACATCGCAGACCTCGTAGAGCTTGGTGGACTTGCCGCTCTGTCCGGAAATAATCAGAGGGGTACGCGCCTCGTCAATCAGCACGGAGTCCACCTCGTCGATGATGCAGTAGTCCAGCTCCCGGAGCACCAGCTGCTCCTTATAGATGGCCATATTGTCACGCAGATAGTCAAATCCCAGCTCGTTGTTGGTCACGTAGGTGATATCGCAGGCATAGGCTGCTTTCCGCTCCTCGCTGTTCATCTCGTTGAGCACCACGCCCACCGTAAGTCCCAAAAAGCGGTGTACCTGGCCCATCCACTCCGCGTCACGCTTGGCCAGATAGTCGTTCACCGTAACAATCTGCACGCCCTTGCCCCGCAGCGCATTTAAGTAGGCCGGGCAGGTGGACACCAGGGTTTTTCCTTCACCGGTGCGCATCTCTGCGATACGGCCCTGGTGAAGCACAATGCCGCCGATAAGCTGCACAGGGAAATGCTCCATATTGAGAGTCCGCTTGGCCGCTTCCCGCACAGTGGCAAATGCCTCCGGCAGAATGTCATCCAGGGTCTCCCCACCCGCCAGCCTCTCCTTGAAAATCCTGGTCTGGTCCCGCAGCTCCTCGTCGGACTTGGCCTGCATCTCAGGCCGCAGGCTCTCAATCTTTTCCACAATCGGCCGAATCATCTTCAGCTCTCTCTCGCTGTGAGTCCCAAACACTTTTTCAATTAAGTTCATGGTATACTCTCCTAACTTCTTCCTATTTTCAATCTCACTATCCGCAACTGTCCAGAACTGCTACTAGTATCTGCCGTCCCTTGCCGTCTATACCTGGCATACATGCAGAATGCGCCGATAGTTTACCCATGATACAATCTTATACATTGTAGCACTTGGCAGGCATTTATTCAACGGGTTCATAAAAAATTAACATTTTGAGACTGCTGCTCAGCCGTGGGCGGATATAGGCCCCCGAAGCTGTTCCAAGCTTGCCCGTGGATTTATGGTTAACTATACACTCTGCACAAAAAGTATGTTCGTTTTTATACGCATCCACATTATCCACAGCCTGTTATACACACCGCCCACAAATTTATCCACAGCCATGTTTGTCCATTTTATTGGAAAAACCAGTTATACACCGAGTTATCCACTTTATCCACAATCACAAAGTTCTCCCCACAAACGCCTTATGGATTTTTTAGAAAAATTTTCTTTTTGTACACTTCTGATAAACTTGCGCATGATCAAATAAAATACACGTATTTCTCTTGACATTTTTCAAAGCCGTGTATTAGAAATTCAATATTCCAGAATTCCCCATAAAGATATTTTTTATAAAAAATTAAGATAAATTGTTAGGCAATTTGCATGTTTTCATTGTAATTTTATAATAAATATGCTATAATGTCATTATCTCAAGAAAAGGAGTTGATGTTATGCGTTATACCTATACCGGACTGAATATGGAAGTAACTCCAGGTTTGAAGGCTGCCGTTGAAAAGAAGATCGGCAAACTGGATCATTTCTTTACGCCGGATACGGAAGTGATCGTCGCCATGAGCACCCAGAAGGACCGGCAGAAGATCGAGGTCACCATCCCCATCAAAGGGAATACCATCCGCGCGGAGGAGTCCAGCACCGATATGTACGTATCCATTGATTTGGTGGAAGAGATCATCGAGCGGCAGATACGAAGATATAGAAAGAAACTGATTGACCGCAAGCAGGCGGCTGTCTCCTTCTCCCAGGCTTTTATCGAGGAGGAGGACGAGACGCCCGAGGACGAGATTCAGATTGTCCGGACGAAGAAATTCGCCATCAAGCCCACCAACCCCGAGGAGGCCTGCCTCCAGATGGAGATGCTGGGACACAACTTTTATGTATTTCTCAACTCTGACACGGATCAGGTGAATGTAGTGTACAAGCGCAAGAATGGAACCTACGGTTTGATCGAGCCGGAATTCTAATTGCGCGCACAGAAGAGGCCCGCAGCCATAGAATACTTGGCTGCGGGCCTCTTTGCGCTCTTTATTCCCGTAGACAGACATCCGGGCAAAAGCGCCTGGGCCTCTGTCCGGATCCGTCTCTAATTCAAAAAGGTTACGGCCTTGCAGGGGGTTCTGTAGTTGGAGGGCGCATAGCAAATACCCGTGGCCGGTGTGCTGGCATGGATAATCTGCCCGCCTCCCACATAGATGCCCACATGGTTAATATAATTGCCGCTGGCGTAGAACAGCAGATCTCCCGGCTGTACCTCGCTTATGGAGATCTCCCTTCCCATAGCCGCCTGATCCCGGGAAGTCCGTCCCGTGTTGATGCCAAAATGGGCAAACACGCTCATGACAAAGCCTGAGCAGTCCGCTCCGTTTGTCAGGCTGGTGCCGCCATATACATAGGGATTCCCCAAAAACTGCTTGGCGTAAGCCACAATGGCGTTTCTGGTGGCGGAGGCAACCGCTGAACTGCCCGATCCGGAGCCTTCCGAATCAGAGCTTCCTCCCGGCCCTACCGGGCTCTTTGTCTCAGCCTCTGTTGTCTTCTCTGTCTCCGGGGCCGCAGCCGTGGTGTCCGCCTCGCTCTCCGGATTCGCCTCTATCACCTGGGGCCTTGTCTCGGCCGGCGCGGTGGTCTGCGCCTTCGTGGTCTCTGCCTCAGTGGTCTCAGCCGCCTTGGTGGTCTCCTGCTTTGCGGCCGTAGTCGTCTTCTTCGCCGCCTCCTTGGCCTTCTCAAGCTCCTCCAGGGCTTTCTCCGCTTCCTTCCTGCGCTCTTCGGCCTCAGCCTGCTGCTCCTGCTCTTCCTCCAGGGAAACAGCCTCTTTAAAGGAAACCTGGGTCTTCATATAGTCCTTAAATACATAGCCCTCGAGATCCGTGTCCACCGCAACCTTAAGGAAGTCGCCTTCCTCCCCCACCACTGTGTACTGGGCCCCTTCCGCCAGAAGGGTTAAGGTCTTGCTGGTGAGATCCGGGCTCTCCCGCAGGCGCAGGCTGGGCGTCTCAACCACTGTGCCGTAGGTGGTTCCCACCTCCTTGGCCCTGGCCGCCGCCTGTTCACCGGTGACGAAATACTCGGCTTTTATGTAACCAGTCACGGAGCCTGACTGGATCTTGTACCATTTTCCGCCCTCTCCGTCCACTGTCTCCAGAATTGTTGCCGCGCAGTCATTATAAATCTTTCCCGTCACGGAGCTGCTGGTATTGGCCTCCGTTCGGATATTTACCGTGCCGCTTATGTTGGATACCGCTATATTGTCATAGGCTGAGGACTTGCTCCCTGCGGATGACTGGGACTCTGCCGCCCTGCTCTCCTTTGCTGCGCTGGGCACTGCCGCCGCAGTGGCGGCAGCCGCAGCTTCCGCCTCCTCCATCTCCGAATACGTCTGAGCCAGCTTTTTCTCCGGCTCCTCATTCCCCGCATAATAATTGTTCAGTGCAACAGAGATCCCCGCCAGCGAGGATCCTGTCTCCAAATTGGTAGACGCCAGTGCGGGACCGGCCTGGAGAGCGCTGCAGAACGCGCTGAGAATCAATATATTTCTCCATGTCTTCATCCGTACCACCGCCCTTTAATGCTCCGTCAAGTACCGCTCCGCGCTGGTCACCGCGTTAGCCCCGTCCGCTGCCGCCGTAATAATCTGGCGCAGCTGCTTCGTCCGCACATCTCCCGCGGCAAAAATACCGGGAGCCGAGGTAATCCCGTCCTCCCCGGCCTTGATATATCCGTGATCCATCTCCACCAGGCCGTCAAAAGCCCGGCTCTCCGGGGTAATTCCCACCGCGATAAATACGCCCTGAAGCTCCAGCTTACGCTTTTCCCCTGTCTTCACATTAGAAATCTGCAGCCGCTCCACCTGGCCGCTCCCTTCGATGGATTCCGCCACGCTGTCCCATAGAATCTCCACATTGTCCAGGGCCATCAGGCTCTCCTGTAAGCTCTTGGCCGCCCGCAGGGCATCCCGCCGGTGGATGAGATATACCTTGCTGCACATGCGCGCCAGAAAGATCGCGTCCTCCACAGCCACATCTCCGCCGCCGATCACCGCCGCCGTCTTATTCCGGAAAAATGCGCCGTCGCAGGTTGCGCAGTAGGATACGCCCATGCCGGCGAACTCCTCCTCCCCGGGGATCCCAAGCTTTCTGTGCACTGCCCCTGTGGCGAGAATCAGCGCCCGGGCCTCATAGGTCTCTCCGGCGCAGATCACCCGCTTGGGCGCGCCGGGTCCCCCGTCTTCCACCCGTTCCACTTCATCCTCCGCGAACTGCGCTCCCAGCTTATCCGCGTGCTCCCTGAGCTTCAGTCCCAGATCATAGCCGCTGATCCCCGGAAGCCCCGGGTAATTATCCACCTCATAGGTGGTCAGTACCTGGCCTCCGCTGACCATGGCTTTTTCAATCACCAGCGTGTCCAATCGCGCCCTCTGCGCATATATGGCGGCTCCGAGGCCTGCGGGTCCGGATCCGATTATAATAAGATCATACAAATGTGCCATATTCGAAATTCCTTCTTAATTTTTATTTATCTACCAGGCCATTATAACATAATTGTTTCAAATATTACAATTTAATTTCTTACAATTATCTGTACATGCCTCTGGAATGTGATAAAATAGAGGTAACTGGCCAAGCCGGCAAAAAACAATGACAGAAAGGATGTGTTTATATGCCCAGAAAAACCGTGCTTGTCACCGGCGCATCCCGGGGAATCGGGAAAGCCATCGCTGTAAAGTTTGCAAAAAAGGGATATAATGTGGCCATCAGCTGCGTCCACAGAGAAGATCGGCTCCTTCAGGCCAAAAAAGAGATAGAATCCTTCCAGGTCTCCTGCCTGGCCTATCGGGGAGATATGGGAGATATGACCTGCTGCCAGGAATTCTTTGGGCAGGTAAAAAAGCAGTTCGGCGGGGTTGATGTTTTGGTAAACAATGCAGGAATTTCCTACATCGGCCTCCTTCAGGACATGACAAGCGAGGATTGGGAGCGGATGCTCCATGTAAATCTGACCTCGGTATTTAACTGCTGCAAGCTGGCCATTCCCTATATGCTCCAGCAGAAGCAGGGGAAAATCATCAATATATCGTCCGTATGGGGCTCCGTGGGCGCCTCCTGCGAGGCGGCGTACTCCGCCACCAAGGGCGGCGTCAATGCCCTCACAAAGGCCCTGGCCAAGGAGCTGGCCCCCAGCAATATCCAGGTCAATGCCGTGGCCTGCGGCGCCATCGACACAGAGATGAACCAGTGGATGGAGGAGGACGAGCTTATCGCCCTGGTGGAGGATATTCCCGCGGGACGTCTGGGGCGCGCCGAGGAGGTGGCGGATCTGGTCTATCACCTGGGATATAAGGGAACCTATCTCACCGGCCAGGTTATCGGGCTGGACGGCGGGTGGTTTTGATTGCCCCATGTCTGGCTGCAAAGCGCAAAACAGGCAATAGAAAGGACGCTGGGGATATCTCATTCCCCCATCTTTTCTTCCGCCAAGGGCAAATGATATAATGTAAATGGATCAATATCCAGGCAGGCCGTATTATCCTGATTTTTTGAAAGATCCCATGCAAGCGTATCATTCAAAACCGTACATGTGTCCACAAAAACATTTATATCTTTTAGCGGGCTGAAGACTCCTTTTCCAATCATAGGAGTCATATCATAATGTACGGTTTTTCCATCTTCAAAATATACATGAACCGTATAATCTCTCATTGGCATTACCTTTACAACCTTTGGAAACATACCATTACCTCCGCTTTCCACCTGATTTTTGGACATAACAAAAGCCCGGAAAATGGCGTAATTCCGGGCTTTTTCGCTGTTTTTGTATGGTCGATTATCTCTTGGAGAACTGCGGCGCTCTTCTTGCTGCCTTTAAGCCGTACTTCTTCCTCTCCTTCATTCTCGGATCTCTGGTCAGATATCCAGCCTTCTTGAGAACGGGACGGTAATCAATGTCAGCCTTTAAGAGGGCTCTGGAGATGCCGTGACGGATAGCGCCTGCCTGTCCGGTGGTGCCGCCGCCGTGTACATTTACCATGATATCGAACTTGTCCGTGGTATCGGTAGCTACCAGGGGCTGACGAACGATGAGCTTTAAGGTCTCAAGTCCCAGATAATCATCAATATCTCTCTTGTTGATGGTGATCTTGCCGGTGCCGGGTGTCATATATACTCTGGCGATGGATTTTTTCCTTCTGCCTGTTCCATAAAATTTCACGCTAGCCATGATACTTTCTTCCTCCAATCCTCATTAAAATGTTAAAACTTCCGGTTTCTGCGCTGCCTGCTCGTGATCCGGGCCTGCGTATACATGAAGCTTCTTGTACATGCTTCTTCCCAGAGGTCCTTTTGGAAGCATACCCTTAACTGCTAACTCAACTACCTGCTCGGGCTTCTTGTCCATCATCTCGCGAAGAGTGGTCTCTCTCATACCGCCCACATAATCAGAATGACGGTAGTAAATCTTCTGATCAAGCTTCTTGCCGGTTACCTTTACCTTGGAAGCGTTGACTACAATCACATAATCTCCGCAGTCCATATGAGGAGTGAAGATAGGCTTATTCTTGCCCCTCAAAACGCTGGCAACCTCAGAAGCCAGGCGTCCTAATGTGCATCCCGCAGCATCCACTACGTACCATTTTCTCTCAATTGTCGCTGGACTCGCCATAAAACTTTTCATGGATTAACCTCCTGTTGATTGAACCTTCGTTCTATAAAAATATATCCGGCGTCCCAAGGACGCCCCAAACCGCCTGATAAATATGGGAAGAATTTATCAGCTGGATGCTTACTCCGGGGCTTTGGATAAGCATTCTCTGGTAATGTCACAGTTTTATATTATATAATAGGGTTCCACAGGTGTCAACCCTATTTTCCACGGTTTTTCGAGGTTTTTTCGCGTTTTTTGTAACGGCTCGGGCTGCAGGCCTCCCCAGCGGGCGCCGGTTCTTCCTGCCCGGCTATGTGTATTCAATCCCGGCCAGCGTCAGGCCCATGGCCGGGGCCGTAGGCCCTGCAGCCTGACGGTCCCGCGCTTCGAGCGCGCGCCTGACGCCCTCTGGCTCCATCTGCCCCATCCCGGTTTTCAGGAGCGTCCCCGCTATAATGCGCACCATATTGTAGAGGAATCCATTTCCCCGGATCCGTATGGTGATAATCCCCTTTCCGTCCCGCTCTACCTGGATATCGTATATGTGCCGCACCGTTGTCTCCGCCTGGGTCCGCACATTGCAGAAGCTTTTAAAATCATGCTCTCCCACCAGGAACGCGGCCCCCTGTCTCATGCGCTCCACATCCACCGGAAAACGGCAGAAGGCAGCGTACAGCCGCTCCTGGGGCAGCTCCACCTCACGGTTCAAAATCCGGTATTCATAGGTCTTGATGCAGGGGTGTTTTCTGGGATGCCAGTCGTCCGGCACCTGGCAGGAAGACTGCACCCGTATGTCCGCAGGAAGGCGGTGGTTTAAAGCAAAGCGTATCTTCTCCCCCGGCATCCGGTGCCTTGTGTCAAACACCGCCACATTTCCCAGGGCGTGAACACCTGCATCTGTCCGGCTGGCGCCGATGACTGCAATCGGCTCCCCCAGCAGCCCGGTCAGAGCCTCATTGAGCATCTGCTCAATGGTCGCCGCCCCCGGCTGAAGCTGCCATCCGTGATAATTGGTGCCGTCATAGGCCACCACCAGCTTTATTCGCTTCATTCATCCATCCTCACAAAAATATTCGGGAAGCAGCCATGGCCCCCAGGTACACAAGGAGCGCTGTGTATGCCGCCCGATCCCCTGCCTGGTAGCGCAGGGGCTTCATCTTGGTCCGTCCCTCGCCGCCCCGGTAACACCTGGCCTCCATGGCCATGGCCAGATCCGTTGCCCTGCGGAATGCGCTGACAAACAGCGGAACCAGCAACGGCACCATAGCCCTTGCCCTCTGGATCAGATTGCCCGATTCAAAGTCCGCGCCCCGGGCCATCTGAGCCTTCATAATTTTGTCCGTCTCCTCTACCAGAATCGGGATAAAACGCAGGGCAATGGACATCATCATAGCCACCTCATGGACAGGCACATGGAGTTTCTTCAGGCATCCGAGCCCTTTCTCCAGGCCGTCTGTCAGCTGGTTCGGCGTCGTGGTAAGCGTCATAAGGGAAGATCCAATCACCAGATAAATCAGGCGCACTGCCATAAAAAAGGCCAGCCGCACTCCCTCCTTGGTAATCCGGAAAATCCAAAAGCTCGCAATCACCTCTCCCCCGGTGAGAAACAGGTTGAAGCTGACGCTGATAAGAAGAAGGATCAGCACAGCCCTAAGGCCCCTGAGAATAAAGCGGACCGGCACCAGGGTCATCCGGATTACCAGAATGAGAGCTGCCGTGGCCAGGCCATATCCCCACAAATTATCCGCCAAAAACAGGGAGATAATAAATATCATGGTCCCGAACAGCTTGGTCCGCGGATCCAGCCTGTGGATCCTGGAATCCACAGGATAATATTGTCCCAGTGTAATCTCTCTAAACATCGCTCTTCCCACCGCCTTCTTTCCGCCTGTTTTCTGTCCACAGGGCCAGGATAGCCTCCTTGGCCTCCCGGATGGTGGTGATATCCGAATCCAGATCAACCCCCTTTTCCCTGAGCTCATGCACCAGGTAGGTGATCTGGGGCGCGGCCAGGCCAATGGCCTCCAGCTCCTTATAATGGCGGAATACCTCCTTGGGCGTCCCGTCATACACCTTGGAGCCGTGATTCATGACTATCAGCCGTTCTGCATATCTGGCCACATCCTCCATGCTGTGGGACACCAGGATGATGGTCATGCCCTTCTGTTCATGGAGCCCCTTGATCACATCCAGAATCTCGTCCCTGCCCCGAGGATCCAACCCCGCTGTGGGCTCATCCAAAATCAGGACCTCCGGCTCCATGGCCAGAACCCCTGCGATGGCGGCTCTCCGCTTCTGCCCGCCGGACAGCTCAAAAGGAGACTGCCTGTAAAAGCTCTCGTCAAGCCCCACCAGCTCCAGGGCCTGCCGCGCCCTGGCCTCCGCCTCCTCCTGGGACAGCCCAAGATTCTTCGGGCCAAAGCACACATCCGTCAGCACATCTATCTCAAAGAGCTGATGTTCCGGATACTGGAAAACAAGCCCCACCTTGCTTCTCAGCTTCTTCATATCGTAATCCGGAGCGTATATATTTTCCCCATTATAATAGAGGGCGCCGGAGCTGGCC
This sequence comes from uncultured Enterocloster sp., assembly GCA_944384065.1. Classification (GTDB taxonomy): domain Bacteria; phylum Bacillota; class Clostridia; order Lachnospirales; family Lachnospiraceae; genus Enterocloster. The sequence continues at coordinate 12,869 of CALWRY010000017.1, read as the reverse complement.
CTGAGAAGCCCGTTGAGATGCTGGGTCAGCGTGGATTTGCCTGAGCCTGTGTGCCCGATTAGCCCCACAAACTCCCCGTCCCTGATCTCAAAGTTTACGTCAAAGAGAGCATGCTGCTCAAAGGCGGTCCCGCCGCTGTAAACATAATTCAGATCTACTGCTTTTATCGACATGTGCGTTCCCTCCGCCTATCTCTCGCTCAACAAGGGCGCCAGCTCCCGGACCAGCTCTTCCCTGCTCAAAATCCCCTCAGGAAGAGGAAGCCCTGCTTCCTTAAGCTCATAAGCCAGCTCCGTGGCCTGGGGCACGTCCAGTCCATGGCTTTTCAGCTCCTGAACCCTAGAAAAAATTTCCCGAGGCTTCCCGTCCATCACGATGCGCCCATCGTCCATCACAATCACCCGATCCGCGTCCACTGCTTCCTCCATATAGTGGGTGATAAGCAGAACCGTGATCCCCTCCGCCCGGTTGAGGGCGTGAACTGTCTTTATAACCTCCCTGCGCCCGTTGGGATCCAGCATGGCCGTGGGCTCGTCCAGGATAATACATCTGGGCTTCATTGCCATAACCCCGGCAATCGCCACCCGCTGCTTCTGCCCGCCGGACAGCTTATTGGGGGACTGAAGGCGGTAGGCCGTCATTCCCACTGCCTTCAGGCTCTCGTCCACGCGGCGCCAGATTTCCTCCGTGGGCACTCCCAGGTTTTCCGGCCCAAAGCCTACGTCCTCCTCCACAATATTTCCGATAATTTGATTGTCCGGATTCTGGAACACCATTCCCGCCAGCTTCCGGATGTCCCATACATGGGATTCCTCCTTTGTATCCATGCCGCCCACCCAGAGCGTCCCCTCCGTGGGCGCCAGAAGAGCGTTTACATGCTTGGCGAATGTGGACTTTCCCGATCCATTGTGCCCCAGAACCGCCACGAAATCCCCGGCCTTTATCTCCACGTCCACGCCGTCCAGCGCCCGCTTTATTTCTTCCACCTTATCGTCTTCATTCCGCCTGATGTATTCATGCACCAGCCGGGCCGCCTTTATGATTCCCATTCCGTTCCTTTCTCCGTGTGCCTGCAACTATTTCTGAAACATTTTAGCATACTTTATCCACAAACACAACATGCGAAACGCAGCCTGGTTCCGTGCACAGGCGAAACGCAGCTCAGTTCCACGCACAGCAAATGGGAGCCCGGCTTCCCGGGCTCCCCGTATTGTCATCCTTATACTTTATCGGTTCCAGACCCCATTGGCGTCCAGCTGAAAACCGCTTATATTTGTGTTCACCGCTCTGTGGCCCTGTCCCGGATAGAAATAATACCAGTTTCCCTCCACCTGGTACCATCCCTCCACCATAGCGCCGGAGTCGCTTAGGAAGTAGGCCTTTCCGTCGATAACAAGCCAGCTGCTCTTAACCATGGCGCCCTCCGGCCCGTCCGCGTTGGGATTCATATAGTACCATACGTCGCCGGACTTCACCCAGCCAGTCTTCATGGCCCCGCTGCCATCCATAAAATACCAGTTTCCTCCGGTCTGCTGCCATCCTGTGAGCATCCGCCCGCTGCTGTCGAACAGATACCAGATGCCGTTCCACTTAAGCCAGCCTGCCTGCTGATAGGTGCCGTCCGGATACCGGAAATACCAGGTGCTTCCATCCTGAATCCAGCCAACCTGGGTGATTCCGCCGCCTGCGCCGCTTCCCGTATCCTGTCCGGTTCCGTCCGACACCTCATCCTCGTCAATATAGAGATCACCGGACTCTACCCATCCGCTCTTATCTCCATAGCGCTTCTCATCGTCTGTGTGAGGCACGGTCCGCACCTTAAAGGTGTAGTCCCCTTCCTTGGTCATATAGGGATAGAAATTATAAGAATTTCCGCGGTACTCCTCAAGCTTCTTCACAACGCTTGAGCCGCGGTATAGGTACACGTCATAATACCCGGAATCGTCATCTCCCTCTTCCCACCGGGCTCTTCCCCGCGCATCATCCCAGAAAGCGTCCTCCGGCTCGCTGAAGGTTCCCTTAATCCCGTTGACCCGGAGCACGACCTTCAGCTGATCGCCTTTCCGGTCCGCCGAGACAAAGGTACCGCCGCTGATGCTTACAGAGCTGGAGCTATAGCTGCTGCGGAACCGGTATTCTGTGTCACCGGAATAGTCCGGATCCAGGTAAACCTCGATCTTCGGCGTATCCCCAACCCCAATCTTTGTGTCCGTAGCCCACTGTGCGGAGTCAATGGAGTACTTGCTGGAGCTGGTATAGACATACGTCCCGTCTCCCCCTCCGTTGCTGGTATCAATGCTGTCCCCATCATCGATGGAATCACCTGGATCCAGATCCACGTGAACCTTAAGCGATATACTGGAAATATACTTTCTGTCATCGGCCTGCGCGCTAAAGGGAAGGGACACCAGCGCCGCAGCCAGGGCCGCAGTAACCAGGCCTTTCCTTCTCCACATAATCACCGCCTCCTTTCGGAAAAATTTGCCGTTCTCCACAGCTCTTTCCTTCTCTATTTGTAGCTCCATTATAGCCTTACCCTGCCTGGGCCGTCAACTTACGATATTCTGTCAAATAATAAAAGACTGCAGACAGAAATACTCTGTCTGCAGCCGCCTGCCTAACTATATGCAATTCAGAACCGCCTTGGCGGTCTTACCTATTAAACAAGCTCGATCAGAACCTCCATCGCGGCATCGCCCTTGCGGGGTCCAATCTTTACAATACGGGTGTAACCGCCGTTGCGGTTTGCGTACTTGGGAGCAATCTCGTCGAACATCTTTGCCGGCATATCAACCGCCTTCGTGTTCTTCTTTTTTCCTGCTGCAGCAGCGGGAACCTCGGTCACTCCGTAGAAAACGCGCAGCATCTGGCGTCTTGCGTGAAGTCTGGAGGGCTTATCCTTCTTGATCTCCTTCTCCACCTCATCGTAAACGGTAACCTTCTTGCCGTCCACAACTTCCTTTACGCGCTTGCCGTCCTTGTCCTTGCGGGCTACCTTGGCCTTTACGGTAACAGTCTCATAATTATCGCGCTCGCGCACAGCCATCGCGATCAGGCCCTCCGCAATCTTGCGGATTTCCTTTGCTCTGGCCTCTGTGGTGCGGATCTTTCCATGGTACAGAAGTGCTGTCACCTGATTCCGAAGCAGCGCCTTTCTCTGATTTGAGTTTCTACCTAATTTTCTATATCCTGCCATTGTATTTGTCCTCCATATTCTGTGGCATACCTTTACCATGCACCGTCGGTCTTACTGGCTTAAGGCACGCATCTCCACTTGATTTCTGGGCAGCCCGGATCCATGCTTCTTATGGACTTACTGAATCCGGGGGCAGCGCCCGGTTGCATCGGACGCCTTGTCTGTCCGGTTGCCCGGATTTTATGACTCGTCGCTGGGATTTAATTCAAGCCCCAGCTCTTTTAACTTGGCCAACACCTCTTCCAGAGACTTGCGGCCAAGATTCCGAACCTTCATCATATCCTCGGGTGTGCGGTTGCACAGCTCCTCCACCGTATTGATGCCGGCTCTCTTTAAGCAGTTGTAGGAGCGCACCGACAGCTCAAGCTCGTCGATGTTCATCTCCAGAACTTTTTCCTTTTCATTGTCCTCCTTCTCCACCATGATCTCAGCGGTCTTGGCGTTCTCGGAAAGGTCAATAAACAGGTTTAAATGCTCGCTCAGTACCTTAGCCGCCAGGCTTACTGCCTCGTCCGGGCCCAGGGTACCGTTGGTGAAAATCTCCAGGGTCAGCTTGTCATAGTCTGTCTGCTGGCCCACACGGGTGTTCTCCACCGCCATATTGACACGCTCTACCGGTGTGTAGATGGAATCCACTGCAATCACACCGATGGGGAGCTCATCATTCTTATTCTTATCAGCGCTCACATAGCCGCGGCCCTTGGTGATGGTCAGCTCCATATAAAATTTGCTGTCCGTGCCTCCGCTCAAGGTGGCAATCACCTGATCCGGATTCATGATCTCAATGTCCGCGTCCGCCTGGATATCCGCTGCGGTAATGACGCCTTCGCCCTCGAACTCAATATAGGCAACCTTGGGCTCATCGGTGTCACTGTTATTCTTGATTGCTAAGCTCTTGATGTTCATGATAATCTCAGTCACATCTTCCTTCACACCGGAGATGGAACTGAACTCATGCAAAACGCCATCGATTTTTACCTGACTCACTGCAGCTCCGGGCAGGGAAGAAAGCATAATTCTCCGCAGGGAATTGCCCAGAGTCGTACCGTAACCTCTCTCAAGCGGTTCAACCACAAACTTGCCGTATCTCTTGTCTTCTGAGATCTCTGCAATCTCAATGTTTGGTTTTTCAAAATCGAACACTAATAGCCCCTCCTTTTTGGGTCTCTATTATATCTCGAGGGAAACGTATGCCTGTCCAAAAGGCGGGCGTATAAGCAGAGCCGGGTTCCGTCTCTGTCCGCCCGCCCTCCGGACTGTCACGTCGGATTACTTGGAGTACAACTCAACGATGAGCATCTCGTTTACAGGAACATCAATCTCATCTCTGGTGGGAAGCTCCTTCACGGTGCCGCGCAGGTTCTCCTGGTCAACCTCCAGCCATGCGGGAACCATACGGCCGCCGGTCACCTCCAGGATATCCTTGTATCTCTGAGCGGATTTGTACTTCTCCTTGATCTCGATCACATCGCCGGCCTTCACCTGGAAGGAGGGGATGTTCACGCACTTGCCGTTCACCAGCACATGCTTGTGATCCACAATCTGACGGGACTCCTTGCGGGTGCGGCCGATTCCCATGCGGAACAGGACATTGTCAAGACGGCACTCCAGCAGGACCATCAGGTTGGTACCAACCATACCGCTCATGCGGGAAGCCTTTGCATAGTAGTTGCGGAAGGGCTTCTCCAGAACGCCGTAGATGAACTTGGCTTTCTGCTTCTCGCGAAGCTGCTGGCCATACTCGCTTAACTTCTTGTTTGCTCTTTTGGACTCTCTATTGGACTTCTTATCAATTCCTAAATAGACCGGATCCAGGTCCAGGGATCTGCATCTTTTAAGAACAGGAACTCTATCTACTGCCACTTTACTTTACCTCCTAATAAAATCAATCAGACTCTTCTGCGCTTGGGCGGACGGCATCCGTTGTGAGGAACGGGAGTCACGTCTCTAATGCTGGTTACCTCCAGGCCGCATGCCTGAAGAGCGCGGATCGCTGCCTCGCGTCCTGAGCCCGGCCCCTTGACCATAACGTCAACGGATTTCAAGCCATGTACAAGAGCTGCCTTTGTAGCAGTTTCTGCTGCCATCTGAGCTGCATAAGGAGTAGATTTCCTTGAACCTCTAAATCCCAGACCACCGGCACTTGCCCATGATAAAGCGTTTCCCTGGGCATCCGTCAATGTAACAATCGTGTTGTTAAAAGATGACTGGATATGTGCCTGTCCGCGTTCAACGTTTTTCTTTACACGCTTTTTTGTCACTTTCTTAGCTGTAGTGGACACTTTTTTAGCCATTTTAAACTAACCTACTTTCTCATTTACTTGAATTCGCTCATCCTGCTTTTAAAACATACAAATCGAATTCGGGTTGCAAAGTTACTTCTTCTTGTTTGCTACGGTCTTTCTCGGTCCCTTGCAGGTTCTCGCGTTGGTCTTTGTCTTCTGCCCGCGAACCGGAAGTCCCTTTCTGTGGCGGATTCCTCTGTAGCATCCGATCTCCTGAAGACGCTTAATGTTCATCGCGATCTCTCTGCGCAGATCACCTTCCACCACCTGGGTGTCAGCGATGATAGCGGTCAGCTTCTTCACCTCATCATCTGTCAGATCCTTTACACGGGTATCCGGATTCACGCCAGCCTCGGCCAGAATACGGTTGGAGCTGGATCTGCCGATTCCATAGATGTAAGTAAGACCGATCTCAACGCGCTTTTCTCTTGGTAAGTCAACACCTGAAATACGAGCCATGTGTGTAGTACACCTCCTAAAATTAAATTAACCTTGTCTCTGTTTGTGCTTTGGATTTTCGCAAATTACTCTGATACTGCCTTTTCTCTTTATGATCTTGCACTTTTCGCAGATCGGTTTGACGGATGATCTAACCTTCACAGTAATTCTCCTTTCTATAGAACAACAAAGTTGCTGAAATATTATACCAAAACAGTCCAGCAAATGCAAGTCCTTTTTTACTTATCTCTCCAGATAATTCTGCCCTTGGACAGGTCGTAGGGCGACATTTCAAGGGTCACCTTGTCGCCCGGCAGAATGCGGATGTAATTCATCCGAAGCTTTCCGCTGATATGGGCGAGAACCTGATGTCCATTTTCCAGCTCTACCTGGAACATGGCGTTGGGCAGCTTCTCAACTACGGTTCCCTCAATTTCGATCACGTCTGCTTTCGACATTTTCCTTTCCCTCCTCCTGCTTGTACGCGCGGATAAAGCCGGCAATCTCATGGTCGTGGACCGGCAGGCCCTCCGACAGCTTTGCCGCCAGCTCCTCACTGTACGCGCCTAAAATCTGCAGGTGTTTTTTGTTCTTGCGCTTCTGCTTATTCAGGGGGCGAAGCCGTCCGTCCGACAGGTAAGCATATTCCCCCTGGACGCTGATTATGATATACAGCTCCCCTTTATCGTGGCCGGCCAGGCTTTTTACCAGGCCGGCCGCCTTTAGTTCCGCCATATGTTCACCTCGACTGAAGAGACAGAATCTCCGGATCCCCTTCCGTAATCAATACGGTATTCTCATAGTGGGAAGCCAGGGAGCCGTCCTCCGTGACGACAGTCCAGTCATCATCCAGCCAGACCACGTCGTAGCGCCCGGCGGTAATCATGGGCTCAATTGCAAGGGTCATCCCTGCCGCAAGGCGAATGCCTTTGCGGTGCTGGGAGAAATTCGGTATTTCAGGCTCCTCGTGCATCTTGGTTCCTATGCCATGGCCTACCAGATCACGAACCACGCCGAACCCAAAGCTCTCCGCATATGCCTGAATGGCTGAGGATATGTCATTGAGATGATTGCCTGCTTTGGCGTACTTTATTCCCTCAAAAAAGCTCTGCTCCGTCACTTCCACCAGCTTTCTTGCCTGGGGGCTTACCTCGCCGATCATATGGGTCCTGGCCGCGTCCGACTGGTACCCTTTCCAGATGACACCCGTATCCAGGCTGACGATGTCGCCCTCCTTCAGATGCCGGTGCTTGCTCGGTATCCCGTGGACAACCTCATCGTTGATGGACACGCACACGGAAGCCGGATATCCCTCATAGTTCAGGAAGGAGGGGATACACCCATAGCTTCGAATCATCTCCTCGCAGATCCGGTCAATCTCCTTTGTTGTCATGCCGGCCTTGAGCTCCTTCCCCAGATCCTCATGGACCTTCGCAAGGATCCTTCCAGCCTCACGCATTAATTCAATTTCCCGTTCCGATTTAATTGTCACCATTTTTTAAGCTCCTAAAATATCAACAATCGCCTGAAATACCTCTTCCATATCCTTGGTTCCGTCCACCTCAGCCAGAACCCCTTCCTTCTTATAATAATCGATCAGGGGCTGGGTCTGCTCATGGTAAACCTGAAGGCGCTTCTTCACGGTCTCCGGCTTATCGTCATCCCTGAGCACCAGGCTCTGTCCGCAGACATCGCACACGCCCTCCTTAGCCGGGGCATTGTACACAATGTGGTAGGTGGCTCCGCAGCCAAGGCAGGCCCTGCGGCCGGACATACGGTTTATAATGTTTTCGTCAGGCACATCCACATTCACCGCATAGTCAATGGACTCGCCCATCTCCTTCAATGCCTTTGTCAGGCTCTCCGCCTGGGGAATGGTCCTGGGAAAGCCGTCCAGCACATAGCCGTTTTGGCAGTCCGCCTCATGGATCCGATCCAAAAGCATTCCGATGGTGATTTCATCCGGTACAAGGCCGCCTGCATCCATGTAGGACTTGGCCTTCATGCCCAGCTCTGTCCCATTCTTAATGTTGGCTCTGAAAATATCGCCGGTGGAGATATGCGGAATCTGATACTTTGCCGCGATTTTCTTTGCCTGCGTACCTTTTCCTGCGCCCGGAGCGCCCAGCATGATAATCTTCATAGAATCCCCCTCATTATAAATACAACAAATCCGCCTCTGTGAGATCCCACAAAGGCAGATCGATGATAAAGCCTGACAGCCCAGCGGCGGGCCGAAAGATGCCCGCCCAGGCTGTCACTGTTAATCGTTCAAGAATCCCTTGTAGTAGCGCACAAGCATCTGTGATTCGATTGCCTTAATAGTCTCCAGTACCACGCCCACAATGATGATCAGGGACGTTCCCATAAATGAGATCTGGGTTACATCCAGAAGACCGGACACGAGAATCGGGACAACGGACACAACAATCAGGCCCATGGCGCCGATGAAAATAATATAGTTCAATATGCCGTTCAGATAGTCGCTGGTAGGCTTGCCCGGACGAATGCCGGGGATAAATCCGCCCTGCTTCTTCATGTTGTTCGCCACCTCCAAGGGATTAAAGGTGATGGACGTGTAGAAATAAGCAAAGAGGATCAGCAGAACCAGGTAAATCACCAGACCGATGGAATACACCGGCTGATCCGGCCTGCACCAGGACGCAGAGTTGAGCATCATCAGGATGTGCCCGCCCACGCTTGTGTAGTCCACAGGGAAGAACTGGGCAATCACCACCGGGAACGACATAATGGATGAAGCAAAGATAACCGGCATAACGCCCGCCGTGTTAACCTTCAGAGGAATGCTGGAAGCCTGTCCTCCCACCATCTTGCGGCCAACCATCTTTTTGGAATACTGTACGGGAATTCTTCTCTCCGCGTCGTTCAGCACGATAACAAACACCACCATGGCCAGGATCACCGCTGCAATAATAACCGCGGCAACTACCATGGTCGGAATGGTCTGTCCGAAAATAAAACGGTAATACAGGTTTCTCATGTCATCGGGCACACTGGAAAGAATATTGAACAGCAGGACGATAGAGATACCGTTGCCCACACCCTTTTCCGTAATCTGCTCGCCGATCCACATGAGCAGGGCGCTGCCCGTAGTCATGGTCACGACGGCTACAATGATATTGCCCACTGTGTAGTCAAGGAGAAGTCCCTGACGGCCAAAGCCAATGGCCATGGCCGCTGACTCAAAGAGCGCCAGTCCCACTGTGGTGTATCGGGTGTATTCCTGAATCTTCTTCCTTCCGTCCTCTCCATCCTTCTGCAGCTCCTCCAGCCTTGGGATGGCAATGGTGAGCAGCTGAATGATGATGGAGGACGTGATGTATGGCGTAATACTCAAGGCAAAGACAGACATCGATGAGAAGGAGCCGCCCGTCATGGCATTGAAAAAGCCAAAGGCGTTTGTTGACTGCCTCTCAAACCAATCCGCAAAGAAGGATGTCTCAATCCCGGGAATGGGGAGCTGGGAGCCAAAACGAATGACTACCAGCATCATGAGCGTGTAGAGCAGCTTGCCCCGAAGCTCCTTTACCTTGAACGCATTCCTGATGGATTTAAACATTAGATCACCTCGCAGGTTCCACCTAAAGCTTCAATTTTAGCTTTTGCGCCTTCGCTGAAGGCATTTACCTTAACAGTCAGCTTTTTGGTTAATTCTCCGTTTCCAAGAATTTTCACGCCGTCTCTCGGGTTCTTGATGACGCCGCTCTCAATCAGGGTCTCAACCGTAACAACCGCCTCGTTGTCAAAACGCTCCAGGGCGCTCACATTGATGCCCACAATGGTCTTGCTGTTGGGGTTGGTAAAGCCGCGCTTGGGCAGACGACGGTATAAAGGCATCTGACCGCCTTCAAAACCAGGTCTGGGGGCGCCGGAACGTGCCTTCTGTCCCTTATGGCCCTTGCCGGCAGTCTTGCCGTTTCCTGAGCCGTGGCCACGGCCTTTTCTGAAATTATTGCTGTGCTTGGAACCAGCAGCAGGCTTTAAATTAGATAATTCCATGACTTGCACCTCCTTACGCCTAAATCTCTTCTACTTTTACTAAATGCCGAACGGCCTGTACCATGCCCTTAACCGCGTCATTGGCCGGCAGCTCAACCGTCTTGTGCATCTTGGTAAGGCCAAGAGCCTCAACGGTCGCTCTCTGCTTGGGGATCGCGCCGATAGGGGACTTGACCAGTGTGATTTTTAATTTCTCTGCCATGTCTCTCTCCTCCTATTAGGCCAGAATCTCTTCTACGGACTTGCCGCGGAGCTTTGCGAACTCCTCCGGAGTCTTCAGGGAAGTTAATCCTGCCAGGGTTGCCAAAACCACGTTGGTCTTGTTGTTGGATCCCAGGGACTTTGTACGGATATTGCGGATGCCGGCAAGCTCCACTACGGCACGGGCCGGACCGCCTGCGATAATACCAGTACCTTCGGGAGCTCTCTTAAGCAGAACGCTGGAGCTGCCGAACTTTCCGATGAAGTCGTGGGGAATGCTCTTATTCTCGTCCACAGGGATCTCCACCAGATTCTTCACAGCGGCTTCCTTGCCCTTGCGGATTGCTTCCGGAACCTCACCGGCCTTGCCCAGGCCAACACCTACATGGCCGTTGCCATCGCCAACTACTACCAGAGCGGAAAATCTCATGGTACGTCCACCTTTAACAGTCTTGGAGACTCTCTTGATGGCAACTACTCTATCATTCAGCTCCAACTGACTGGCATCAATAATTGTACGCTTCATGTTTTATTCTCCTCTCAATTAGAAATCCAGACCAGCCTCGCGGGCTGCATCTGCTAATGCCTGAATCTTGCCCTGATATATAAAGCCGCCTCTGTCGAAGACAACTTCCTTGATACCTTTCTCAAGGGCTCTCTTTGCAATCACCGTACCAATATATGCCGCAGCCGCCTTGTCGTTGGTCTTCTCCAGCTCGGACTTAATGGTCTTCTCTACTGTGGAAGCAGCAACTAAGGTGTTACCAACCGTATCGTCGATAATTTGAGCATACATATGATTATTACTTCTAAACACGGCCAGACGCGGTCTCTCGGCGGTGCCGGAAAAACGGTTGCGCATTCTGGCATGCTTTTTCATGCGAATTTCGCTTCTTGATTTCTTATTAACCATCTCTACACTCTCCTTAGATTATTTCTTACCAGTCTTACCAACTTTACGTCTGATAACCTCGTCAGCATACTTGATACCCTTGCCCTTGTACGGCTCAGGACGTCTCTTGTCTCTGATCTCGGCAGCATACTGGCCAACTTTTTCTTTGCTGATACCCTTTACAATGATCTTGTTCTGTCCATCGCAGACAGTCTCGATACCCTCCGGATCCTCCATCTCAACGGGATGGGAGTATCCCAGGTTCAGGGTCAGCTTCTTGCCCTGCTTCGCGGCTCTGTAGCCTACGCCGTTTACCTCAAGAACCTTCTCATACCCTTCCGTCACACCATGCACCATGTTGTTGATCAGGGTTCTGGTCAGGCCGTGGAGAGATTTCATTTTCTTCAAATCATTCGGTCTGCTTACTACAATATGTCCGTCCTTCTCCTCGATGGTCATCTCGGACGGAAGTACTCTCTCTAATGTTCCCTTAGGACCTTTTACGGTCACTTTGTTGCCCTCAGCAATCGTTACCGTAACGCCTGCCGGGATTGCAACTGGCATTCTACCAATACGTGACATGCCGTTTTACCTCCTACTTAAATTCTCGGAGAAGGCGTCTGCGCCTTCTCTGTTTTCAGTCGCATTGAGCGGAAATTACCAAACAAAAGCCAATACCTCTCCGCCTACGCCCAGCTTGCGCGCTTCCTTGTCGGTGATCACGCCCTGGTTGGTGGAGATGATGGCGGTTCCAAGTCCGCCAAGCACCTTGGGAAGCTCCTCCTTGTTTGCGTACACGCGCAGACCGGGCTTGGAGATTCTCTTGATGCCGGAGATAACCTTCTCGTTCTTGTCCTTGCCATACTTTAAGGTCACGCGGATGGTGGTAAAACCGCCGTCCTCGATCAGGTCGTACTTGGCAATATAGCCCTCCTTCACCAGAATATCAGCGATAGCTAATTTCATCTTGGAGGAAGGAATATCAACTGTATCATGCTTTGCAGTATTTGCATTACGGATTCTTGTAAGCATATCTGCAATGGGATCGCTCATCGTCATTTTATAATGCCTCCTTCTTTTCTACTATCGGATGCTTACCAGCTGGCCTTCTTCACGCCGGGGATCTGGCCCTTATATGCTAACTCACGGAAGCAGATACGGCAGATGCCGTACTTTCTCAGGTACGCATGGGGACGGCCGCAGATCCTGCAGCGGGTGTACTCCCTGGTGGAGAACTTGGCAGGGCGCTGCTGTTTAATCTTCATTGAAGTCTTAGCCATGAAACTTTCCTCCTATTATTTCGCAAAAGGCATATTGAATAATGTCAACAGTTCACGGGCCTCCTCATCGGTCTTGGCCGTGGTAACAAAAATAATATCCATACCTCTTACCTTGTCGATCTTGTCATACTCGATCTCAGGGAAGATCAGCTGCTCCTTGATGCCAAGGGTGTAGTTTCCTCTTCCATCGAACGCGTTGGGGTTTACACCTCTGAAGTCACGCACACGGGGAAGGGCCAGGTTTACCAGGCGGTCAAGGAACTCGTACATTCTCTCGCCCCGGAGGGTAACCTTGCAGCCAATGGCCATGCCCTCACGGATCTTGAAGTTAGCTACGGACTTCTTTGCCTTGGTGGTCACAGCCTTCTGACCGGAGATGATCTCCAGATCTCTCACCGCTGCATCCAGAACCTTGGCATTCTCCTTTGCCTCGCCCACACGCATATTGATTACAATCTTGTCAAGCTTGGGCACCTGCATTACGTTCTTGTATCCAAATTTCTTTGTCAGAGCTTCTACAAACTCGTTCTGATACTGTTCTTTTAATCTAGCCAACG
>CALWRY010000016.1 GCA_944384065.1 uncultured Enterocloster sp. | reverse complement strand
TACTACAAAATATGAATTTTTCAAGGTACTATAGGTACAGGGCGCAACTAATATATAGTTTCGACCTTAACATCATTGAGATTTCAGAAAGGAAAAATACTATGGGAAGAATCATAACGATAGCCAATCAGAAAGGAGGAGTCGGAAAGACTACAACAGCTATTAACCTATCCGCTTGCTTGGCGGAAGCAGGGCAGCATGTTATGCTTGTGGATTTTGATCCCCAGGGAAATGCAAGCAGCGGATTGGGGCTGGAGAGAGAGGATTTCCAGAGGACAGTTTATGATATGCTGGTAGATGAAGCTCCCATAGATGCGTGCATTATAAAGAACATACAGAACAACTTGGACATACTTCCCTCTGACATGAATCTTGCGGGAGCAGAAATAGAATTTCAGGAAGTGGAAGAAAAGGAAAAACTTCTCAAAGAGTATCTCGCGCAAGTCAGGGATGCATATGATTTTATCATTATTGACTGTCCGCCTTCTCTGAATATCTTAACAATCAATGCGCTGACAGCGGCTGACACCGTTCTGGTACCCATTCAATGTGAATATTACGCGCTGGAAGGATTAAATCAGGTGCTGAAAACCGTGGATCTTGTAAAGAGAAAACTTAATCCGCAGCTTGAACTGGAGGGAGTAGTATTTACAATGTATGATGCGAGAACGAATCTGTCCCTCGAAGTGGTGGAGAGTGTAAAAAATAATCTGAACCGGACTATATATAAGACAATTATACCAAGAAATGTAAGGCTGGCGGAAGCGCCCAGCCACGGGCTTTCGATCAATTTATATGACTCCCGCTCAACCGGCGCGGAGAGCTACCGCATGTTGGCGGCAGAAGTAATGAGCAGAGGAGAAGAATTATAATGGCAAAAAAGGGTTTAGGAAGAGGACTTGGAGCTATATTTGGGGAGGATGTAGTAAGGGAGAGCAATGAGGAACTCTCGAAGGTGCAGAAAACAACTCAAAAAGATGGGGAGGAAATGGAGAGAGGCGAGCATCTTGTAAAGGTGAGCCTCATAGAGCCAAACGGAGGACAGCCGAGGAAAAATTTTAATGAGGAAGAGCTGAAAGAGCTGGCTGAATCAATAAAAAATTATGGGATCCTCCAGCCTATCCTGGTACAGAAAAAAGGGACATCCTACGAAATTATAGCGGGAGAGAGAAGATGGAGAGCGGCTAAGCTGGCGGGGCTTAAGGAGGTTCCGGTTGTACTCAGGGAGTATGATAAGCAGAAGGCCATGGAGATAGCCCTGATTGAAAATGTACAGAGGGAGGATCTGAATCCAATAGAAGAGGCCAAGGCCTATCAGCAGCTGATAAAGGAATTTAATTTGACCCAGGAAGAAATTGCTGCCAGAGTTTCTAAAAACAGGGCTACAATTACAAACTCCATGCGCCTTTTAAAGCTGGATGAGGAGATACAAGATCTCCTTATTCAGGGAGTGATTACCAGCGGACATGCCAGGGCCCTTTTGTCATTGGAGGACAAGGCTCTTCAGAAGAAAGCGGCAAAGGAGATAACAGACAAAGGATTAAGCGTGAGAGAAACGGAAAAGCTTGTAAAAAAGCTGGGAAAGCCAATCTCTCGGAGCGAAAAGAGTGAAAATAAGGATCAGGCCCTTTCTCTCATCTTTCAGGAGCTGGAGGAGAGAATGAAAACAATTATGGGAACAAAGGTTACCATCCATAATAAGGATAAGAGCAAGGGGCGTATTGAAATTGAATATTACTCAGAAGCGGAGCTGGAGCGGATCGTAGAGATGATAGAATCCATCCGCTGAGGACAAAAGGAGAGACACAAAGAATGGAAAACAGCATTTTGAATCAGCTTCCATTTGACCCGGCGTATATCCTGCTGGGGCTGATGGTGTTATGCGCAGTGCTTCTCATACTGGTAATCACACAGATGATAAAGCTGAGACATTTGAACAGAAAATACGACTACTTTATGAGGGGCAAGGATGCGGAGACAATGGAGGATATGATCCTGGACGAGCTGGATGAGATCAAAAATCTGAAGGCGGAAAACAGGGCGGCCAAGGACTCCATCCGCACGCTGAACCGAACATTTCGTTCATCTTTTCAAAAGTTTGGAGTTGTACGGTATAACGCATTTGAGGGGATGGGCGGAACCTTAAGTTTCGCAATTGCTCTCTTGGACTATACGAATACAGGATTCGTGCTGAACTGCATGCACAGCAGAAATGGCTGCTATCTCTATCTGAAGGAGGTGGATGCAGGCCACACAGAGGTTGTTTTGGGAAATGAAGAAAAAGAGGCGCTGGAGCAGGCTCTTGGGTACGTAAAAAGAAATTAGCAGACTATCGGAACGGTCACAGGAATTACGAAAAAATAAAATAGTCAGCATTGGGAAATATCCCGCATATATTGGAAGTGAGAGAAAAAGGAGAGAAAATATATGCGGGATATTGTGCGTATTATGAGTATGTATCCTCCGAATGTGAAGGTTCTTCAAAAATACGTATCGGAGGCCTGCGATGGGATCGATTATAAAAACAGTCCCATGTATGACGAATACATGGATGAATGGATGGTAAACAGGCTGTGTTTATCAGTCTGTGATACAATCCTGTCAGCTGAGGGCGAAGAGAAATTGAGGGATATGTGGAATATAAAAGAGGAGGAGACAGAGAAGGAGAAAGCGTCCATTCAATGCCTGGCCGGAGGTGAAGAAAAAATCGAAGATTTTCATATCCGGCATAAATTCCCTGAGGATGAAATATGTGGACAGAGCTTGCCAATTACAGGAAGGCCCAACCAGAGGCCAGGCCGCCCCGTGCCGCCGCCCCCGCCAGGCCGCCCCGTGCCGCCGCCTCCGCCGGGCCGCCCCGTGCCGCCGCCTCCGCCAGGCCGTCCTGTGCCGCCGCCTCCGCCCAAGCCGGGCCGGCCATCCCACCGGCCGCCAAAATCCGATCTCACCTGGCTTCAGGATATGGTAAAGGTACTTCTTTTAAATGAAATGTATAATAGACGGTGCAGCAGGGGAATATGTATGTTGTGAGGGACCGTCAAAGGAAACAGATAAGACAGCAGGAAAAGTCCTTCGCATGGGAAGGGCTTTTTTTGTGGGAGCCGCCTGCTCCAAAGGGGTAAGTATGACAGCATGGGCATTGGAAAATTTTGGGATCTGGTAAAGCAAAGTAAAATATCAGTTTAAAAAACTGATGTATTAGCAAAAATTTAACAGGGATTAATAGGCATAAAAACCAAAATAATGATGGAAAACTACCAGTATAAAGTTTCATAAATTGGAAAAATATTGGCATAAAAAATGCTGTAAATCGATTTTTTGTGCATTATATATAAAAAATATAGTGCAAATACGTTAAAAATACCAGTACCCAAACTAATATATTAGTTGTAAAATATAGATGCTCGAAAGCGGAAAGAAGAGGCCTCTGCTTAGAAACAAACCAAACAATTTTTAAGGAGGGTTCGTATGAACATCAATGTTATCATAGGCATTATCATGATCCTGTCCTTCGTGGGATTGGTGTGGTACTGCGTCAAAGGTTTCAACCTTATGGTGGGATTTGCCGTGATGGCAACTTTCTGGACGGTTCTGGCTCTGATCGGAAACGCCATTGCCCCCACAGACATTATGGAGGGCCAGACCCTGATTGATTCGCTCACATACGTGTACGCAACAGGACCTGCAAACTACGCCAGCTCCATTCTGGTAAACGTGTTCTTCGGCGCATTCTTTGGAAGAGTGCTGATGGATACGGGTATTGCGGCCACCCTGATCCGCAAGGTGGTTGAGCTGGGCGGGGACAAGCCCAGAATCACCATGGGCCTTCTGTGCATCGTGACAGCGATTATCTTCATGTCCATGACAGGTATCGGACCGGTTATCTCCATCGCGGTTATCGTGCTTCCGATTCTTCTGTCCCTTGGAATTCCTGCTCCCATCGCAATGTTCAGCTTTATGGGATCCATCATGGCAGGAATCTTTGGCAACATTGTAAACTTTAATCAGTATCAGACCATCTACGCCGGCTTCAACCCGGAGGCGGCCAACTACACCTACAATGACTATTTCACCATCGGCATCATCTGCATGGCAGTGTCCCTGGTGGTGGTTCTGGTGGTAGCCAACTTCAACATGGGAAAGAAGAAAACCTCCCATGCATGGGCGGCGGCAGCCGGCTCTGTAAATGACAATGCCCCTGCAATTTCCTGGATTTCCGTAATCCTTCCCGTGCTGGGCGTTGTGCTTTTCGAGATTCCGATTATCTTGGGATTCTGCCTGTCCGCCATCTACGCACTGATTACCACAGGCAAGCTTCGGGGTACATACTCCGAGATCTGCCGCCTGTTTGCAAAACTGTTCACCGACGGCGCCATTGACGTGGCTCCCATGGTAGGCTTCCTGCTTACGCTGGCTATGTTCAACAACGCCGCGACCTATGCCGCACCTTACTTTACAGCCATCCTGGGAGGCTTTGTCCCCACCTCGGCGCTGGCCCTGGCGATTGTGTTCGCAGTGCTCACGCCCCTTGGCTTCTTCCGCGGCCCCATGAACCTGGTTGGATGCGGAACCGCTATTCTGGCTGTTGTGATCACCACCCTTCCGGGCGCTCCGGTCGCCTTCCTGTATCCGCTGTTCGCAGTGACCACTATTGCGCCCCAGCATCTTGACATCACCCAGTCCTGGGTTGCATGGGGATTCGGATACACCAAGGTTTCCACCAAGGACTACATGAAGATGTCCATTCCCACCGGCTGGATCGTGGGCATCATCTGCTGCATGGCGGTGTATGTGCTGTACGGCAGCTTGATGTAATAGGGAAGGAGGAAGAAGGCAAATGGGCAGATCCGTGCGAATGGGTATCGACGTTGGCGGTACTCACACAAAGGCAGTCGCAATCGACAATGCGACCCATGAGATTATTGGAAAATCTTCCGTAAAGACAACCCATGACGATCCCAGAGGCGTTGCCGCGGGCGTTGTGAAGTCCTTCCAGAATTGTCTGACGGAGAACAATATCAGTCCCAGCGATGTGGTATTCGTAGCCCATTCCACCACCCAGGCCACAAACGCCCTTATTGAGGGCGACGTGGCCACCGTGGGCGTCATCGGAATGGCAAAGGGCGGCCTGGAGGGCTTCTTAGCCAAGAGGCAGACCCGTCTGGACGACATTGACCTGGGAAATCAGAAGAAGATCAAGATCGTAAATGAATTTTTGAATGTAAAGAAAATGGACAAGGCGGTTGTGGAGGAGACCATCGACAGGATGCAGTCCCAGGGCGCCCAGGTGTTTGTGTCCTCCATGGCCTTCGGCGTGGACGACGGCGGCCCGGAGCAGGAGGTCTATGAGGTGGCAAGCGCCAAGGGAATCCCCACCACCATGGCCTCCGACATCACCAAGCTGTACGGACTTACCCGCCGTACAAGGACTGCGGCCATCAACGCCTCCATTCTTCCCAAAATGCTGGACACGGCAAACTCCACCGAGGCTTCCGTCCGGGAGGCGGGGGTAAATGTGCCCCTGATGATCATGAGAGGCGATGGCGGCGTTATGGAGATCTCCGAGATGAAGAAGCGCCCGGTGCTGACCATGCTCTCCGGACCGGCGGCCTCCGTTATGGGATCTCTTATGTACCTGCGGGCTTCCAACGGCGTGTATTTTGAGGTGGGAGGAACCACCACCAACATCGGCGTCATCAAGAACGGCCGTCCCGCCATTGACTACTCTGTGGTAGGCGGACACGCCACCTACATTTCCTCCCTGGATGTGCGGGTTCTGGGCGTGGCCGGCGGATCCATGGTCCGGGCCAACAAGCAGGGCATTGTGGATGTAGGCCCCCGTTCCGCCCATATTGCGGGTCTTGACTACGCGGTATTCACTGATACGGATAAGATCAAAGGGCCCAAGGTGGAGTTCTTCTCACCCAAGCCCGGGGATCCCGATGACTATGTCCGCATCCGCATGGAGGACGGAAGCGCGGTGACCATCACCAATTCCTGCGCGGCCAACGTGCTGGGCCTGGTGAAGCCGGAGCATTTCTCCTACGGAAATGTGGAATCCGCCAAGAAGGCCATGCAGGCCCTTGCGGATTACTGCGGTACAACCGTGGAGGATATCGCCACCCAGATCATGGAGAAGGCCTATGCCAAGATCGAGCCGGTTATCCTGGATCTGGCGGAGAAATATAAGCTGGAGAAGGACCAGATTTCCCTGGTAGGCGTAGGAGGCGGCGCGTCCTCCCTGATCATCTACTTCAGCAACAAGATGGGCGTGAAATACTCCATCCCGGAGAATGCGGAGGTTATCTCCTCCATCGGCGTGGCTCTGTCCATGGTCCGGGATGTGGTGGAGCGTATTATCCCTTCCCCCTCCAAGGAGGACATCCGCGCCATCAAGAACGAGGCTTTAAACAAGGCCATCGAGTCCGGCGCTACGGCGGAGTCTGTGGAGATCCATGTGGAGATTGATCCCCAGACCTCCAAAGTTACGGCCATCGCCACAGGATCCACGGAGGTTAAGACCACGGATCTCTTAAAGGAGTGCGATGAGTCCGAGGCCCGCCACCTGGCCGCGGAGGATATGCGCGTGGCGGACGACGAGGCCCACCTTTTAGCCAGCACGCCTTACTTCTATGTATATGGAAACCAGGCGGATCCGCTGACCGCAGGGGCTGTCCGCATTGTGGACAAGAAGGGCTTCATCAAGGTGCAGAGAGGCCGGGGCATGTGCATCAAGACAAAGGCCGGCGAATATCTGGACGCCATGAAGCGGCTTTGGGATGACATGGCGGTGTACCAGACCGAGCTCATCGCCCGCCCGGACTACTATCTGTGCATGGGCGCCAGAGTGATGGACTTCTCCGCCCAGGATTTTGACCAGCTGGAGCTCCTCACGGATCTGGAGGTTTCCTCCATGGAGCCGGATGAGGACATTCTGATTGTAGCTGCAAATATTAAGCAGAGCTAACGATATGACAATAGGCGAAATGAATAAACGCCTGTCAGAGGTGGACGACATCTCCTGGGGAATGTACGCATTCTCCAGGGATGTTCTCTGTCACAAGATAGGCGATGAAAAAAAGAGAGATATGATACAAAAGGCCGTGGAGTGCGGAAACCAGCTGGCGGAAAAGACAGCCCTTCGCTTTGGCACCACGGATCCCTGGGAGATCGCAAGGATCCTGGGGCTTTCCATTACCTTTCCAAAGGAGGCGAATGTGGGGGGACGGATTCTGTTCGCCCTTTTTACGCCTCCGAATCAGATTCAGATTATGAGGGAGCCCGTCCAGAAGGCAGCTTCGGATGAGCAGGTGCGCAAGCTTGTGACAGAGGACCAGATGAAAAATCTGATACTCGGCCATGAGCTGTTTCATTTTTTTGAGGAAGAGGAGGAGGAAATTTACACCCGGACAGAGACAATTACTCTCTGGAAATTCTTTGGATATAAGCACACTTCCACGATCCGTGCGCTTTCTGAGATTGCCGGGATGGCGTTTACAAAAAATTTAAATCAATTTCCTTATTCACCATTTACATTGGACATCCTTTTGTACTATAATTATAATCCGAATGAAGCTTTAAAGATGTATTCGGAAGTTATGAGTTATGGAGGTACAGATGGACGCCGCTGAACAAAAAAATCGGGAAGATACTATATATGACCTGCTTCGGACGGACATTCTCGAATTAAAGCTGCGCCCCGGTATGGTAATCAGCATAAAGGATATCGTAGAGGTTTATAATTCAGGGAGAACTCCGGTGAGGGACGCCCTGATCAGCCTTTCAAAGGAAGGGCTTGTGACGCTTCTGCCCCAGAAGGGGACTATGGTTTCCAAGATCAATTATGATAAGATCCGCAATGAGCGCTTTATGCGGGTCAGCGTGGAAAAGGAAATTATGCTGGAGTTTATGGGAATCTGCGATTTAAAGATTCTCACGGATCTGGAAATGTCCCTTGACCGCCAGAATTCGATTTTAAAGTCAGGCGACGCCCGGGCTTTTATGGCGGAGGACGTGTACTTTCACTCTATTTTTTATTACGCGGTAAAAAAGGGATATTGCTTTGAAATTCTTGCCAACAATTCCGGCCATTATAACCGGATGCGGCTTCTCGTCATGGCCGAGGAGGGAATTGAAAGACGCATCATTGATCAGCATAAGGAGCTGATTGACGCGGTCCTTGCAAAGGACACGGACCGCCTCTGCAATATTCTGCAGCACCATTTGAACCGGATTGTAAGCCAGGAGCGCAGGATCATTCAGAAATATCCGGAGCTTTTTGATCAGGAGGGACAGGAGGCGCGGAGGGAGACAGACGCCCTCGGCGTGGATTTTCTTGTGGAGACAAAGCTAAAGTACCACGCGTGAATTTTACCCTGCAGCCAGCGCCCGGGGGAGCCGGGCAGACAGACCTTTCCGGGAGGAATTTGATTATCGGATGAAGAAGAAAATACGAAACGGGGCGATCCTTTTTTTTATATTCGCCGCCGCTGTTGTAATATATTTTTTTGGGGCCCGCAATACAATGGAGCGGGAAACCGCTGTCTATACATCCATAGAGGAACCGACGCTTCCTCTGATTTATACGCAGTCCGGGAGCCGGGAGATCAATTGCCTGAGAGGGTATTTGAAGGATATGGGAAATACGGCGGCCAGGGACTGTATTTCTGTACTTCCCCAGGACCGGAGGCTGGAAATCCGTATTGAAGAGTATGGAAATACAATAACAGGCATCAGCTATGAGATACGCAGCCTTTCCCTGGAACGGCTGATTGAGAGAACAGAGCTTGCGGATTGGGAGAGCGGGGACGGAAGCATACGGGCAGCTCTGCCCATTCAGAATCTTCTCACAAAAAATGAAACCTATCTCTTATGTATTACGCTGGACATGGGGGAGAAGAATGTCCGGTATTACACCAGAATTATGTGGGCGGACACACCTTCCTACGCGGAGGATATGGTGCAGCTGGCGGACACATTCACAAGAAAAAGTCTGGATTACGAACAGGCCCAGGACTTGACCGCCTACCTGGAGACGGACGGGACGGAGGATAACAGCTCCCTTGGCTTTGTCACAATCCGCGCCAGCTTCAGCCACTTTACATGGGACGGGCTGGATGTGGAGCTGGTGGGAGAGCCGCAGATAACCCTCCAGGAGTATGATGGGATTATGGGACATGTGCAGGTGTCCTACCGGGTGAAAATCCGGGAAACGGACGGATCCGAGTATTTTGCCCAGGCGGAAGATAATTTCACCATGAAGTGGAACGAGAAGAGAATTTATATGATGAATTATGAGCGCCGGGTAAATGAGATATTTTCCGGTGAAGCCAATTCTTTCTCAGGATCCAAGATTCTTTTTGGGATACAGGACGGGGAGGGCGTTTCTTCCCTGAAAAGTGAAAATGGACGGTACACGGCCTTTACGGTGAATGGAAATTTGTGGTGCTATGACAGGGAGGAGAACTGGCTTTCCTGCGTATTTTCCTTCTTCAGCCAGGAGGATGACGGGACGCGCAGCGGTTTTGACCGGCATGGAATTAAAATTCTGACTCTTTCAGACAGCGGGAATCTGGATTTTCTGGTCTACGGATATATGAACCGGGGAAAATACGAGGGACAGACCGGCATCGCGCTGTACAGCTTTGACTGGCAGACAGATACGGTGCAGGAGAAATTTTTTATCTCGGAAAATCAGTCCTTTGAGCGGATAGAGGAGGATATACGCAGGCTCTCCTATGTGAGCCCCAACGGTATGATTTACCTGATGGCGGGATCCGTTGTGTACGGGGTGGATCTTAAGAGCAATGAATCTTTGGTGGTGGCTCAGGGACTTTCTGAGGGAAGCTTTGCGGTGAGCGAGGATGGAAGCCGCTTTGCATGGCAGGAGGGATCCCTATACGGATCAGAGATTGTCCATGTCATTGATTTTAATACGGCGGTGAAACAGGAGATATCCGCGGAAGATGGGGATTATGTCCGGGTACTGGGATTTGTGGGCAGTGATCTCATTTACGGAGCCGCGAATGCGGAGGATATCTGGTGGAAGGATGGGAGAGTCAAGGGACTGCCCATGTATGCCATGTATATTGTAAACAACGATATGGAGATTGAAAGCGAGTACAGAAGGGAAAATATTTATATATCGGATGTCAGTGTTGAGGAGGGAAGAATTCATCTGTGGTGCTGCGCAAAGCTGGAGGATCACACGTATGTGTACCAGGGGGAGGACACCATTGTGAGCAACCGCAGGACAGAAGATGATGGGACAGAGGGAATCAGCTGGTTAAACGGCCAGGAAAGGGGAAGAATTTATTATGTGGATACGGGAAAGGAGATAGAGAGAGCTGGAATGCGCATATCGCCGCCTGCCGCGTTCTCCTTTGAAAATGTCAGCGTCCTGGATCCCGCGTCGGTTCCCTCGCGCGCTGAGGACGGGACACTTGTGTTTTACGCGTATGGGGGCGGCCACTATTTGGGAGCCTCCCGGGATTTTAAGGAAGCGGTGGATCTGGCCTATGACAAGATGGGCCTGGTGACAGATGAAAACCAGCATATTTTGTGGGACAGGGTAAACCGGCAGAATGTAAGGACAATCCGTTCCCCGGAGGAAAGCGGGGGGAAGCTGACCAGGCATATAGACTCCCTGGAGGGAAGCCAGAAATTTGACGATGGAATTTTCGTGATTGACGCCCAGGGATGCTCGCTGAGCCAGGTGCTCTATTTCATTGACAAGGGAATTCCTGTGGCTGCCTATATTGATCAGGAAAAGTATGTGCTGCTGACAGGATTTGACACGTACAATGTGACGCTCTATGATCCGGACACCAGGGAATCCTGGAAAATGGGACTTGGAGACGGGGAAGCATATTTTGAAAGCCTGCAGAATGATTTTCTCTGCGCGGTGGAAGCGGAATAAATGCTGCCGCAGGGACAGGGCAGCGGCGGATAAAAGGAACGGTTAGAAAGGAAACGTAAATTGTCATGAATCAGGAAAAACGAAAGGCCTTTATTGTCAATTTCCTCTATTTTGGAATTTTAGCTATGCTGATATATTTGGCAATCAAATATGCCCTTCCTATGGTGATGCCCTTTGCATTGGGATTTATCATTGCCTATATGCTGCGCAGGCCGAGCCTGTTCCTGTCGAGGAAGCTTCACATCAATATAAGAATTGTATCCGTCCTGATGGTGCTTTTATTCTTTTCTACCATAGGCCTTCTGATCACGCTGGCGGGGATCCGGACATTTTCCCTGTCGAAAAATTTGGTTTTGGCGATCCCTACGATATATCGGAGCCTGGTGGAGCCGGTTGTCAGGGATTTGTTTACCGTGATTGAAGAGTGGACGAAAACCCTGGCTCCATCCCTGGAGTCCACCCTCAACAGCCTTTTTAATCAGGCGATTATGTCCCTGGGTGAAGCTGTTTCCGGACTCTCTGTCTCCGCTATGCGCTGGGTGTCGGGAGCGGCTTCCTCCCTGCCCAGCTTCTTAATCAAACAGCTGCTCCTTATTATTTCCACGTTTTTTATCGCCCTTGACTATGACAAGCTCACAGGCTTCTGCCTGCGCCAGCTGAGCGGCAAGAGCGGGGAAATGTTTTTGCAGATCAAGGAGTACATAATAGGGACGCTCTTTGTGTGCATCCGATCCTATGCCATCATTATGTCCATTACCTTTGTGGAGCTGTCCATTGGATTTACAATTATAAGGCTGGAATACGGCCTGCTCATCGCCTTTTGCATCGCTATTTTTGATATCCTGCCTGTGTTGGGGACGGGAGGCATCATGCTGCCCTGGGCGATTATCACCGCAATCCGGGGCGATATTCCGCTGGCTCTCAGCCTCTTAGCCATCTATGTGGTGGTGACGATTATAAGAAATATTATTGAGCCCAAGATTGTGGGCGCACAGCTGGGGCTCCACCCGGTTGTGACCCTGGTGAGCATGTTTGTGGGGACGCAGCTGTTCGGAGTTCTGGGACTTTTTGGATTCCCCATCTGCCTCTCTCTGCTTCGCCATCTCAATGAAACAGGCGCGGTGAAGATTTTTAAATGAGCAGCGGTTCAGACGGCGGGTAAACAGAGGCGAAAATAGACGTCAGGCATGCCGCATCTTCGCCATGCACTTTACAAATCCTTTTCTTATGGTATAATTTAAGAGGATGTAAAGAAATTATGAATAAATAATTACAGTAACAGTTCAGACGGCGGGTAAACAGGGGCAAAAGCAGGTGTCAAGCTTGCTTGTAAACATGGTTTTGCCCCTGTTTACCCATCGGATGGACATCCGATGCTTCTTGTCCGGCCTTTGGCCGGGCAAGAAGACTAGGTGCCCTTTGGGGTATGCCCGCCGTCTGAACTGTTACAAATTACAAAAGATGATTTCCCTGCAGGATGAGGGAATATAGTCATAGATGCAGAGGTGTGGGATGGAACAGTATATCATAAAAGGCGGAAATCCCCTGGTAGGCGATGTGACCGTGAGCGGCGCAAAGAACGCGGCCCTGGGTATTTTGGCAGCTTCTATTATGACGAATGAGGATGTCCTGATTGACAATCTTCCCGATGTAAAGGATATTAATGTGATGCTGGAGGCCATACAGGAGATTGGCGCGAAGGTGGATCGGGTGGATCGGCACACAGTGAGGATTAACGGAAGGAATATCAAGGAGGTGTCGGTGGACGATGAGTTCATCCGGCGGATCCGTGCTTCCTATTATTTTATCGGAGCGCTTTTGGGAAAGTATAAGAGCGCCCAGGTTCCCCTTCCCGGGGGATGCAACATCGGCAGCCGGCCCATTGATCAGCATATCAAGGGATTTCGGGCCTTGGGCGCCGAGGTGGTAATTGAGCGGGGAACGGTGTTTGCCCATGCCATCGATCTGGTGGCCAGCCACATCTATCTGGATGTGGTTTCCGTGGGGGCCACCATCAATATTATGATGGCTGCTTCCCTGGCAGAGGGACAGACCATATTGGAGAATGCGGCGAAAGAGCCCCACATTGTGGATGTAGCCAACTTTTTAAACAGCATGGGGGCCAATATCAAGGGCGCAGGTACGGATACCATCCGCATCCGCGGGGTGGATCACCTCCACGGCACGGAGTATTCCATTATTCCGGATCAGATTGAGGCGGGCACCTTTATGTGCGCGGCTGCGGCCACCCGGGGCGATGTGATGATCCGCAATGTGATCCCCAAGCACCTGGAGGCCATCTCCGCGAAGCTCACGGAGATTGGCTGCGAGGTTATCGAGTTTGACGACGCGGTCCGGGTGGTTGGAAAGCCTGTGCAGAGGCACACGGATATTAAGACGCTTCCCTATCCGGGATTCCCTACGGATATGCAGCCCCAGATGGCAGTCACTCTGTCCTTAGCTGCGGGGACAAGCATGGTGACGGAAAGCATTTTTGAGAACCGCTTTAAGTATGTGGATGAGCTGGCCCGCATGGGCGGCAATATCAAGGTAGAGGGAAATGTGGCTGTGATTGACGGGGTGAAGGGATTTACCGGAGCCCAGGTGAACGCGCCGGATCTCAGGGCGGGAGCAGCCCTTGTGATCGCGGGACTGGCAGCGGACGGATATACGGTGGTGGATGAGATCGGTTATATCCAGAGGGGCTATGAGTGCTTTGAGGAGAAGCTTCAGGGCCTGGGAGCCATGATTGAGAAGGTGGACTCGGATCGGGAAATACGAAAGTTCAAGATGAAGGCTGGCTGATGCCCGCCTCTGGAGGAGATAGGAGTTCAGAATTCCTATTGACATCTATAGAAAAATACATTAATATAGGTGCGTAACAATTACATACAGAATCGTTAGTAGATATCCCTTATTCAGAGTGATGGAGGTACAAAGGACCTGTGAAGTCACGGCAACCCCGGTTGAGCATGAAGGAACATGCGAGAGGGCCGGAAGGTGCCAGCCTGAGCGAGGAGTACGGTTTTCAGCGTCCGAAAGGACGGGGACCGCGCTGCATCGAGCAATAAGAGGATTTGAAGAATTGCCTTTTTCAAGTCCGCAGCGATGCGGACTTTTCTATTTCTATATAAAGGCGCTTAAGAATCCTTTTTCCCGGAGGGAAAGAAAGGATATCCGCTGACAGAGGCAGCTGTTTTTACATATCGGGAGTATTCCCGATGAACCGGAAAGGAGATTTGAAAGATACCTATGGAGAAGAGATTATTTACCTCAGAGTCCGTGACAGAGGGACATCCGGATAAGATCTGCGACGCTATTTCCGACGCGATCCTCGACGCCCTGATGGAGAAGGATCCCATGAGCCGGGTGGCCTGCGAGACGGCTATCACCACAGGACTGGTGCTGGTTATGGGAGAGATTACCACCAACGCCTATGTGGACATCCAGAAGATTGTCCGGGAGACCATCCGGGAGATCGGCTATGACCGGGCAAAGTATGGCTTTGACTGCGATACCTGCGGTGTGATCACTGCCATCGACGAGCAGTCCGCAGATATTGCCCTGGGGGTTGACAAGGCCCTGGAGGCCAAGGAGGCAGGGGAGAAGCATATGTCCGAGGAGGAACTGGACGCCATCGGCGCCGGGGATCAGGGCATGATGTTCGGCTACGCCTCCAACGAGACAGAGGAGTACATGCCCTATGCCATCTCTCTGGCCCACAAGCTGGCGAGACGCTTAACCCAGGTCCGCAAGGACGGCACGCTTTCCTATCTGCGTCCTGACGGAAAGACACAGGTCACGGTGGAGTATGATGAGAATGACAAGCCCGTGCGCTTGGACGCAGTGGTTCTCTCCACCCAGCACGACGAGAGCGTGACCCAGGAGCAGATTCACCGGGATATCAAGAAATATGTCTTTGACGAGATTCTTCCTGCGGATATGGTGGATGATAAGACCAAATTCTTTATCAACCCCACCGGCCGTTTTGTGATCGGCGGCCCCCACGGGGACAGCGGACTTACGGGCCGGAAAATCATCGTGGACAGCTATGGCGGATACGCCCGGCACGGCGGCGGCGCGTTTTCCGGAAAGGACTGCACCAAGGTGGACCGCTCCGCAGCCTACGCGGCCCGGTACGTGGCCAAGAATATTGTGGCCGCAGGCCTGGCCGGCAAGTGCGAGATTCAGCTCTCCTACGCCATCGGCGTGGCCCATCCCACATCCATCCGGGTGGAAACCTTTGGAACCGGAAAGCTGAGCGATGAGAGGCTGGTGGAGATCATCCGGGAAAACTTTGATCTGCGCCCTGCGGGGATTATCCGGATGCTGGATCTGCGCAGACCCATCTACAAGCAGACGGCGGCATACGGTCATTTTGGCCGCAATGATCTGGATCTGCCTTGGGAGCGGCTGGATAAGGTAGAATTGTTAAAAAAATATCTTAACTAATTCGGTTGTAATTGATGAAAATGCCGGGGGACTCCTGTCTCCTGGCATTTTTTAATGCCATTTCCGCTGAAAATAGGGAAAATTTTAGGGAGACAACAGGTGTTTATAAAGAACTTAAGGTAAAGATAAAAATATAAAAAATACATATTGACATTTTTTTAACAAGGCGCTATAATGCAGACAGTAAGATTGTTAATTAATTATCAAACATTTGAACCAAACACAAGGAAAATGGAGGAAACAAAAAAATGGCAAAGAAGAACCAGCAGGTTGTTCCCGAGATCATCGACAGCGTAGAGGGACTGAACGCAAAGATGGCTGCAATGCGCGAGGCGCAGAAAATCTTCGCCTCCTATACCCAGGAGCAGGTGGATAAAATTTTCTTCGCGGCTGCCAGCGCGGCCAACAAGATGCGGATCCCGCTGGCCAAGATGGCGGTCGAGGAGACCGGCATGGGCGTGGTTGAGGACAAGGTTATCAAGAACAACTACGCGGCTGAGTATATTTACAACGCTTACAAGAATACAAAGACCGTGGGCGTGATTGAGGAGGATAAGGAGTACGGCATCAAGAAGATTGCGGAGCCCATCGGACTGATTGCCGCCGTAATCCCCACCACGAATCCCACCTCCACGGCGATTTTCAAGGCCCTGATCTGCCTGAAAACCAGAAATGCTATCATCATTTCCCCCCATCCCAGGGCAAAGAAGTGCACCATCGCCGCTGCCAAAGTGATTCTGGAGGCAGCTGTGAAGGCCGGAGCTCCCGAGGGGATTATCGGATGGATTGATGTTCCCTCCCTGGAGCTCACCAATGAGGTGATGCGGGATGCGGATCTGATTCTGGCCACCGGAGGCCCGGGCATGGTGAAGGCGGCATATTCCTCCGGAAAGCCGGCAGTGGGCGTTGGCGCGGGAAATACCCCGGCTATCATCGACGAGACGGCGGACATCAAGCTGGCTGTGAATTCCATTATCCATTCCAAGACATTTGACAACGGCATGATCTGCGCCTCCGAGCAGTCTGTGACCGTACTGGCCTCCATCTATGAGGATGTGAAGAAGGAATTCATTTACAGAGGCTGCTATTTCTTAAAGCAGGGTGAGATTGACAAGGTCCGCAAGACCATTTTGATCAATGGATCTCTGAACGCAAAGATTGTTGGACAGAGCGCCTACACCATTGCCAAGCTGGCGGGT
Organism: uncultured Enterocloster sp.; assembly: GCA_944384065.1. Classification (GTDB taxonomy): domain Bacteria; phylum Bacillota; class Clostridia; order Lachnospirales; family Lachnospiraceae; genus Enterocloster. The sequence continues at coordinate 17,427 of CALWRY010000016.1, read as the reverse complement.
GTGGATGTGCCTGAGGACACCAAGATCTTAATCGGTGAGGTAGAGTCCGTGGACATCAGCGAGGAGTTTGCCCACGAGAAGCTGTCCCCTGTGCTTGCCATGTATAAGGCGGAGACCTTTGAGGACGCCCTGGCCAAGGCGGAGCGCCTGGTGGCGGACGGCGGCTACGGCCATACCTCCTCCCTGTATATCGATGTTAATGAGAAGGAAAAGATGATGGAGCACGCAGAGCGCATGAAGACCTGCCGTATCCTCATCAATACGCCCTCCTCCCACGGCGGAATCGGCGATCTGTACAACTTCAAGCTCCTTCCCTCCCTGACCCTGGGCTGCGGATCCTGGGGCGGAAATTCGGTTTCCGAGAACGTTGGAGTGAAGCATCTGCTGAATATCAAGACCGTCGCCGAGAGGAGAGAAAATATGCTGTGGTTCCGCGCGCCTGAAAAGGTCTACTTCAAGAAGGGCTGCCTGCCCGTGGCCTTAAAAGAGCTGAAGGACGTGATGGGCAAGAAGAGAGCCTTTATCGTTACCGACACCTTCCTGTACAAGAACGGATATACCCGGGTGATCACCGACCGTCTGAACGAGATGGGCATCACCTACACCGTATTCTCCGACGTGCAGCCCGATCCCACCCTGGCCAATGCCCAGGCCGGCGCTAAGCTTATGCGGGAGTTTGAGCCCGATGTGATTATCGCCATGGGCGGCGGCTCCGCCATGGACGCGGGCAAGATTATGTGGGTGCTCTACGAGCATCCGGAGGCAGATTTCATGGACATGGCTATGCGGTTCATCGACATCCGCAAGAGAGTCTACACCTTCCCCAAGATGGGAGAGAAGGCTTACTTTGTGGCAGTGCCCACCTCCTCCGGTACGGGCTCCGAGGTGACACCCTTCGCGGTTATCACGGATCAGGAGAGCGGCATCAAGTATCCGCTGGCTGACTACGAGCTCCTGCCCAACATGGCCATTGTTGACACTGACAATATGATGAGCCAGCCCAAGGGTCTGACCAGCGCCTCCGGCGTGGATGTTCTGACCCATGCCCTGGAGGCCTATGCCTCTGTGATGGCCACGGACTACACCGACGGCCTGGCGTTAAAGGCTATGAAGAATGTATTTGACTATCTGCCCATTGCTTACAATGAGCCTGGAAATGTGGAGGCCCGCCAGAAGATGGCCGATGCTTCCTGCATGGCCGGTATGGCATTTGCCAACGCCTTCCTGGGCGTGTGCCACTCCATGGCCCACAAGCTTGGCGCATACCACCATATTCCCCACGGAATCGCCAATGCCCTGCTGATCTCCATGGTGGTGGATTACAACGCGGCGGAGTGCCCCAGAAAGATGGGAACCTTCTCCCAGTACCAGTATCCCCACACCCAGGCCCGGTATGCGGAGTGCGCCCGGTTTGTCGGAATTCAGGCGTCCGACGACGCGGAGGCCGTGAAGAAGCTCATCGAGAAGATCGAGGAGTTAAAGAAGGCGGTAGGCGTAAAGCCCACCATCCGGGATTACGGCGTGGATGAGCAGTACTTCCTTGACACCCTGGACGAGATGGTGGAGAATGCCTTCGACGACCAGTGCACCGGCGCTAACCCCAGATATCCTCTGATGAGCGAGATCAAGGAGATGTATCTTAAGGCTTACTACGGGAAATAACGAATATTTGACCCCTCTGGGGAAAATACCTTTATCCTTTGTGTTTGGGGAAGGCCGTCTGTCTTTTGGCAGGCGGCTTTCTCATTTTCAGAAAAAAACAGTTGACAAAGGGGGAATGTCTGTGATATATATAATCCAACAAACCGTTGAGGAAGAGTGAGTAGGACAGATTGCGGACGGTACAGAGAGCTGCGGATGGTGGGATCGCGGCGCGGACGGCCTGGCTGAATGGACTTCTGAGGGCGAGCGGAACGCAGCGGCGGAGAGTGTCTGGGACAGGATCCGGGATGCGGCAAGTAGGCGAGACGGAGGGAGAAGCTTCGTTACCAAGGTTCAGCATATGTTTGTATGCGCAGAGCGGGCAGAAGATTCTGTCAATAAGGGTGGCACCGCAGGAGTATTGCTCTTGTCCCTGTAAGTGATAGTGGGGACGAGGGTATTTTTTTATCCCTTTCCCCGGAAATGCCGCAGCAGACGCCTAAAAGAAGCTGCTGCGAAACGACACGGTTTTTCAAGGAAAGGAGAACGATTATGAGCAGAGAAATCCCCTACAAAATCTATCTGGAAGAGAAGGAGATGCCCAAGCAGTGGTACAATGTCCGGGCAGATATGAAGAACAAGCCCGCCCCCCTATTAAACCCGGCGACCTTAAAGCCCATGGGCTATGAGGATCTGCGTCCTGTGTTCTGCGACGATCTGATCCGGCAGGAGCTGGACGACACCACCCCCTATATCGATATTCCCCAGGAGATCCTGGATTTTTACAAGATGTACCGCCCCTCGCCTCTGGTACGGGCTTACTGCCTGGAGAAGAAGTTAGATACCCCGGCTAAGATTTACTATAAGTTTGAGGGAAATAATACCAGCGGCAGCCATAAGTTAAATTCCGCCATTGCCCAGGCCTACTACGCAAAGAAGCAGGGGTTAAAGGGCGTGACTACAGAGACAGGAGCCGGACAGTGGGGCACCGCCCTCTCCATGGCCTGCGCTTATCTGGAGCTGGACTGCCAGGTGTATATGGTGAAGTGCTCCTATGAACAGAAGCCCTTCCGCCGAGAGGTGATGCGCACCTACGGGGCGAAGGTGACGCCTTCTCCCTCGGAGACCACAGCGGTTGGCCGCAAGATCCTGGCGGAGCATCCGGGAACCAGCGGAAGCCTTGGCTGCGCCATCTCCGAGGCGGTGGAGGCGGCCACCCAGCAGGAGGGATACCGCTATGTGCTGGGAAGCGTGTTAAATCAGGTGCTGCTCCACCAGACGGTGATTGGCCTGGAGACAAAGGCGGCCCTGGACAAATACGGCATTGTGCCGGACATGATCATCGGCTGCGCCGGCGGCGGATCCAACCTGGGAGGCCTGATTTCTCCCTTTATGGGCGAAAAGCTTAAAGGGGAGAGAGACTACCGCATCATCGCTGTGGAGCCTGCCTCCTGCCCCAGCTTTACCAGAGGCCGCTTCGCCTATGACTTCTGCGATACCGGCATGGTGTGCCCCCTGGCAAAGATGTACACCCTGGGAAGCGGATTTATCCCCTCTGCGAACCATGCGGGCGGCCTTCGGTATCACGGCATGAGCCCGGTTCTCTCCCAGCTCTACCATGACGGGCTGATGGAGGCAGTGTCCGTGGAGCAGACCGCAGTGTTTGAGGCGGCGGAGCAGTTCGCGCGGGTGGAGGGCATCCTTCCGGCGCCGGAGAGCAGCCATGCCATCAAGGTGGCCATTGACGAGGCCCTTAAGTGCAAGGAGACCGGGGAGGAGAAGACTATTGTATTCGGCCTCACCGGAACCGGATATTTTGACATGTACGCTTATGAGAAGTTCAACAATGGCCAGATGACCGATACCATTCCCACGGACGAGGATCTGGCGAAGGGATTTGCGGGACTTCCCAATGTGCCGGAGAATTAATCCCCTTAAGAATCTCCCCTCAAAGAGAGCAGCTCTCCCTTGAGGGGAGATTGTTTTATTGACAGTCAGCCTCCTATGGACTATCATAGATGGTAAGAATTGGGGGTTTTGCAGCGAATGGAAGGAACGTTCACAGGGAAAAATAAATATGTGCTTTGGGCATTGATCGCCCTTGAGCTTTTTATGTCCTTTTCTTTTTTGGGATATATTCATATTGATCCCATTTCCATTACATTTGTCTATATTCCGGTTCTGGCCGCAGGCTGCCTGATGGGGCCGAAGGAAGCGACGCTGGTGGGAACCATCTTCGGACTGGCGTCCATGTGGAAGGCCTCCGCCTATTATGTGGGGGTCGGGGATATGATTTTTTCACCCATACAGAGCGGGAGACCCCTGGAGAGCATTCTGCTGAGCGTGGGATCCCGCGCCCTGTTCGGATTGATATCCGGGCTGCTCTATCAGTCTGCCAGAAGGGGAAAGCATCCTCTTGTCAATATGCTGCTTGTATCATCCCTGGGAAGGGTTCTGCATTCTTTTTTAGTCTATGGCTTTATGGGGATTTTTTTCCCGGAAATGGGCTTTGGAATTTCCAATACGCTGAATGATATTTTCCGCATAGATTTTATTCCCTCCACATTGGCGGTGGATTTAATTATTTTCCTCTGCTATATATTCCTGCGATCCGAGTACGTCCGGAAATATATATACCGGATAGAGACCGTTGACCAGGTATATGCCATTTCGGACCATAACAAAAGGGGAATGTGGACAACTGTTTTTTTAACGCTCCTGGCGGCTTTCAGCGTGACCTTGTATTTTACGGACCGGATTGAAAGCGTAATGCACAGGTACGGAATTGATCTGTCGGATAAAATTTCCTATGATATGCTGCATCTGCAGATTCAATTTTTGCTGGGAATCCTTTCCCTTTCTTTCCTGGTTATCCTTGTTATCACCGTGCACCAAAAGAACCTGAATTATCTGTATTATGAGGCGCGCCTGGACGGGCTTACGGGGCTTTTGGGACGGCAGCAGTTCTTCCAGTCAGCCCAGGATATACTGGACGGCTGGGGAGCGGAGAAAGAGGGGGAGACGACCGGCTTCTTTATCATTCTGGATATAGATCATTTTAAGAAGATCAATGATCAGCTGGGGCACCCGGCAGGCGACAGGGTTCTGCGGGAGGCGGCGGAAAAGCTGAGGAAGATTTTTGGCAGCAGCGGCATACTGGGAAGGCTGGGCGGGGACGAATTCGTCGCCCTTATCCGCGATCCCATGACGCGGGAGGATATGGAGAGGCAGATGGGGCGTTTGAAGGAGGAGATGAACGCTATCCGTCTCCCCAAAGGAGCTGTCACATGCAGCATGGGCGCAATCCCTGTGGAAGGGGGAGCTGCCATTGACGATCTGTACCGGAAGGCGGATCGCCTGCTCTATGAGGCGAAGCAGAAGGGAAAGGATCAATTTGTACTTAGTGGAGAAAAAGATACTTGTTGACTTTAACATATTAACTTGTTATAATTTTCCCTAACAGTGTGTCAAGGACACACGCGCATCCCTACACTTTAAACAAATAATCTTAAGGAGGAAAAGTCTATGTCTTACGTTGATGAGATCTATGACAGAGTCGTCACACAGAATCCGGGCGAGCCGGAGTTTCATCAGGCGGTGAAGGAAGTTTTGGATTCCCTGCGCCTGGTCATCGATACGAATGAGGAGAAGTACAGGGCTGCCGGTATTTTGGAGCGCTTTGTGGAGCCGGAGAGAATCATCTCCTTCCGCGTGCCGTGGGTTGACGATAAGGGCAAGGTTCAGGTGAACAAGGGCTACCGGGTTCAGTTTAACAGCGCTATCGGGCCCTACAAGGGCGGCCTCAGGTTCCATCCTTCCGTGAACCAGAGCATCTTAAAGTTCCTGGGATTTGAGCAGACCCTCAAGAATTCCCTCACAGGCCTTCCCATGGGAGGCGGCAAGGGCGGCTCAAACTTTGATCCCAAGGGCAAGTCCGACCGCGAGGTGATGGCGTTCTGCCAGAGCTTTATGACAGAGCTGTACCGCCATATCGGCAAGGATACCGATGTTCCCGCCGGCGATATCGGCGTGGGCGGCCGCGAGGTGGGCTTCCTCTTCGGGCAGTACAAGAGAATTACCGGCCTGTATGAGGGCGTTCTCACCGGCAAGGGTCTGACCTTCGGCGGCTCTCTGGTGCGCACCGAGGCCACAGGCTATGGACTGGTTTATATTTTAAATGAGATGCTTAAGCACAACGGCAAGGAGCTGGCTGGAAAGACCGTAGTGATTTCCGGATCCGGAAATGTAGCTATCTACGCGGTGCAGAAGGCCCAGCAGCTGGGAGCCAAGGTTGTGGCCCTCAGCGATTCCAACGGCTATATTTATGATAAGGACGGCATCAAGCTGGATGTTGTGAAGGAAATCAAGGAAGTGCGCAGAGGCAGAATCAAAGAGTACGTGGATGCGGTCCCCACAGCCGTGTACACCGAAGGAAAGGGAATCTGGACGATCCCCTGCGATATCGCGCTTCCCTGCGCGACCCAGAACGAGCTGAATCTGGAGGATGCAAAGACTTTGATCGCCAATGGATGCTTTGCTGTGGCAGAGGGCGCAAATATGCCTTCCACCAGAGAAGCCACGGATCTTTTCGTTGAGAAGAAGATCCTGTTCATGCCCGGAAAGGCAGCCAACGCAGGCGGCGTGGCAACCTCCGGACTGGAGCAGAGCCAGAACGCCCTGCGTCTGTCCTGGACCTTTGAGGAGGTGGACGAGAGACTGCAGAACATCATGGCGAACATTTTTGCAAAGGCGGCTGACGCGGCGGAGCGCTACGGCGTACCCGGCAATTATGTGGCGGGCGCCAACATCGCCGGCTTTGAGAAGGTGGTAGAGGCTATGATGGGACAGGGGATTGTGTAATATCCCCTGCCAGACCGGTTACTGTATAATGATGGAAGGCCCGTCCATGACTGCGGTTATGGATGGGGACGGAAGTTTTAGGATTGATTTCGCCTGCTGCACCGCTTCTTCTATGGAGGAGGCGGGCAGCAGGTGCATTTTTTTGGCCATTTCTTTGGGCACGTCGCTTACTAAAATCACAGGATGATGTAACAGAATACTGCACAATATTTGGGACTGCCATTGATCGGGGATCGTGGCCTTAGGAGCCTGGGAGAGAATGGAATCCATGATTTTTTTTGTGTCCGGCTCCGAGGAAAAGGTATGGTAAAAGCTTTCACCCCCATGACCGTCCGCACATTGGGAGACAATAATGATAACTCCGCCTTTGCGGCAGGTTCTCGCGGCTGTGGCCATTCCCTTTACGCTCTGATAAATGTTCTGATCCAGAGGGAATCCGCCGTTGGACACTATCACAATATCAGCGGGCGAGGCTGGACAGGCGCAGAGCGAGGACAAAAACGCCACGCCCTCCCTGTGGGCTTCCTCCATATCGCCGGCATATGCGCCGATAATTTCTTTTTTGTGGTTCAGCACAACATTGAGGATGAAGGCAAGGCCGGATTTTCTTGCGGCGAAGACCATGTCCTCATGGATGGGATTATGCTCCAGACTTCCCATAACGGAATGGGGATCTGCAATCCACGGAGCGCAGTGATTGTACATGATGCTCTCTCTGGACGCAATGCCCGGCATAATACTTTTCCTCCCCCCGGAAAATCCTGCAAAGAAATGAGGCTCAATAAAGCCCTCGGCGATCAGCAGATCTGCTTCTGCCGCCAGCCGGTTGATGGCGATGGTATTTCCACCCGGCGTGCCGCCGAGAATTGTCATAGAGGATGCGTCGTCGCAGTTATGAATATATATATTTTCCTGAGAGACAATCTCATCTCCAAACCGCTCAAGAAGCTCTTCGCGGGTGGCCGCCCGGTGCGTCCCTGTTGCGACCAGGATGGATATGCGGGCCTCGGGGCTGCCTTTTCGTATTTCTGATAAAAGAAGGGGCATTGTGATGCGGCTGGGCATGGGACGGGTGTGGTCGCTGGTGATGACAGTGATATTTTTCTTTCCTGCGGATAACTGGGCTAGACGCGGACAGCCGATGGGATTCTCCAGAGCTTTTCGGACAAGATCTTCCTCGCTGAGGGCTGCCTGATAGTCCTCCAGACTGCTGGTGAGAACGGCCTTTAATTCGTCCGCTTCCAGCCTGCAATTGAGAGTTGTTCTTCCATAGGGAAAAGAGAGAGTTGTCAGCATGGTTCGTTACCTTCCTTTCTAAATTTTTGCATAGAGACGGCAAAGCATGAGAATTATCACCCAACCACAGAGGATAAAACCAGGGCATAGAGGGGCAGCGTCACAATGCTCAGCAGAGTGGAGATGACCACGGAACCCGCAGCCAGTGTCTCGCTGTGTCTGAACTTGATGGCGAACATGGTGGTGATGGCCGCGCAGGGGCAGGCCTCCAGGATCAGGGCGATCATGGGCACCTGGCCGTGGACTCCGAGGAAGAAGAAGATCAGGGCGCCGGTCAGAGGAATGAGGAACATGCGCAGGAATATGACGATTCCGAGCTCCCTGGATTTTAAAAGTGCCCGGATATCGCTCCCCGCTATGGTCAGCCCGATTACGATCATGGACATGGGGGTATTCATATCTCCGATCATGGAGACAGGCGTTTTGATTATATCGGACACCGGGATCCGCATAAGGTAGATTCCAAGGCCGATAATGACAGCGATAATGCTGGGGCAGGTAATGATGCTGACAGCGATCTCCCTGGGACGGACTTTTCCGGAAACCATCACGTAGCCCTGCGTCCAGAGGAGGAGATTGAACATGGCAAGAAAGGCGCTGGCATAAAGGATGCCCTCCTCTCCGAACAGCGCGCGGATCAGAGGGAAGCCCATATATCCTGCATTGGAAAATGTACAGGCAAACCGCAGAATGATGATATTGGGGCTTTTAAGCTTCCATGTACAGGCAAAGCTTACGGCAAGTCCCAGCAAAAGAAGAATGCCGCTTAAAACAAAGGTGGTGAGAAGATTCTGAAAGGTAGCCGGATCGAACTCCACCATATAGGAATCAATAAGCATGGCGGGGGCAATCAGATATAAAAGCATATCGGAGAGGACTTTTTTGCCGTCCTCTTTTATGATGCCGGTGCGAAAGCCGATAGTTCCTGTGAGAATCATTAAAAACAGTATGAAAACCTGCTGGGCTGTGATTATCGCTAATTCCATTGCGGAGACTCTCCTTTATCGTATCTTTTGCAAATTGTAACGGCTTTTTAACGGCCGCCGCAGACTTTATATACGAATGGAATTATACCATGGATATCTGTGGATGTGAAATGTTTTTATAGAAAGTTGGCAGTGAAAGTAAGCCGCGAGAAAGAAAGCTGCGTGAAAGAAAGCCTGGGCCGCAGAAAAAGGTCCCAGGCTTTTGCCATCATGTCATCAGAGCTCTCAGCGGGTTTGTGAGTTATACGGGTTTTGCCAGAAACTGCTTATCAAACTCCGGATTAAAGAAATAAAAGTTTTTTTCATTCAATTTTGACTTCACGCGCTCCAGAGCCTCCCCGAACCTCTGGAAATGGACGATCTCCCTGGCACGCAGGAATTTTAAGGGCTCCCGCACATCCGGGTCGTCGATGACCCGAATCAGGTTGTCATAGGTGGTGCGCGCCTTCTGCTCTGCAGCCAGGTCTTCATGGAGATCCGTGAGAGCGTCCCCCTTAGACTGAAATTCACAGGCGTTAAAGGGGATCCCAGCTGCAGCCGCCGGCCAGAGACCGGTGGTATGATCGATATAGTAGGCGTCGAAGCCTGCTGTTTTGGCCTGCTCAGGGGTCAGGTTTTTGGTGAGCTGATAGACAATTGCGCAGATCATTTCCAAATGTCCCAGTTCCTCGGTGCCTATGTCGGTGAGAAGTCCGCCCGTCTCCTTGCAGGGCATGGAGTAGCGCTGCGACAGATAGCGCATGGAGGCGGCCAGCTCCCCGTCGGGTCCGCCGAACTGACTGATTATCAGCGACGCGGTTTTTGGACAGGTTTTCCGTATATTTACGGGAAACTGCAGGCGTTTTTCATAGCTCCACATGTTCACACACCTCCTTCATTGTCCCAGGGCAGAGGGCCGTCCGTCCAGGTAAAATGCTTCTGACCGGGATAATTGGTACAGCACTGTTTCCGATTGTTTGTGTCCGGACAGATATATTCCGGTGTGAGGGGCTCAAATTCTCCTGCAAACTCGGCCAGAAGCTGCTTCCTCTGGATCATGGCCTCATGGAAGGCGTCAAGGGCAGGCAGCTCCAACGGGTGGGTATCCAGATACAGGCGCAAATCATCCAGAAGAAAACTGGTCTCATTGATTTTCTGCAGAAGCGCGGCGCGGTCAGCCATTTGTACCACCTCCTGTCAAAAAGAATGGGAGATCCAGGCTGGGAAAGACGGTTCCCTGCTTTAGTCCGACGGCTGGATCATAGGGCGTCTCCCAGAGCTGCATGGGTACAGAGGCAATGGCCAGGCAAAGCCCCGGGCCCGGCGAGGGAAGAGGACGGCCGGATCCTGACAGAAGGCTCACGGTTTTGCCGGATTCCGGCTTTGGCTCACATCCGCATAGATGCATAGGGCAGCACTCCTTTCTTGTCTTTTATAGCTTGTCACATCTATTTTTAAGACTCCGTTACAGGCGGCGTCTGTTTTTAGTATGAACGGAGATTAAAATTTTACTGTATGGAAGGCATACCAGATTAACCAGGAAAAATCACATGAAAAAACCAGGCACTGGGGATGCCTGGCCTTCCAAAAAATGTTTAAAAGGGGGGATAAATGTATGAAAGGTATGCGCCTTTCTGTTTGCATTTCCTGCTTACAGGATGTATTATAAGCGGAAACCTTGCAAAAAACCATTGTGATTTGCAAAAGAAATATTGCAAATCGCCCACTTTCTGGTAAGATAGAGACAACAGCTGCACGATTTTTAAGGAGGTGTCCGTTGTATCAGGAGGAAAGCTTTAAAACAGATCTGGCCATGTATACCCGCACACGGAGCGATGCGGCAAATATAGAGTATAAAATGCACTGCCACAACAGTTTTGAAATTTATTATATGATTGCCGGAAATGTGACATATTTTTTGGAGGGAACCAGCTATAAGCCGCAACCAGGCAGTCTGATTATCATACCGCCGAACTGCTTTCACGGGCTTCAGATAATGGACGACAGCGAATACTACAGACTCAGGATCCATTTTGTGCCCGAGCTTTTAAACCAGGAGGAGAGAGAAAAACTCTTGGATCCTCTGGCTTCGGACTGGAATTGCCTGGAGGAGCAGTTTGCTATGGAGTGGTATTTCCGGGCTTTGGAGGAGTGTGGATCTTATAAAAAGGATATTCAGGACATTGCAATTCACACACGGATTCTCTCGATTTTAATAAAAATTTTTGCAATATGTTCCGCCCAGGGCCCAAGGAAGGGAAAGGGCGGACAGATCCAGGAAATTATCGGCTACATCAACAAAAATCTGGCGCAGCCTCTGAGCCTGGAGGGGCTGGCGGCCCGGTTTTATATGAGCAAAAATCATTTGACGGATATTTTTAAGAAGACCACGGGCACCACGGTGGCCAAATATATATTGTATAAGAGAATGGCCCTGGTGCGCCGGGAGCTGATCGAGGGGATCCCTGCGGCGGAGGCTGCGGCAAAGGCGGGATTTGGGGATTACTCCAGCTTTTTTAGGGCATATAAGAAGATGTTCGGAGCGGCCCCCTCGGATCGAAAGGCGGCGGCGCTTCCGGATATGGATCGAAGCGGCGCGTTTTAGACAGCTGCGATGAATGGGTCAGAGCGGCGCGTTTTAAATTGCTGCGGTAAAAGGAGGAGAGACAGAGCGTGAAAACAGTACGTCTGGGAGATTTGGTTTTGGGAGAGGGAATTCCCAAAATATGTGTGCCCTTTGTGGGAAAAAATGAGAGGGAGCTGATGGAGGAGGCCGCGCTGTGCGGGGAGAGCCCGGCGGATCTGGCGGAGTGGAGGGCAGATTGGCTGGAAGGACTTACAGAGGGAGCAGGGGAAGGCCATATAGCGGGACGAAAACGGGCGGCGGATGTGGCGGCCCAGCTTCGGGACAGACTGGGAGGAAGGCCTTTGCTCTTTACCTACAGGCGCAGGGCAGAGGGAGGAAATGGGGACGCCTCTCTTCCGGTTTATGAAAGCTTGATTGGAGAAATAATTGAGGAAAGAGCGGCCCAGGCAGTAGATGTGGAGCTTTCCGCAGGGGAGGAAGCGGTCTGGCGTTTGACCCAAAAGGCCCGCAGCCGGGATGTAAAGGTGATTCTGTCAAAGCATGATTTCTCTAAAACCCTTTCAAAGGAGGAGATGCTTGACAGCCTGAAGCGGATGGAGGCGCTGGGAGCGGATGTGGCAAAGATTGCGGTAATGCCCCATTCAAAGAAGGATGTCCTTACTTTGCTTGCCGCCACAGCGGAGGCATCGGAACGGCTTACCGTGCCGGTGATCACGATGTCCATGGGAGGACAGGGGCTGGTGAGCCGCCTGTCCGGGGAGGTATTTGGAAGCTGCCTGACCTTTGGGGCGCTGCGGTCGGCTTCCGCGCCGGGCCAGATCGACGCGGGGGATTTAAAGCGGGTGCTGGAGGTGATCCATCAGGCGCTTTGAGAGAGGCGCCTGATAGGCGGTTAGGGGGAGGGAGCGCTGTCTGTCAGACCGTAGGTGATAGCCCCATAGGCGTCTAGGATTCCGCCGGAGGATACCTTTCCCGTAAGGCTTTCCATGGGACGGGCGGAGGAGAGAATAGCCTGACGCACGTCTGTCAGGCTCAGATCGGTTCTGCAGGAATAGACCAGGGCGGCCACGCCTGTTACCATGGGGGCCGCCATGGATGTGCCGGACATAAATCCATAGCCTCCGGGGGTGGTGCTTAAAATATAGGTGCCAGGGGCCGCGATGTCTACGGAGAAGAGGCCGAAGTTGGAACTCTCGTCCAGTTCCCCATTGAACATCAGGTTGCCCACGGCGATGATATTGTCTCCCTCGTAGGCTGCGGGAAAGACGGGCCAGTAGTCGATATTATAACCATTTCCCCAGTTGTCCCCATTTCCGGCGGACACGACAAAGAGCATATCAGAGTTCTGCATCAGGGCTTCCATCTCCGGATCATAGGAGGCAGTGCCCATGCTCAGATTGCAGATGTCCGCCCCATTGGCCTGGGCATAGCGAATGGCATCCTTTACGCTTTGCGCCATCCCCTGGCCGTTTTCCGAGCCGAGAGCCTTTAAAACCATAATTTTCACATAATTGCCGTCCGCGATGCCGGTGATGCCCTGGCCGTCCCAGGCCCCGGCGATGGTTCCGGCCCCATGGGTTCCATGGTCATCCTCATCGCCAAGGAACACCTGGTTATTGTTAGAATAGAAATTCCAGCCATTCACAACGTCAACGTATCCGTTCCCGTCATTGTCAATTCCGTCTCCCCGTATCTCATCTTCGTTGATCCAGATAGAGCCTGCCAGATCGGAGTGTGTGATGTCTACACCGGTGTCGATGAGGGCTACCGTGACGGTGCGGCGCGAGGGAGTCTGTTCATAATACGTCCAGGCAGGCTCCGCATTGATATCGATGCCGTTTACACTGTCTGTAACTACCTCGCGGACCATCTGCCTCTGGGCTCCCAGCCAGCCAATCTCGCCGGGGCCCCGGCGGATGGGAATGGCGGAGAGAAAAAGCGAGGTTATCCGCCTCAAAATCAAACGTTTCATTCTGAATCACTCCTTTGCTGTACAGTAAAAATATAGCATAAGCTTTTCACGAAAAGGTGACGAAAAGATAAAAAAATTATGAAATACGGCCATGGCTTTGGGAGAGCCCTGCCGCATTGTTAAAATCTTATCCATCTTTATGTTTTCTTTATATGAGAGGAGAGATGTTAATACCCCTTTTAGATGAAAAAAGTATAATAAAGATATACAAAGAGAAAATCTATGAGGGGGAGGCGGGGAAGAATGAGAGAGCTTATTTTGCTGATGGTGTTTATCGCGATTGCTGTATTTGGATATTATGTTGTGACAAAGCTGGACGTATTTTTGTGTCAGGTCCGGAGAGAGGCAGAGCTGGCGGACGAAGATACGAGGCGGAGAGAGCACTGCATAAAGGGAAGATCTCTGCACTGCGCCTGCTGGACGAGAATAAAGACAAAAAGATGCGCAGTTTAGGGCAGTTATATTTTTTAAATATCGAGACAAAAAATCACAGCGGAGGACAATCATTTAGAGCTGTCCTTCCGCTGTGTTTTTTGTGGGAGATAAGCGGACTTTATAAATCCTTTACAAAAAGAGCCCGTATGGCATTCAGCACCGCCAGAATCATGACGCCCACATCCGCGAATATGGCCAGCCACATATTTGCGATGCCCACAGCGCCAAGGGCCAGGCAGATAAGCTTGACGCCGATGGCAAAAACAATGTTCTGGTAGACAATGCCCAGGCACTTGCGGGATATTTTGATAGCCTTGGGGATCTGCAGGGGATCGTCGTCCATGAGCACCACGTCGGCGGCCTCAATGGCCGCGTCGGATCCCATGGCCCCCATGGCGATACCGATGTCTGCGCGGCTAAGTACCGGCGCGTCATTGATGCCGTCGCCCACAAAGGCCAGCTTCTCTTTGGCGGATTTTGATTTCAGGAGTTCCTCCACCTTTGTTACTTTGTCAGCGGGGAGAAGCTCACTGTATACCTCGTCCACGCCAAGCTCCTTCGCCACAGCCTCCGCCACCCTGCGGGAATCCCCGGTGAGCATAACGGTTCTGCGGACTCCGGCTGCCTTTAAGGCCTGCAGGGCCTCCTTGGAGTGAGGTTTTACAATATCTGAGATCAGGATATGGCCCGCATAGGCCCCATCCACTGCCATATGGATAATCGTGCCCACAGAATGACAGGGGATGAAGGAAATACCCAGGTGCTCCATGAGTTTGTCATTGCCTGCAGCCACCTGAATGCCGTCCACCTTGGCAATGACTCCGTTTCCGCTGATCTCACGGATATCGGATACGCGGCTGCGGTCGATTTCTCTCCCATAGGCTTTTCGGAGGCTTTTGCTGATGGGATGGGAGGACGCGCTCTCCGCCAGAGCCGCGTATTCCAGAAGCTTTTCATTTTCCAGCTGGCTGTGGTGGATGCCGCTCACCTCGAACACGCCCTGGGTCAGGGTGCCGGTTTTGTCAAAGACAACGATCCTGGCCTGAGACAGAGTCTCCAGATAATTGGATCCCTTGACCAGGACGCCTGCGTTGCTGGCTCCCCCGATTCCCGCGAAGAAGCTCAGGGGAATGCTGATTACAAGAGCGCAGGGGCAGCTGATGACAAGGAAGGTTAAAGCCCGGTAAATCCATGTTCCCCAGTCAGCGGGAAGCCCCATGAGGGCCATGCGGACCACAGGAGGCAGGACAGCCAGAACAAGGGCGCCGCAGCAGACCGCAGGGGTGTAAATGCGGGCGAATCGGGAGATAAAGGCTTCGGATCGGGATTTGCGGGAGCTTGCATTCTCCACAAGATCCAGAATCTTGGAGACAGTGGATTCGCCGAATTCCCGGATAGTCCGAACTTTAAGGACGCCTGTCATGTTGACGCAGCCGCTGATGATGGAATCTCCCTCCTTCGCCTCCCGGGGAAGGCTCTCGCCGGTGAGAGCGCTGGTATTCAGGGTGGAGGAACCCTCCACAATTACGCCGTCGATGGGCACCTTTTCCCCGGGCTGTACCACGATGATGCTCCCAATCTCTATTTCATCCGGATCCACCTGGTCCAGTTTCCCGTCCTTCTCGATATTGGCGTAGTCCGGACGGATGTCCATGAGCTCGCTGATATTTCTGCGGCTTTTGCCCACTGCGTAGCTCTGAAACCACTCGCCTACCTGGTAAAAAAGCATAACGGCAATGGCTTCGGTGTAATCCCCGCTCCCCCCGTAGAGAGCCAGGGCGATGGCGCCGACGGTGGCCACAGCCATCAGGAAGCTCTCGTCAAAAACCTGCCGGTTCTTGATTCCCTTTCCGGCCTTTATGAGAATGTCATACCCGATAGTGAAGTAGGGGATCATGTACAAAACAAACCGCGCCGCCCCGGAACTTGGGATAAAGTGCAGGGCAATCAGCATGGCAGCGGCCGCTAAGATGCGGCGAAGCATGGTTTTCTGTTTCTTGTTCATGGCAGAGCCTCCTTGAAAGCTGATTTCGGACTTTATTATAGTTCAGGCGGCGGGCATACCCCAAAGGGCACCTAGTCCGATGTGCAGGAAGGGGCAAAATCCTACTTACAAGCAAGCTTGACGCTTGATTTTGCCCCTTCCTGCCCGCCGTCTGAACTGTTACTTTTTATAAGAAAATCTCGCAGTCGTCTTCCACCTTCTTGCAGTTTTGGCGGACAGCCTGCATTACAGTCTTGGGATCCTGACCTTCCTCAAACTCCACGTTCATCTTCAGCATCATAAAATTAACAGTTGCGTTCTTCACACCGGGCGTCTTCTGCGCGGCCGCCTCCATCTTGTTGGCGCAGTTGGCGCAGTCCACATCGATCTTGTAGGTCTTTTTCATAGCCTTTTTCCTCCTTGATAGATTACACTTGAATGATTAAATATATGTTTAATTGATAATTTGATTATATGCCTGCCACGGGGAAATGTCAATAGGCGGGGAGAAAGTATTTAAAATAATTTTTAAATGGAACGGTTTACCAATTTCTCCCTCTTGTGATAGAATGTAGTAAAAGTTCAGACGGCGGGTAAACAGGGGTGAAAGCAAGCGTCAAGCTTGCTTGTAAGCTTGTTTTCATCCCTGTTTACACATCGGATGTCCATCCGATGCTTCTTGTCCGGCCTTTGGCCGGGCAAGAAGAACCCGCCGTCTGAACTGCGACAAAATGTATTCATAAAGAGGAGGAGAACGCCTATGGAATACACCACACTGCCCCATGATCACGGACAGGCTATGGAGAAGGCGCTGGATGATATGCCTTGCCTGGAAATGTTTCAGAATGTTTCGGATATCTTTAAACAGCTGGGGGATGCAAGCCGTCTGCGCATTTTCTGGCTGCTATGCCATTGCGAGGAGTGCGTGATCAATCTGTCCTCCATGGTGGGGATGAGCAGCCCGGCGGTGTCCCACCACCTAAAGCAGCTGCGGGCAGGGAACCTGATTACCAGCCGCCGGGAGGGAAAAGAGGTATATTATAAGGCGGCGGACACGGCGCAGGCCAGGCTGCTCCACCACATGATTGAGGAGATGATGGAGATTGCCTGCCCTACAGAAGCGCGATAAGCGCTTCCACATCCTCCATCCGGGTGGCCCAGCTGGTGGCAAAGCGCACTACGGTGTGTGTCTCGTCCCGCTTTTCCCAGAAGCTGAAGACGGCCTGACGGCCCAGCTCCTTCATGCGCTCATTTTCCAACACCACAAAGATCTGGTTGGTGGGGGATTTAAGATAAAGTTCATAGCCCTTTTCTAAAAATGCGTCCTGAAGCCGGCTGGCGGTGCGGATGGCATTTTCGCTGATTTTCTGATAGAGTCCGTCGGTGAAGAGCGCGTCAAACTGGATGCCCAGGAGGCGTCCCTTGGCTAAAAGGGCGCCCTGCTGCTTGACCATGGTCATGAAATGGGCCGGCGCTCCTGCCGGGAAGACGACTGCCTCGCCGCAGAGGGCGCCTACCTTTGTCCCGCCGATGTAAAAGACGTCCACGAGACGGGACAGATCCCCAAGGCTTATATCCGAGGCCGGGCTGGCAAGGCCATACCCCAGCCGGCAGTTTTGAAAGGTAAATGATCCCATATCCTGCCGCTATCTTCTGAATTCCTTTTTTCAGGTCTTATTCAGAGCTT
>CALWRY010000015.1 GCA_944384065.1 uncultured Enterocloster sp. | reverse complement strand
GCCTATCAGTCTCTGCACGTCAACTATTGAAACCGCCGTGTACCGAACGGTACGCACGGTGGTGTGAGAGGACGGGAGCTAATCACTCCCTCCTACTCGATTCATGGATTGGCGGTCGGACAGGCCTTCCATGTAGGCTTCGGCCTTCAGCTTGCCCGCTGGATCCAGATGATCGAATAAATCCAGAACGCGTTTCTGCCGGCTGCTTAAGGTTACCTGTATGCCGTCCGTGCTGTAAAATTGTGCCATGGTAATGCCCATGACCTCACAGATCCGGCGGATGGTGGGGATACTTGGGGTTGTGGTGCGGCGGAAGAGATTGCCTATGTTGTTGGGGGAGGTGTCCATCTCGATTGCCAGGTGGTAGTGGCTCCAGCCGCGTTCCTGGCAAAGCTCCTCGATGCGCTTCAGCTCATAACTCATGTATTCACCATCATGCCTCTCGGGAAAATTTTGTAAAATGATTGCTATAGCTTATTGTATCCCAGGGCAGGGAAAAACATCAGGCTGAAAAGATATTGCCTAAATATACACTATATAGTGAATAAAACGGGCGGGAACCGGAAGCCGGGAGCGCTGGCCCGGAGTCAGAGATGGAAGTCCAGGAGCGTATTGGGATCTACCTGAAAAAATGTGCAGAGGATCTTGAGCTCAATGTCGGTCACAAGGCGCTTTCCCTTTTCAATGCGCAGAATGGTGAGCTCGCTGAAATTGTAGCCCTGCAGCTGGAGTTTGGCGGCCAGCTGGTACTGGGTCAGCTTGTGGGCGATCCGCAGCTCACGGATTTGCTTTCCGATGAGATTTTTCCGGGTGTCGTTGACAGAGAGTTTCATGGGCGTATTCTCCTATTTCTAAAAATGAAGTTTGTATTCGATTGTATCGGAGAAACCGGGGAATATACTTCTAATGATGAAGTTTGAAAAATTTCGAGTAGAAAATTCCCAGGGTTTGTGATAGACTGGGTTACATCAATGCAGTTTGGGAGATTGTAAGATGCGCTACCACAATATTACAAAGGACGATATGCTGAACGGGGAGGGGCTGCGCGCTGTGCTCTGGGTGGCGGGCTGCAGCCATCACTGCCCCGGCTGCCACAATCCCGTCACCTGGGATGTGAACGGAGGGATCCCCTTTGATGAGGCGGCCCGGGAAGAACTGTTCGGAGAGCTTGCCAAGGATTATATATCCGGCCTCACCTTAAGCGGCGGGGATCCGCTCCATGCAGAGAGCCGCAGGGAGATCGGGGAGCTGATTCGGGAGGTGCGGGAGCGCTTTCCGGGCAAGACCATCTGGCTCTATACAGGCTTTCTGTGGGAGGAGATCCGGGATCTGCCTTTTATGGGGCTTGTGGATGTGGTGGTGGACGGAGAATTTATAGAGGCGCAGAAGGACAACCGCCTTCCCTGGAAGGGCAGCGCGAACCAGAGGGTGATTGATGTGGGGAGATCCCTTGCCCAGGGAAAGCCGGTCCTCTATGGAGAGGGGAACAGTAAATAGAAAAGGATGGACATGAAATGAACAGAATTGGAAAATTTCACAAGGTAAGCTTTGAACAGTTTAAGGGAGACTGGCAGGATACCTTTGGGGAGCTGCCGGAGGAGGAGCTGCGCGGCATTTATGAGGGCGTGCGCCTGCCGGCAAGGGCTACGTCAGGATCTGCGGGATATGATTTCTTTACTCCCATTGCCCTCTCGCTGGGGCCGGGGGAGACGGTGAAGGTTCCCACGGGAATCCGGGCGGAAATTGACGAGGGATGGGTGCTCCAGATTTATCCCAGGAGCGGTCTGGGCTTTAAATACCGCCTGCAGCTGGACAACACGGTGGGCGTCATCGACAGCGATTATTTTTACTCGGACAACGAGGGGCATATTTTTGTAAAAATGACGAATGATACAAACCAGGGGCGCAGGGTGGATCTGGACGCTGGGGCCGGGTTTGCCCAGGGCATTTTCCTGCCCTATGGGATCACGGTGGACGATGACTGCACAGAATCCCGAAACGGCGGCTTTGGAAGCACGGATCAGAGGCGGGCGTAGATATGGATCAGAGAAGGAGAAGGCCGTCCGCCGGTCCGGCCCGGGCCAGAGGCCAGAGGCGGCCAGGGGGCTACGCAGGATCCGCCGGCCGGATGAGGGCGGGAAGGCCAAAGGGCCAGGGAGCCAGGGCAAAGAGCCAGGGGATAGAGGCGCGCAGAAGGCGCAGGAGAAGGCGGCTTTATAAGGCCCTGGCGGCCTGGGCGATCTGTATTTTGCTGATGGCCGGGGCCGCAGCGGGGACCTACCATCTGGTTCGGGCGGTGACAACGGGAAAGCGCACAGAGCTTCGCCGGGAGGGCCTGGAAAAACTGCAGCAGGGGGATTACTCCGGGGCTGTCGCCTCCTTTGACGCTGCGCTGGAGCAGGCGGGGAATAAGGCGGAGGATTTTCAGACGGACGTTCTCCTTTACCGGGCAGAGGCGGAGCAGGGGCTTAAGGACTATCCGGCAGCGGCGTATACCTATGGTCTCCTGACAGAGAAGGATCCGGAGAACGCGGCTTCCTACGGATATCTGCAGGCGGTCTGTTACGGCGCCGCAGGGGCGGGGGAGCAGGCCTATGAGGCTTATCAGGCCGCCCGTCAGGCGGATCAGGGAGAGGAAAAGGCTGCGGGATGGATGGAGGGACTTCTGGCCGCAGGAGGAGCCTGCGTGAAAAGCGGACAGTACGAGCGGGCCATGGCTCTGTATGAGGACGCGCTGGGGGAAGGAGCGGAAAATGGGCAGATTTATAATCAGATGGGCCTATGCCAGATGGCTTTGGAGGACTACGAGGGAGCTGGGGATTCATTTGATCGAGGGTATCATCTGGCCGCAGCTTCAGAGGCTGGCGGGGACGGAAAAGAGGAAGTCTTAAAGGAGCTGGCCTTTAACCGGGCTGTGGTCAGGGAGTACCTGCAGGAGTACGGGGAGGCCCTGGAGCTGTTTGAGGCCTATGTATCCGCCTATGGGGCGGACGAGCGGGCCCAGCACGAGATTGACTTTTTAGAAACCCGCGTGTAGGAATGGAGCGGGGCTGCGGGAACAGAAAGGGAGATTTAGGGGATTGATCGATTTAAAGAAATTGGAAGAGAAAGTGATCCTAACGGCGGTGTGCTCTGGAAATGAGGAGGAGACCGCCGCCTCTTTGCAGGAGCTTGCGGCTCTGGTCTCCACTGCGGGGGCGAAGACCGTGGGAATCCTGGTACAGAACCGGGAGAGCGTCCATCCGGGAACCTATCTGGGAAAGGGAAAGACAGAGGAGCTGCGGGAACTGATCCGGCAGCAGGAGGCCACAGGCATCGTGTGCGATGACGAGCTCTCCCCGGCCCAGCTCAATAACCTGGAGGAGGCTCTGGAGACAAAGGTCATGGACCGGACGATGGTGATACTGGATATATTTGCGGCCCGGGCAGCCACCCGGGAGGGAAAGATCCAGGTGGAGCTGGCCCAGCTGCGCTACCGGGCCGCCCGCCTTACCGGTATGGGCCGCTCTATGTCCCGGCTGGGCGGCGGTATCGGCACCCGGGGCCCTGGGGAGAAGAAGCTGGAGACGGACCGGCGGATGATCCACCGCAGGATCGCGCAGCTGAAGGAGGATCTGGCGGAGGTTAAGCGCCACCGGGAGGTGACGAGACAGCAGAGGGAAAGGGACTTCGCTTTGCGGGCCGCCATTGTGGGATACACCAACGCGGGAAAATCCACGCTGTTAAACCGCCTTACCGGTGCGGGGATCTTAGCGGAGGATAAGCTCTTCGCCACTCTGGATCCCACCACCCGCAGCTATGTCATGGAGGATGGGCAGAAGATACTTCTCACGGATACCGTGGGATTTATACGGAAGCTCCCCCATCACCTGATTGAGGCGTTCCGCAGCACCCTGGAGGAGGCGCGCTACAGCGACATTATTCTCCATGTGGTGGACTGCGCAAGCCCCCAGATGGACATGCAGATGCATGTGGTGCGGGAAACCCTGCGGGATCTGGAGATTGTGGACAAGACCATGGTCACGGTGTTTAACAAGGTGGATCTGTGGGGGATGACGGATAGGGAAGATAGGCTTCCCAGAGATTTTTCTGCGGACTACCAAGTTCGGATATCAGCCAAAACCGGTGAAGGCCTGGATGCGCTTGGAGACATTTTAAAGGCTATTATCCGAAGCCAGAGGATCTATCTGGAACGGCTGTACCCCTATTCCCAGGCGGGGAGAATCCAGGAGATACGCAGATACGGCCAGCTTCTTTTGGAGGAATACAGGGAGGACGGGATATGGGTGCAGGCCTATGTGCCGGCGGAGCTGTTTGGGAGGCTGTACGGGGCGTGATTGCCCCTTCCTGCCGTCTGAACGATTATCTACTATATATTGGTTGGTAAAAAAAGTAAAACATAGATATTGTGTTTTGTGCGGGCATCTGCTATAATGAGACTGCGCCTTTTCCCGGACCGGGGAGAGGCGCAGTTAGACAGTAGGATCTGGAAGTGTGAGAGGAGTTTTGAGCGTATGATTCAGGTAGTGAAGAGGGACGGGGAGCTTGCCGAATTCAGTTTGAATAAAATTACGGAGGCTATAAAGAAGGCGTTTAAGGCCACCGCCAAGGATTACAACAATGAGATTCTGGAGCTTTTGGCCCTGCGGGTGACTGCGGATTTCCAGCCCAAGATGAAGGACGGGCAGATTACCGTGGAGGACATACAGGACAGCGTGGAGCGGGTTCTGGAGCAGACAGGATACACCGATGTGGCCAAGGCTTATATTTTGTACCGCAAGCAGCGGGAGAAGATCCGCAACATGAACAGCACCATCCTGGACTATAAGGATGTGGTGAACAGCTATGTGAAGGTGGAGGACTGGCGGGTGAAGGAGAACTCCACGGTTACATATTCTGTGGGCGGACTGATCCTGAGCAATTCCGGAGCCGTAACCGCCAATTACTGGCTCAGCGAGATCTACGATCAGGAGATTGCGGATGCCCACAGGAACGCGGACATCCACATCCACGACCTGTCCATGCTCACCGGATACTGCGCGGGCTGGTCCTTAAAGCAGCTGCTCCTGGAGGGGCTCGGCGGCATTCCGGGAAAGATCACCTCCTCCCCGGCCAAGCACTTGTCCGTGCTCTGCAACCAGATGGTGAACTTTCTGGGCATTATGCAGAACGAGTGGGCGGGAGCCCAGGCATTTTCCTCCTTTGACACCTACCTGGCTCCCTTTGTAAAGACGGATAACCTGTCCTATCCGGAGGTGAAAAAGTGCATTGAGTCCTTTATCTACGGGGTGAACACCCCCAGCCGCTGGGGCACCCAGGCGCCCTTCTCCAACATTACCCTGGACTGGACCGTTCCGGATGATATGGCGGAGATGAATGCCATTGTGGGCGGCCGGGAAGTGGATTTTAAGTATAAGGACTGCAAAAAAGAGATGGATATGATCAACAAGGCCTTTATCGAGACCATGATCGAGGGGGATGCCAATGGGCGCGGCTTCCAGTACCCCATTCCCACCTACTCCATCACCAGCGATTTTGACTGGTCCGACACGGAGAACAACCGCCTCCTCTTTGAGATGACCTCCAAGTACGGAACCCCTTATTTTTCCAACTATATCAACAGCGATATGAAGCCCAGCGACGTGCGCAGCATGTGCTGCCGCCTGCGCCTGGATCTTCGGGAGCTGCGCAAAAAGACCGGCGGCTTTTTCGGCGCCGGGGAGAGCACGGGATCGGTGGGCGTTGTGACCATCAACATTCCCCGGATCGCGTACCTGGCCAAGGATGAGGCGGACTTCTATAAGCGCCTGGACCACATGATGGATGTGAGCGCCCGCTCCCTTAAGACCAAGCGGGAGGTTATCACAAAGCTTCTGGATCAGGGCCTCTATCCCTATACCAAGCGGTACCTGGGAACCTTTGAGAACCATTTCTCCACTATCGGACTGATCGGCATGAATGAGGCCGGACTCAACGCCAAGTGGATCCGAAAGGATATGACCTCTCCGGAATGCCAGGCGTTCACAAGGGATGTGCTGAACCATATGCGGGAGCGGCTCTCCGATTACCAGGAGATGTACGGCGATCTCTACAACCTGGAGGCCACCCCGGCGGAGTCCACCACCTACCGGCTGGCCAAGCATGACAAGGAGCGGTATCCGGATATTATCACGGCGGGGGCTCCCGGGGATACGCCCTACTATACCAACAGCTCCCACCTGCCCGTTGACTACACGGCGGATGTGTTTGACGCCCTGGACATCCAGGATGAGCTGCAGACCCTTTACACCTCCGGAACCGTGTTCCACGCCTTCCTGGGGGAGAAGCTGCCTGACTGGAAGGCGGCGGCCAGCCTGGTGCGGACCATTGCGGCGAATTACAAGCTGCCCTACTATACCCTTTCGCCCACTTATTCCATCTGCAGGACCCATGGCTACCTGGCGGGCGAGCATTTTACCTGCCCGGTTTGCGGAGGAAAGGCCGAGGTGTACAGCCGGATTACCGGATATTACCGTCCGGTGCAGAACTGGAACGAGGGCAAGACCCAGGAGTACAAGAACCGCACCACCTACGACATCGGCCGTTCCGTGTTAAAGCATAAGGGACCCCTTATGCGGGCGGGAAGCCAGTGTACGGTGGATGCCGCCGCCCTGGCGAAGAAGCAGGAGGAGACCGCTGCGGCTGACAGCAGAGGCAAGGTAAAGCTTTACCTCTTTACCACCCAGACCTGCCCCAACTGCAGGACGGCCAAGGAATTTTTAAAGGGAATGGACTACCAGATTGTGGATGCCGCAGAGCACCCGGATCTGGCGGAGAAGTTTGGAATTATGCAGGCCCCCACACTGGTGGTGGTGCAGGACGGCATTGTGCGGAAGTTTGCCAACGCCTCCAATATTCGTAAGTTTGCGGAGCAGAACAGCGCGGCGGCAAAGGCGTAACATGGAAGAACAGAAAGCGGAGCGGGGGAGAATCGGATGAGAATTAGGTATGAGGATCTGCTGGCGCGGTTCAAGGAAGTTCTGATGAGCAGGGGCCTGGCGGAGGATTACGCAGAAGAGGCGGCGGCTGTCTTTGCGGGGAACAGCCTGGACGGCATGTATTCCCACGGGGCCAACCGTTTTCCGAGAATCATAGGAGATATTGACAAGGGAGCCATCGATCCGTCGGCTTCCCCCACCTGCGAGATGGCCGCAGGGGCGATGGAGCGCTGGGACGGACACAGGGGATTCGGCCCCTTAAACGCCAGGCTTGCCATGAACCGGGCCATTGAGCTGGCAAAGGAGCACGGCATCGGCCTGGTGGCCCTGGGGAACAATAACCACTGGCTTAGGGGCGGAAGTTACGGCTGGCAGGCGGCAAATGCGGGCTGCATCGGCATCTGCTGGTCCAACACCATGCCGAATATGCCGGTCTGGGGCGGAAAGGATATCAAAATCGGCAACAACCCGCTGGTGCTTGCAGTTCCCAGGAGCAGCGGCCGGCACATGGTGGTTGACTGCGCCCTCTCCCAGTTTTCTTACGGAAAGCTGGAGGAGACCAGACTCAAGGGGCTTAAGCTTCCGGTGGCCGGAGGGTATGACAGCCAGGGAAACCTTACCACGGATCCGGGGGAGATTGAGAAGACCCGGAGGATGCTTCCCATGGGATACTGGAAGGGAAGCGGGCTTTCCATTGCTCTGGACCTGATTGCCACGGTTCTCACAAACGCGAATTCTGTGAAGAAAATAGGAACTTTCGAGGCGGAGGCCGGCCTGTCCCAGGTGATGATCGCCATCGACCCCGGAAAGTTCGGCACGGTTCAGGAGACGGACGCTATCGCGGACGAGATACTGGCGGATGTCAAGGCCTCCGTGCCAGTGGAGGAGGGAAAAGAGGTCCGCTATCCCGGCGAGCGGGAGTTAAAGACCCGGGAGGAGAATCTCAGAGAGGGGATCCCGGTGATTGATGAGGTGTGGGAGAAGATCGGCGGGCTGTGAGAATAAGCTGTAGAAACCTTGACAGACCTCCCTACCGCTGTATATACAGTGGTAGGGAGGCGCTTTTTTTCTACTCCGCCCGCGCCTTGCCAAGGGCCGTGTTGATGGCGCTGAGAAGGGCCTGGGAGGTGTAGCGGGAGGTGCTGGGATAGGAGAGATTCTCCGTGGACTGGGTGTCCACAATCTGGCTGGCCAGATCCTCCAGGGTGGGCTGCATCAGGGGATACATGGTGGTCACGGCCTCGCTCAAGGGGATCAGGGCGATGGAGTTTATCCGATTGCTGTCCACGGTTACCTCCACGTTGACCGTCTCGCTTCCAAGGTTCAGGGCCGCGCTGTACACGCCCGGTATGTAGAGGGAGGCGTCCGCTTCGGCGGAGGCAGGCTCGCTCTTTGGCCGAAACATAATAAAGCACAGGGCGATGAGAAAGACGGCCAGGCCCAGAAAGATGGCGGTGTAGATGATTTCCTTCATGCGAAGGACCACGATTTTTGTTTTTGCGCTCATGGTTAAGAGACCTCGGAGAATAATTTATTAAAGCATATGAGGAACCGCTGCAAATAAGAACCGATTTTGCAGCCGGCGGGCAGGTCTGGCGTTTTTTGGGAAAGGAGCATGGCGATGGCGCTGCAGTTCGTTGTAGGGGGCGCGGGATCGGGAAAGACCCGCCTTCTGTATGAGAGGGCAATTGAGGAGTCCATGAAGCATCCGGACATCCAGTATCTTTTTCTGGTGCCGGAGCAGTATACTATGCAGACCCAGCGGGAGATTATACGGCTCCATCCCCGGCACGGGGTGATGAACATTGACATATTGAGCTTTAAGCGCCTGGCCTACCGGGTGTTTGAGGATCTGGGGGTCCAGGTGCCGGTGGTTCTGGACGATACGGGAAAATCCATGATTCTCAGGAAGGCCGCAGGGCGCAGGCGAAAGGATCTCTCGTTCTACGGAGGGCACCTGGATCAGGCGGGATTTATCGATCAGCTGAAATCCCAGATTTCCGAGCTTTACCAGTATGGCCTGGGGCCGGATGATCTGAAGCAGGTCAGGGAGGAGACCCCGGACCGGCGCCTTTTGGGGGAAAAGCTTAAGGATCTGGAGATTATTTACCGGGAATTTAAGGAGTACATACAGACGAAATGCATCACGGCGGAGGAGATCCTGGATATACTCTGCCGGGAGCTTCCCCGATGGGAGAAGCTTACGGACAGCGTGATCTTTCTGGATGGGTTTACAGGGCTCACCCCGGTACAGTACCGGCTGGCTCAGATTATGATCCGCTGCGCCAGGGAGGTGGTCTGCACTCTGACCGTGGATCTGCGGGAGGAGCTGTACAGGGAGTGCGGCATCCAGCATTTATTTTACATGAGCCGCCACACGGCCTGCCGCTTAAAGCGCCTGGCCGATGCGGAGGGCGTCGGGCTCCGTGAGGATGTGCGCTGCGGGCGCAGGCCTGGCTGGCGGTTCGCCCAGAGCCCGGAGTTGGATTTTCTGGAGCGGAATCTGTACCGCTATGGGAGAGAGGTCTGGGAAGATAAGACAGAGGCCGTTCAGCTCTGCGAGGGGAGAAACCCGGGGGAGGAGATAGGGTTTGTCTGCGCTTCGATCTGGCGCATGGTCCAGGAGGAGGGGATGCGGTTTCGGGACGCGGCGTTAATTACCGGGGATCTGGCCTCCTACAAGGGGGAGATTGCCCGCCAGTTTTCGGAGAACGGGATCCCCTATTTCCTGGACGACAAGAAGAGCATTCTGGAAAATCCCATGGTGGAGCTGATTCGGGCCGCTCTGGATACGATTCGGGATTTTTCCTATGAAAATGTGTGCCGGTACCTGAAAATCGGGCTGGTCTATGACCGGGAGGAGAGCGGGGATTTTTCCCGCTCCTATGTGGAGGAGATGACGGACCGGCTGGAAAATTACCTGCGGGCCCTGGGGATCCGGGGCTTAAAGCAGTGGGAGAAGAGCTGGGAGAGGCTGTACCGGGGAGCTGACCGCCTGAATCTGGAGGAGCTAAACCGGTTCCGCCAGTGGATGCTGGGGCCCCTTCTCCGCCTGCGCCAGGTCTTTAAGGCGGAGGGGGCCACCATGGGTTTGGCGGCCCGTGCGGTGAAGGCCTTTCTGGAGGAGATGGAGCTGGAGGAGAAGCTTGCGGATTACAGCGCCTTTTTCCTGGAGCGGAAAGGGCCCGGGGATGAAAATCTGGCCCGGGAGTACGGCCAGGTGTACCAGCTTGTGTGGGAGCTTCTGGACCGGCTGGAGGGCCTTTTGGGGGACGAGCGGGCGGATCAGAGAAATTTTATCCGCATATTGGACGCGGGCTTCCAGGAGATAAAGGTTGGCTCCATCCCTGCGGCTGTGGATCAGGTGATGGTGGGGGATATTACCCGGAGCCGCCTGGAGGATGTGAAGGTTCTGTTCTTCGTGGGGGTGAATGAGGGGATTGTTCCCCAGAGAAAGGGCGGGGGCGGGATCCTCACGGACAGCGACCGGGAGGTGTTTAAGTCCCTGGGCCTTACCCTGGCCCCCACGGCCAAGGAGGACGGCTGCATCCAGAAGTTTTACCTCTACATGGTGCTGGCAAAGCCCTCTAAGCGGCTGGTGCTGTCCTGGGCGGCTTCCTCCGGAAGCGGCAAGAGCCTGCGCCCTTCCAGCCTTATCGGGGAGGTGGAGCGCCTCTTCCCCGGAGCGCACCGGATCGCAGAAAACCGGATTCCGCAGCGGATCCGGACGGAGAGGGATGGAAAGGAACGGCTGATCGCCGGGCTTCGCGCCTGCGAGGAGGGGGAGCGGGACGACGCGGCGTTCCTGGAGGTATTCCGGTATTTTTACAGCTCCCCCAAATGGAGGGAGGAAACCCGCAAATTGACGGACGCGGCCTTCTACTCCTATCAGGAAGGGGGAATCGGACGGGCGGCGGCCAGAGCCCTTTACGGTCCCCTTCTCCAGGGCAGCGTGACCCGTCTGGAGCAGTATGCGGCCTGCGCCTACGCCCATTTCCTGAAATACGGGCTGGAGCTTATGGAGCGCCAGGAGTACGAGCTGGAGGCTGTGGACATGGGAAATCTGTTCCATCAGTCTATCGACCGCTGCTTTGCGGTGATGAAGGAGGAGAACCGGGACTGGCGGACTCTCTCGGAGGAGGACCGAAAGCAGCTGGTGAAGAAATGCGTGCTCCAGGTGACCCAGGAGTACGGGAATACCATCATGGCCAGTACGGCCCGGAACGCGTATCTCACGGGCCGGGTTGAGCGGATGACGGATCGGACCATCTGGGCCCTGGCGGAGCAGTTAAAGAAGGGCGAGTTTGAGCCAGCGGGCTTTGAGGTGTCCTTCTCCGCTGCTGACGATCTGAAGGCCATGCGGATCCGCCTGTCGGAGGATGAGGAGCTCTGGCTTAAGGGCCGTATTGACCGGCTGGATCTGTGCAGGGATGAGGATCTTGTGTATGTAAAGATTATCGACTATAAGTCCGGCAGCACCTCCTTTGACCTGGCGGCCCTGTACTACGGCCTGCAGCTGCAGCTGGTGGTGTACATGGACGCGGCTTTGGAGATGACGGAGCGGGAGAACCCGGGGCTTACCCCGGTCCCAGCAGGAATCTTTTATTACCACATCCAGGATCCCTTTGTCCAGGGACAAAAGGAGATGGATCCAGGGGAGATTGAGGGGCAGATCCGAAAGCAGCTTCGGATGAACGGCCTGGTGAACAGTGAGCTGGATGTGATCCGGCGGCTGGACCGGGAGATTGAGCGGGAGTCCGATGTGATCCCCGTGGCTGTGAAGGACGGGTACGTGCAGGAGAGCCGGTCCTCCGTGGCGGATACGGAGCGGTTTGCCGCCCTGGGGCGCTTTGTGGCGGGCCGTCTAAGGCAGGCAGGCCGTGAGATACTTTCCGGCGAGGCGGGGATACGGCCCTACAAGCAGGGGAACCGGACGCCCTGCGATTACTGCCCCTATCATGCGGTGTGCGGCTTTGACGCCAAGACGGCGGGCTTTGGCTTCCGGCGGCTGCGCAGCCTGAAGGCGCAGGATATCTGGCAGGAGATAGAGAAGGAAGGGGAGAGACCGGATGCAGTGGACAGAGAAACAGCAGCAGGTAATTGACAGCAGGGACCGGAACCTTCTGGTGTCTGCGGCGGCGGGAAGCGGAAAGACCGCAGTGCTGGTGGAGCGCATCATCCAGATGATCAGCCAGGGAGATCCGCCGTTAGATATTGACCGCCTTTTGATTATGACCTTTACCAACGCGGCGGCGGCGGAGATGCGGGAGCGGATCCAGGCTGCGGTGGATAAGCGCCTTAGGGAGGATCCGGGAAATGAGCACCTCTGGCTCCAGGCGGCTCTCATTTCCCAGGCCCAGATTACCACCATCGACAGCTTCTGCCTCCATGTTATCAGGAACCATTACGACACCCTTGATATTGATCCGGCCTTCCGGATCGGGGACGAGGGGGAGCTGGCCCTTCTGCAGGCAGATGTGATGCGGGAGGTTCTGGAGGAGCGCTATGCCTCCGGGGATGAGAACTTTGCGCGGTTTGTGGAGTGCTTTGGCCGGGGGCGCTCGGATAAGGGCATCGAGGAGGTTATCTCCCAGGCCTGGCGGTTCGCACAGAGCCATCCCTGGCCCCTGGAGTGGCTGGACGCCTGCGCCAGGGAGCTTGGCGGGGAGGATTTGGAGCATTTGGAGAATACGCCCTGGATGCGCGTCCTGTTTCGGGATGCGGCCCTTCTGGCGGAGGAATTAAAGGATCAGCTTGAGGAGGCCCTTTTAGTCTGTCAGGAGGAGGATGGGCCCTCGGCCTATGAGCCTATGATTGAAGCGGATGTCCGGAGGATCGGAGGGGTGCTCACGGCGGCCCGGTCCGAGGACTTTGCGGGACTCTGTGAAGCCCTGTCCTCCTTAAGCTTTGACAGGCTGGCAGCCACACGGAGCAAGGATGTGGATCAGGAAAAGAAGGCGTTTGTAAGCAGCTGCCGGGATCGGGCCAAGAAGGCGCTGGGAAAGCTTAAGAATCTCTACGGAAGCCAGAGCCCGGAGGAGGCCTGCCGGATTCTCGCGGCCTCCCGTCCGCCTCTTCTTGCCCTTTTCGATGTGGTGCGGCGGTATGACCAGGCCTCCTGGGAGGCGAAAAAGGAGCGGAATATTCTGGATTTTAATGATCTGGAGCATCTGGCCCTCCAGGCGCTGTGGCAGGAGCCGGCAGAGGGCGGGAAGCGCATTCCTTCCCCTGCGGCAGAGGAGCTGCGGGAACAGTTCGCGGAAATTCTGGTGGACGAGTACCAGGACAGCAACCTGGTGCAGGAGGCCCTGATTGAGGCGGTTTCCAGGGAGCGGCTGGGGCATCCCAATGTGTTCATGGTGGGGGATGTGAAGCAGAGCATTTACCGGTTCCGGCTGGCAATGCCGGAGCTGTTTATGGTGAAATATGACACCTATTTCCGGGATCCCGACCCCTATATGCTCATTGAGCTGCAGCAAAATTTCCGCAGCAGGGATACGGTGCTGGCCTGCGTCAACCATATATTTTTCCAGATTATGACAAAGAGTCTGGGGGGAATCCGGTACACGAAGGAGACGGCCCTCTATCCCGGGGCGGACTTCCCGACGGCTCCTGAGGGGGAGCGCGTGGGCGGGCCGGCGGAGCTTCTGACCGCGGACACCGGCGCCCAGTCCCTGAGGGTATTGGACGAGGAGGAGCTTGACTATACATCCAGGGAGCTGGAGGCCAAGATGGCCGCCCAGAGAATACGGGAGCTCGTGGACGGCAGGAGGGGGCTCTCTGTCTGGGACAAGAGCGGAGGGCCGGAGGGAGCGGGAGCTTACCGGCGGGCCCGGTACGGGGATATTGTGATCCTTCTGCGGAGCATGGCCGGATGGTCCGAGGTCTTTGTCAATGTGCTGATGAATGAGGGGATCCCGGCTTACGCCCAGACCACCTCGGGCTACTTTGACACCGTGGAGGCGGAGACCATGCTGAGTCTTCTCTCCGTGGTGGATAACCCCATGCAGGATATCCCCCTGGCGGCGGTGCTGCGCTCGCCCATTGTGGGTATGACGGACGAGGAGATGGCCTGGATGATGGCCGCCTACAAGCGGCGGGCGAAGAAGGGCCAGGACCGGGGGGTGTACGCGGCCTGGAAGCTCTGGGAGGAGGCGGAAGCTGCGGGAAGCTCCCAGGGCGGGGACGGCCCTGGGGACGGCGAAGGCAGGGGAGCGGACGACCCTGTGGACGGCAAAGCCAGAGGGGCGGACGGCCCTGCGGCCAGCGCGGCCCGGAGCGGCGCTGGCCCTGCAGTGCCAGATCTTGCAGAGAAAAGGGGAATTCCAGCAGAAACAGCCGCAAGGATACAGGAGAAGCTCGGGCGCTTTGGCGCCCTGCTCTGCCAGCTGCGGGAGGCATCCCGCTATCTTCCCATCCCGGAGCTTTTGCAGCTGGCCTACCGGGAGAGCGGCTACTATGATTACGTGTCCGCCATGCCCGGGGGACTGACCCGGAGGGCGAACCTGGACATGCTGGCGGAAAAGGCAAAGGGCTATGAGGCGGCCAGCTACAAGGGCCTGTTCCATTTTGTCCGGTATATCGAGAAGCTGAAAAAATACGATCAGGATTTCGGCGAGGCCTCTGTGGAGGAGAGCCAAAAGGGCGTGCGGATCATGAGCATCCACAAGAGCAAGGGGCTGGAATTTCCCATTGTCATCCTCGCGGGGCTTGGAAAGCGATTCAACAAGCAGGACGCCTACAGCCAGATCCTGCTGGATCCGAATCTGGGGGCGGCATCGGACTGGGTGGATCTGGAGCAGCGGGTGCGGATTCCCACATTGAAGAAGCAGGTGCTAAAGCGGCGGATGGAGCTGGAAACCCTGGGGGAGGAGCTGCGGATTCTCTATGTGGCCATGACCCGGGCGAAGGAAAAGCTGATTATGACCGGGACGGATAAGGCTTTGGGGGATAAGTGGGAAAAATGGTCGGACGTTCCCCGGATCCATGGACAAATTCCCTGCTCGGTGCTGGCCTCCGCTTCCTCCTGCCTGGACTGGCTGCTCATGGCCCGGAAGACGGTGCCGGAATCCTGCCTCACAGCCAGACAGATGAATGTGGGGGATCTCATCGGCAGAGAGGTATCCCGTCAGGCGGAGAGGGGCATGGTGAGGGAAGCGCTTCTTGGCATGGATACAGAGAAAACCTATGACCCGGAGACAGAACGGCAGCTGCGGGCCGCAGTGGAGTACGCCTATCCGTATCAGGACGATACCCGGCTGTTTGCCATGGTTTCTGTGACGGAGCTGAAGAAGCAGAGCCAGCTTGGCCGCAGCGAGGATACCCTGGGAACCGGCAGGGAGGACCGGGAGGGGCAGGTGCTGAAGGAGCTTTTAGCCATCCCCCAGGAGCCTAACCAGGGCGCCAGACGGGGAACCGCCTTCCACACAGCCCTGGAGCATCTGCCCCTGGGGGATGTGAAAAGCCTTGGGGACACGAGGGCGGCCCTGGAGTCCATTCACCGGCAGGGGTTCCTGGATGATGAAGCCTACGGACTGGTGGATCCGGAACCAGTATGGAAATTTGCGGACAGCTCCTTGGGGAGACGCATGGCGGCGGCCCGGGCGAAGGGCTGCCTTTACCGGGAGCAGCAGTTTATGATTGGAATTCCGGCCAGGGAGCTGGGCCGGGGGGATTCAGAGGAGCTGGTGCTGATCCAGGGAATTATCGACGCGTACCTTGAGGAGGAGGACGGGCTGGTGGTTATTGATTATAAGACGGACCGGGTGCCGGAGGGGGATCCCAAGAAGGGGGCCGCTATGCTGGCGGACCGCTATCGGGTGCAGCTGGATTATTATGAGAAGGCTTTAGTCCAGCTCACAGGAAAGCCTGTGAAGGAGCGGATTATTTACTCCCTGGCCCTGGGAGAGAGCATTGCGGTCTGACCGCATGAACGCACAGTTAAGAGGATGAAGAGCTGAATTGTTACATGCAGCGGCAAAAAGAGGAGGAGAACGGACAATGAACTTGACACAGCGGATTGTTGCGCTTTCGGACCAGCTGGAGGAGCACACCCTAAAGATTCGCAGGGCGATTCACAGCCATCCGGAGCTGTCCTTTGACGAAAAGAGGACCAGTGAACTGGTGAAGCGGGAGCTCTCCCGCATGGGCATTCCCTGGGAGAATAGTCCCGTAGAGCCCGGCGTGGTGGGAATGATTGACAGCAAAAAGCCCGGGAAGCTGGTGCTTCTCAGGGCGGATATGGACGCCCTGCCCATCAGGGAGACCACGGGGCTGCCCTTTGCCAGCCAGACAGAGGGAGTGATGCACGCCTGCGGCCATGACGTGCATACCGCCAACCTTCTGGCTGTGGCGGAAATCCTTCAGAATACAAAGGACGCCTGGAACGGCAGGGTGAAGCTGGTGTTCCAGCCCGGGGAGGAGAGCGGTGGCGGGGGAAGGCAGATGGTGGAGCAGGGGCTTTTGGATGAGAAGCCGGACGCCTGTTTTGCCATTCACGTGATGCCCGGGGAGCCGGGGGTTTTTACAGTGGGATCCGGACCGCTGACAGCCTATTCCAATGCGTTCTGGATCACGGTTCACGGCAGGGCGGCGCATTCCTCCACGCCGGAGATGGGGGTGGACGCCATCCAGATCGCCGCGTCCATGATCACCCATCTGAATCTGCTCACCGCGAAGAGCGTCAGCCCCCTGACCTCCTCCACCCTGAGCGTTGGCTGCATCAAGGGGGGAGCGGCGCTCAATGTGGTAGCCGATACCGTGGAGCTCTCGGGCATTATGCGCAACGCCACCCTGGAGGCAAGAACCACCATGCTCCGCCGCCTGGAGGAGACGGTGAAGGGGACTGCGGCCATGATGGGCGGCACGGCGGATGTCCGCTATAGGATCGGCTATGCCTCTGTCTATAATAATGAGGAATTGGCTGCGTTCGCCTCCCGGCTTTTTGCGCGCCGCCAGGCGGAGCTGTTTGCGGGGATTGGAGACGGGGCCATGGCAGCCGGGGACTTCCTTCGCACCGGGAGCCAGCTGACTCTGGACGCAGAGGATTTTGGGTTTTACTCGGAGAAAGCCCCCAGCCTGATGGTGTGGATTGGGACAGGGGGTAAGGCTTTGCGGCACCAGCCGGATTTCCTGGTGGAGGAGCCCTATATCAAGCTCTGCACAAGAGCCATGGCGCTGCTTGCGGCGGAGTTTCTGGGAGACGGGTCGGAAAGAGGGAGCATTTCAGAGTGACGGGAAAATCCCGGGGCCGCTTATACGGCCACCGGGATTTTGTGCGGGAAGGGATGATACTGGTAATTTTCCAGCCGGAAGCTGTCCGTGGTGAACTGGTAAAAGTCTGTCACGGAGGGATCCACATACAGGGTGGGGCCTGGATAGGGCTCCTTCTTTAAGAGCTCCTCCACCATGGGGATATGCCGGTCATAGATGTGGGCGTCGGCGATCACGTGGACCAGCTCGCCGGCTACCAGGCCGCTTACCTGGGCAAACATGTGCAGGAGCACTGCGTACTGGCATACGTTCCAGCTGTTGGCGGTGAGCATGTCCTGGGAGCGCTGGTTTAAGATGCCGTTCAGCACATTTCCCGACACATTGAAGGTTATGCTGTAGGCGCAGGGATAGAGGTGCATCTCGGACAGGTCGTGGTGGTTGTAGATGTTGGACATGATCCGGCGGCTTAAGGGATTGTGCTTTAAGTCGTAGAGGATCCGGTCCACCTGGTCGAAATCCCCTTCCTTATAGTGGTGCTTTACCCCCAGCTGATAGCCGTAGGCCTTGCCGATGCTCCCGCTCTCGTCCGCCCAGGAATCCCAGATGTGGCTGTTAAGGTCGCGGATATTGTTGGACTTTTTCTGCCAAATCCAGAGAATCTCGTCCACCGCGGACTTGAAGGCGGTCCGCCGCAGGGTGATGACGGGAAATTCCTTTCGCAGGTCGTAGCGGTTCACAATGCCGAAGCGCTTGATGGTGTGGGCGGGGGCGCCGTCCTCCCAGACGGGGCGGACGGGATGATCCGTGTCCCAGACGCCGTTTTCTAAGATATCTCTGCAGTTTTGTATGAAAATCTGGTCTGCGAAGCTCATGGAAGATTCTCCTTTGCATGATAGGATGCGCCCCATTCTATGGGGTGCGGAGCGGGGCGGATCCGGCCGCCCTGCGCTGTTATTCATTATACCTGAAAATGGACGGAATCGCAACGGAAGATGAAATTCGAAAGTTACCATTTGATTTTGAAAAAAATACATGCTATTATAGGAAAAGCGAAAAAAGAAAGGCGGAGACAGCCCATGAACTTAATTGCAGCCGCAGACGAGGCGTGGGGAATTGGAAAGGACGGCGGGCTTTTGGCCCATCTTCCCGGGGATATGAAGTATTTTCGGGAGACCACCCAGGGAAAGGTGGTGGTCATGGGGCGGAAGACCCTGGAGAGCTTTCCGGGTGGGAAGCCCTTAAAGAACCGCACCAACATTGTCCTGACCCGGAACGGGGCGTATCAGCCGGAGGGGGTGCGGGTGTGCCGCAGCCGGGAGGAGGCCCTGGAGGCTCTGAAGGAGTTTCCGCCGGAGGATGTGTTTGTCATCGGCGGCGGGGAGATTTACAGGGAGCTTCTGCCCTACTGCAGCAGGGCCTATGTGACCCATATTTTCCATGATTTTAAGGCGGACACCTACCTGCCGGATCTGGACAGCGACCCGGACTGGCGCTTATCCGGCACAGGAGAGCGGCGGGAGGACGGCGGGATCGCCTATGAATTCCGGGTGTATGAGAGGTGCGCGGGATTTGCGCAGTAAGCAAACGTGATTCCGGCAGCAAAAGCTGTGTGGAATAGAGGAACAGGAGGAAAAGGATGTACAGAATTGTAAAGGCGGAATGTCTGGCAGACAAAATCTACCTGATGGACGTGGAGGCGCCCAGGGTGGCGAAGGCCTGTCAGCCGGGAGAGTTTGTGATTGTAAAAATCGATGAGGCGGGGGAGCGGATTCCCTTAACCATCTGCGACTATGACAGGGAGAAGGGCCTGGTGACCATCGTGTTTCAGATTGTGGGGGCGTCTACCCTGCGCATGGCGGGGCTTAAGGCGGGAGATGCCTTCCAGGACTTTGTGGGCCCCCTGGGACAGCCCTCGGAGTTTGTGAAGGAGGATATTGAGGCAGTGAAGGGCCGCCGCTACCTCTTTGTGGCCGGCGGCGTGGGGAGCGCTCCGGTGTATCCCCAGGTAAAGTGGATGCGGGAGCACGGCATAGAGGCGGATGTGATTGAGGGGGCCAAGACCAAGAGCCTTCTGATTTTGGAGGACGAGCTGCGGGCTGTGGCCGGGAACCTCTATGTGACCACAGACGACGGCTCCTACTGCCGCAAGGGAATGGTGACCGATGTGATTGAGGACCTGGTAAAGAACCAGGGGAAGAAGTACGATGTGTGCGTGGCCATCGGCCCCATGATCATGATGAAGTTTGTGTGCAGGCTGACGAAGGAGCTGGGAATCCCCACCATTGTGAGCTTAAACCCCATCATGGTGGACGGCACGGGAATGTGCGGCGCCTGCCGTGTGACGGTGGGCGGGCAGGTGAAGTTCGCCTGCGTGGACGGTCCGGAGTTTGACGGGCACCTGGTGGATTTTGACCAGGCGATGAAGCGGCAGCAGATGTATAAGACCGAGGAGGGCCGGGCCTATCTGCGGGAGCAGGAGAAGGAGACCCACCACGGCGGCTGCGGAATGTGCGGAGGTGAAGCGTAATGGATGTGATGAAGAAGGTGCCGGTGCGCGAGCAGGAGCCGGCTGTGCGTGCAAAGAATTTTGAGGAGGTCTGCCTGGGATATAACGCCGGGGAGGCCGTGGAGGAGGCGTCCCGCTGCCTAAACTGCAAGAACGCCCAGTGCGTGAAGGGCTGCCCGGTATCCATTGATATTCCCGGATTTATAAAGGAAGTAAAGGAAGGAAACTTTAAGGAGGCAGCGGCGGTTATCGGAAAATCCAGCTCCCTGCCCGCAGTCTGCGGCCGAGTGTGCCCCCAGGAGAGCCAGTGCGAGGGCAAGTGCATCCGCGGCATCAAGGGAGAGCCCGTGTCCATCGGAAAGCTGGAGCGGTTTGTGGCGGACTGGTCCCGGGAAAATGGGATTGAGCCGGAGAAGCCGGAGCGCACGAACGGGAGAAAGGTGGCAGTCATCGGCTCTGGTCCTGCAGGCCTTACCTGCGCTGGGGATCTGGCGAAGATGGGATATGAGGTGACAATCTTTGAGGCACTCCATGAGCCGGGCGGTGTTTTGACCTACGGAATTCCCGAGTTCCGTCTGCCCAAGCTGGGGGTGGTGCGCCCGGAGATAGAGAATGTGAAGAAGCTGGGCGTGAAGATAGAGACGGATGTGGTTATCGGAAAATCCGTGACCATCGACGAGCTGATGAGCGAGGAGGGCTATGAGGCGGTATTTATCGGCTCCGGCGCTGGCCTTCCCAAGTTTATGGGGATTCCCGGGGAGAATGCCAACGGAGTATTTTCCGCCAATGAGTACCTGACGAGAAGCAATCTGATGAAGGCCTTCCGGGAGGACTACGATACGCCTATTTTCCGGGGGAAAAAGGTGGCCGTTGTGGGCGGCGGAAACGTGGCCATGGATGCGGCCCGGACGGCGCTGCGTCTGGGTGCGGAGGTACATATCGTATACCGGAGAAGCGAGGCGGAGCTTCCTGCTCGTGTGGAGGAGGTGCACCACGCCAAGGAGGAGGGCGTTATCTTCGACCTTCTGCGCAATCCCGTGGAAATCCTGGTGGATGAGAATGACTGGGTGACGGGAATGGTGATCCGGAAGATGGAGCTTGGCGAGCCGGATGCCTCCGGGCGGAGACGTCCGGTGGAGGTGCCGGGCTCGGACTACACCATGGAGGTGGACACGGTTATCATGTCCCTGGGAACCTCCCCCAACCCGTTAATCTCCTCTACCACGGAAGGCCTTGAGACCAACAAGTGGAGATGCATCATCGCCGAGGAGTCAGATGGAAAGACCACCAAGGAGGGCGTCTATGCCGGAGGCGACGCGGTGACCGGGGCGGCTACGGTTATCCTGGCCATGGGGGCCGGGAAGGCGGCTGCCAAGGGGATTGACGAATATTTGAAGGCGATAAACTGATTGGGGAAATAGAAAGGCAGCTGCCGGGCAGAAAGCCATTGGCAGCTGCTTTTTTAATGGATCATTTCACACTTCTGTTCTGACAGTCACGCAATAACTATCGCGCGCATATCTTTCCCAGAATCATAACCGTGATCATGATGACAACGATGGCGGCGGAGATTCCGCAGCCCCCGATCATGGGATTGACCGGCTTCTTTCCCGCCATTGCCAGGAACACATTCACAAGTTTGGCAAAGAGTACGCCTCCGATGGTGTCAAACACGAAGGCCACCAGGCCCAGGGCCATTATCATAACGGTGGCTCCGTTCACGAACTGCTCCGCCCGCATGCTGAAGGAAATGGTGATTCCAAGGAGCAGGGTGATAATATTGGCCAGCTCATTCTGGGCGGACTGGCTCAGGCTGTTTAATACTCCGCATTCCCGGAGCAGATTCCCGAACATCAGGAAGCCTACCAGGGCCACGGACTGGGGCGAGATAAAGCCCACGATGATGGTCACCGCAATGGGGAAGGAGATCCGCAGGGCCTTATTCACGCTCTTGGGGTTGTACTCCATGTGGATGCAGCGCTCCCTGCGGGTTGTCACAAGCTTTATGGAAAAGGGCTGGATGATGGGTACCAGGGCCATGTAGGAGTAGGCGGCCACAGCGATGGCCCCCATGTAGTTCGAGTTCAGTACCTGGGACACCAGGATGGAGGTGGGACCGTCCGCCGCCCCGATGATGCCGATGGAAGCCGCGTCCTTTAAGTCAAAGCCCATAAGGCAGGCGATGACGATGGCGGCAAAGATGCCGAACTGGGCAGCCGCCCCGAAGAGGAACAGCACAGGCTGGCTGAGCAAAGGCCCGAAGTCAATCATGGCCCCAATCCCGATAAAGAGCAGGATGGCCCCAAAGCCCATGGGAAGAAGAAGGGAGGGCTCGTACTCCTTCTTGACAGCCAGCCAGATGAGCAGGATGCCCACCAGATACATCACAACCTGCTGCCAGGTAACCGCCAGGATTCCGTCTAAGAGAAAACTCATGCGTGTCTCACTCCTTTCACAATCTCACTCACGATGAGGGGGATGAGGGAGAGGCCGATGATGATGGCCCACTCAGGCCCATTTAAGTACATGACCCCGAAGACCTCCTGGAAGGGCGGGATGAAGAGCACGGCCAGCTGCAGGATGAGCCCTACGGCAAAGGCCTTGTTCATCATGGGATTGCTGAACACGCCAATCTTGAAGATGGAGTGATGCTCGCTGCGCACGGCGAACGCACGGGTCAGCTCGCAGAACACCAGGGTGGCGAAGGACATGGTGCAGGCCACGCCGTCCGCTGTGTCCGGGTCGGAGAGGACGTATTCGCCCAGCATGTAGGCGGTGAGTGTGGCCGCGCCCACCAACACGCCGTAGAATATCATGCTGGCTGCGAAACCGCCGGCAAAGATGCTCACCCTGGGATCCCTGGGCTTCTCCTTCATAACCCCGCTCTCCACCGGCTCCATGCCAAGGGCCAGGGCGGGCAGGGAGTCGGTCACCAGGTTCAGCCACAGAAGCTGGATGGGGATTAGGGGCATCTGGTGGAAATTGAAGGCCGTGGCGATAAAGATGGTTAAAATCTCGCCCAGGTTGCAGGAGAGCAGATACTGGATGGATTTTTTTATGTTGGAGTAAATGCCCCGCCCCTGCTCCACCGCGTGGACGATAGTGGAGAAATTGTCGTCCGTCAGGATCATGTCTGCGGCGCCCTTGGCCACATCAGTACCGGTGATGCCCATGGCGCAGCCGATGTCCGCAGCCTTCAGGGCCGGTGCGTCGTTTACGCCGTCGCCGGTCATGGCCACCACCTTGCCCTTAAACTGCCAGGCTTTTACAATGCGCATCTTGTGCTCCGGGGAGACGCGGGCAAATACGGAATACTGATCCACCCTCTGGTTCAGATCCTCCTGGCTCATGGCGTCCAGATCTTCTCCGGTGATAGCCAGATCGCCGTCCCGGAAGATGTCCAGCTCCTTTGCGATGGCTACAGCGGTGAGCTTGTGGTCGCCGGTAATCATGACCGGACGGATGCCTGCGCCGTAGCATTCGGCTACAGCCTGCTTTACTTCAAGTCTTGGCGGGTCAATCATGCCCACCAGGCCCACAAAGGTAAAGCCGTTCTCCAGATTTTCACTGGAAAGCTCCCTGGGAATGGAGGGAATGTCCTTGTAGGCTACGCCCAGGACCCGGAGGGCCCGGCCGGCCATATCCTCGTTCTGGGCCAGGGCAGTCTTGGCATCCGCCGGGGAAATGGAGCAGCGGCGAAGCAGCACATCGGGAGCGCCTTTTACCATGACCCGGTATCTGCCGCCTTCCAAGGGATGGATGGTGCTCATCATCTTGCGCTCGGAGTCAAAGGGGAGCTCCGCTGCCCGGGGCATGGATTTCTCCATCTCGTTCTTGTCCAGGCCCTCTTTGCAGGCAATGTCCACAAAGGCGGTCTCTGTGGGATCCCCGGCGGTCTTGGGCCGTCCGTCCGCCTCGTAGCTTAAAACCGTGTCATTGCAGAGAGCGCCGATGGTCAGGGCCAGGGCCCGATCCTTGCCCCGGAGGGTCCAGACATCCACCACGGTCATCTTGTTCTGGGTCAGGGTTCCTGTCTTGTCGGAGCAGATGACAGAGGCGCAGCCAAGAGTTTCTACGGCGGGGAGCTTCTTTACAATGGCGTTGCGCTTTACCATGCGCTGTACGCCCAAGGCCAGCACGATGGTCACCACGGCGGCCAGGCCCTCGGGGATGGCTGCCACAGCCAGGGCCACGGCGGACATAAAGATTTCAAGAATAGGCCGCTTATAGAATAGGCCTACGAAGAACATCACCGCACAGACGCCCAGGCAGATGACGGAGAGTACCTTGGAGATCTCCGCCATTTTCTTCTGGAGGGGCGTCTCAGAGTCCTCCTCGTTCATGAGCATGCCGGCAATGCGGCCCACCTCGGTGTCCATGCCGGTGGATGTGACCACACAGGTGGCACGGCCATTGGTGACGACAGTGGAGGAGATGACCATGTTTTTGCGGTCGCCCAGAGCGGTGTCCTCCGGGAGGCTGTCCGAGGCGTTCTTGGAGACAGGGACGGATTCGCCGGTCATGGCGGACTCGTCGGCCTTAAGGTTGGCGCATTCGATGATGCGGGCGTCCGCAGGGACGAGATCCCCGGCCTCCAGGAGGATGATGTCGCCGGGAATCAGGAGGT
Organism: uncultured Enterocloster sp.; assembly: GCA_944384065.1. Taxonomy (GTDB): domain Bacteria; phylum Bacillota; class Clostridia; order Lachnospirales; family Lachnospiraceae; genus Enterocloster. Next base: position 10,914 of record CALWRY010000015.1, on the reverse strand, counting down.
TTGTCTCCACTCGTGTGATCTTGCCGCCCCGGATGACCTTGGCCAATGGGGCGGACATCTTCCTGAGGGCTTCCAGGGCCTTCTCGGCGTTGTCCTCCTGGGAGATGGAGATGACGGCGTTGACGATGACGATCAAAAGGATGATGACGGAATCCACCCAGTCGGTGAAGCCGCTGGAGACAAATGAGAGGACAGCGGCGATGAGGAGGACGATGATCATGGGATCCTTCATCTGGTCCAGAAAGCGCATGAGGAGGCTTTCTTTTTCCGCTCCTTTGAGTTCGTTGGGACCGTATTTTTCCAGACGTTTCTGGGCTTCCGCTGCGGACAGGCCGTCCTGGGCGGATACCGTAAGCTCGCTTAAGACATCACGGACGGATTTGTTGTGCCATAGACTGCTCATAATGTAACCCCTTTTCATTTGTTTTTCACAGGCGCAGGGCCGGCAATAGTTTTGCCCAAACGCTTGTGAGTATATTGTATAATTGTTGGGATTGACAGTCAAATTTGAGATTTTAATAGAGTTATAATGAAAATATAGGAATATAACGAAAATTAATCAGATAATAACGGATAAAAAAGGAGGAGGCCGGTGAAGTTATTCACCGGCCGAGTATTATGAAAAAAAGTTTAATAGCATCAGCTCTTACATTTTTTAGTATAGAGATAAATCGTGAAGAAAGTTTTAGCAGTTTGTAAAGGTTTTATGAACAGATTGTGAGAAGTTTGTGACATATAAATCATCCGCCTTCCGGGTTGTCCAGAATGGCCTGGGAGGCTGTTTTGCTGTACCGAAAGAGCGAGAGCTTCTGATCCCGCAGGCGGGATATGAGGTATTCGATTAAGCCGTCATACTTGTACTGCTTTTTGCCGCCTGTCAGATAGGAGATGCCCATGGTGCGGCACATGATCTGATTGTCAATTTCCAGGTAGAGATAATCTCCGGCCGGTTCGAAATTCATATGAAAATTGTCCCTGGTGGAAAAAAATGCGCCATGGCCGTCATTGTGCAGGATCCTGCGGTAGTAGTCAGGGTATTCGTCCTCCGTTGCATAGGTCAGGCGAACGTTCTGGGAGGCGCAGATCTGGTCACAGAGCCTGCGGAAGGTGTGGTGCTCGGTGAGGCCGTGGATTTTTACGTCCTTTAAATCCTCAAAGCTTAAGCGGCGCTTGACGGCCAGCGGATGATCGGGGCGGATGACCAGGCCGATGGGCTCCGTCAGGATATTTGTCGTGGTGATAAGGGGATGATCGATAGGCGGGTAGGAGATGGCAAAGTCAATCTGGCCTGTGAGCAGCATACTCACCGCCTGGTCAAACTCCACGAAGCAGAGCCGCAGCACATTTCCCTCATAATTATTCAGAAAATCCGACATGTAAAGGGCGGAGAACAGGGAGGCGCTTCCGGAAAAGCTTAAGTTGACCGCGTCGCTGGGGATCTGCTTAAGGCGCATGGCTTCCCTTGTCAGCGCGTCGTAGTCCTGGCGCAGCTTCTCAAAGATGGGAAGCAGGGCCTCCGCCTCGCTGCTCAGAATGAGTTTATTCCCATCCCGGTAAAAGAGGGTAATGCCCAGCTCCTCCTCCAGGCGGGAGATGGAGAGACTTAGGGCGGGCTGGGAAATATAGAGCTCTCTGGCGGCCTTATTCATGCTCATGTACTTGACGATGGTCAGGAAATGTAAAATTTTGGTATGGTTTATATTCACGAAATTTGCCCCCCAATATTATAAAAATTGACTAAATTTAATGTGTTTTACATGAGAATATTATAACAAAAGTAAATAACATAATCAATTGCCACATAATAACTTAAGCAAAGTTTATAGTTTAATAAAATTATGAAATTTGAATCTGGAAAAAATAGCAAATATACTACAGATAAGAGAATTGCTGGACGGCGGATGGCGCCGGTCCGGATAATTTTTATAAACAAGGAGGGAATTACCAGAATGGGAGAAGCGGTAAACAAGGAAAACATGGCAAAGATTGAGGAGCTGGAGGCGCGCAGGGAAAAATTCATGCAGGGCGGCGGCCCGGAGCGGATCGAGCGGCAGATGCATGCCAAGGGAAAGCTGTCCATCCGGGAGCGGATTGACCTGCTCTTTGACAAGGGAACCTTTGTGGAGCAGTATCTGTTTGCCCAGTCCAAGTGCAAGGATCTGGGAATGGACAAGGCCTTTACCCCGGCGGACGGCATGGTTACGGGCTGCGGAAAAATAAACGGAAGGCTTACCTATTGCTACGGCCATGATTTTACGGTTATGGGAGGCACCATCGGAAGGACCAACAGCCTGAAGGTCGCGTACATCCAGATGGAGGCGGCCCGGATGGGGGCTCCTATCGTGGCTCTGGTGGATACGGGCGGCGCCCGCTTCCAGGAGGGGAATATGACCCAGGCCATCAGCCAGATGATGACCTCCATTGTCAACTCCGGCTATATCCCCCAGGTGTCGGCCATCATGGGCAACTGCGCAGGCGGCGGAGCCTACATACCGGCCATGACGGAATTTATTGTCAGCGTGGATAAGACAAGCCGCATGTATATCTGCGGCCCGGAGCCCATCAAGGCGGCCATCAACCAGGATGTGGATCCGGAGGAGCTGAGCGGCGGCTATACCAACAACGCAATTTCGGGAAATACCCAGTATCTGGCCAAGGATGACAGGGACTGCATCGAGATCATCAAGAAATATCTGAGCTACATGCCCCAGAACTGCCACGAGATGCCGCCCGCAGTCCCCTGCGACGACGACCCCAACCGGCTGATTTATGAGCTGGACGACTATCTGCCGGACAACTACAACAAGGCCTATGACATGATGCATGTGATAGAGCTCATTGTGGATAAGGACAGTATTTTCGAGATTCAGCCCCTCTGGGCAAGAAATCTGTTTACCCTGTTTGCGCGGATCCAGGGCCAGGTGGTGGGCATCATCGCCAACAACCCCAAGTACATGGCGGGCTGCCTGGATGTGGACGCCTCGGATAAGATGGCCCATTTTGTGGACACCTGCGACGCCTTCAACATCCCGCTCATCTGGCTGACGGACTGCCCGGGCTTCCTTCCCGGCGTTGACCAGGAGCACAAGGGCGTTGTCCGCCACGGGGCCAAGGCCTGCTACGCAATGGGAACCGCCACCGTGCCGAAGATCAGCGTGGTGCTCCGCAAGCAGTACGGGGCTTCCGCAGTGGCTATGGGCGGCTTTGGACAGAATATGGACGCTATTTTCCACTGGCCCTTCTTTAAGGCCTCCGCCACAAACCCGGAGGGGTCTGTGAAGGTGATTTTCCGCAGGGAGCTTGCGGCGGCTGCGGATCCGGAAGCCAAATTAAAGGAGCTGGTGGCCGAATTTACCAAGGTGATGGGCGATGTGTATACCACGGCGGATCTGCTGATCTGCAACGATATCATTGCGCCCAGGGAGACGAGAAAGCGCATTATTGAGCAGCTGGAAATCTTAAAGACAAAGAACCGCGACCTTGTATTTACGCAGATTCCCAAGAAGAGGAAGGAAATCCGGCCGGTATAAGGGAAGGGGGAGAAGCCTATGGTGCTGCCCTTAAGCGGCATCCGCGTACTGGATCTCACCCAAAACATGTGCGGTCCCTACTGCACCCAGATTCTGGGGGATCTGGGTGCGGAGATCATAAAAATTGAGCCTCCCGGCGGGGATATCCTGCGCCGCCGGGGGATCCGGCAGGGAAGAAACAGCTTGGCCTTCATGCAGTTTAACCGGGGAAAGAAAAGCGTGGAGCTGGATCTGGAAAAACCAAAGCAGAGGGAAATATACAGAAACCTGGCAAAAACAGCGGATCTTGTGGTGGAGGATATGGGCCCTGGAGCCTGTGACCGGCTGGGAATCGGATATGAGATCCTTAGGAAGGAGAAACCGGATCTGCTCTATCTGTCCATCACCGGATACGGGCAGGAGGGGAAATTTAAGGATTACAGCCCGTTGGACGCAGTGGTTCAGGCAGTCAGCGGGTTTATGAGCATTACAGGAGAGGAGGGAGGAGAATTCACCAAGGCCGGAGTGCCCTTAGCGGATCTGTTTACCGGGATTTACGGCGCTATCGGCGCCCTGTCGGCCATTTTCTACCATGAAAATACGGGGCGGGGCCTGCGCATGGACGCGGCAAAGCTGCGGGTTATGCTGGCGTCCATACCGGATTCTGTCCCAAAGTATCTGAACACCGGAGGGATCACCAGGGCCAAGGGGACCAAGCACCATCTGGCGGCGATCCTGCAGGCCCTACGCACAAAGGACGGGGCGGTTATCTGCAAAGCGTCGGAGGACAGGGAGTTCGGGGAATTTGCCCGGGCCCTGGGACTTGGATGGATGACGGAGGACCCGCGGTTTAACGGGGTCAACCCACGGCTTGCCAATGTGGACGAGCTGGCGCGGCTGGTGGAGGAAAAAACCCGGCAGCTGACCACCCGGGAATTTGCCGGGCTTTTGGACAGTATCGGCTGCGCCGCAGGGCCAATCAATACCCTGGAGCAGATCCTAAAGGATCCCTATACGGCCTATCATCACCTGATTATGGAGGTGACGGACCGGGCGGAAGGGACCTTCCGGGTGATAGGCCCGCCCCTTTCCTTTGACAAATTTGCATGGGCGGATACTGCCTTTGTGCCGCAGCCGGGAGAGCACACCGGCGAGGTGCTGAAAGAGCTGGAAGCGATGGAAAGGCAGGAGAAAGAAAGAGAGAAAGGCGGAACCGGAACATCGGATGAACCGAAGGGGGGTACGGCCGCCGGTAAGGTCTCGCCCCTTGGGGAGCAGCTGCGAAAGGAACCGGTAAAGCCCCTCGCCGGCATCCGGGTGCTGGATTTGACCCGGCTGATGGCCGGACCCCTGGGAACGGAGATCTTAAAGGATCTGGGCGCGGAAATTATCAAGATCGAGCGGGGAGACGGGAACCGGGATCTGTCCCGGATCACGGATCCTGTTTTTGGGAATACCAGCGTCCACTTTATGACGTTAAACCGGGGGAAAAAGGATCTGTTTCTGGATCTTCGGAGGGAAAGCCACAGGAGGGCATTTCTCAGACTGGCGGAAAAATGCGATGTGATCGCGGAAAATTTCCGCCCCGGCGTGATGAAGCGGCTGGGCCTGTCCTATGAGGAGATTCAGAAAGTCCGGCCGGATATTATTTACAGCGCTGTATCCGGCTTTGGGCAGGAAGGGCCTTACCGGGACCGCCGGTGCATGGACACCATCGCCCAGGCCATGAGCGGCTTTATGATGATGACGGGAAGGGAAGGAGAAGAACCCATACGGGGCGGATCGTCCGTGGCGGATATCTGCGGCGCGCTGTATGAGGCGCTGGGAACCCTGGCGGCCCTGATCTACCGGAAGAGGACGGGAGAGGGATGCTTTGTTGACGTCCCCATGCTGAGCGCCATGATTTCCCTGACGGACGGGGCCGCAGCGGAGTATATAAACTGCGGAAAGCCCTGCGGGCGCGCTGGAAACAGGGACCGGTGGGAGGCCTTTTTTGAGACGGTTCCCACAAAGGACGGAGCCGTGATGGTGGAGGCCGCAGAGGAAGAACATTTTGCGGGATTTATGGCAGCCCTGGGCCTTGAGGACGCGGCACAGGATCCGGATTTTAAAGACTCCGCGAGCCGGCTTGCCCACCGGGAGAAGTTAGAGGAACTCATATTCCCCGCCGCCCGGAGCATGACCATGGAGGAGCTTGCAGGGCTGTGCCGCAGCCGGGGGATCCCGGCCGGCGAGGTGAATACATTGGAGCGCATCTTCCGCACCGGCTATATGGAGGAACAGAAGATGGCTGTGCGGGTACATGACCGGCAGGAAGGAGATTTCCTGGTTTTGGGGCTCCCGCTGGCGTTTGACGGATGGGAGAGAGCAGAGGAAGAAACGGTTCCCCAGCCGGGCGAGCAGTCCAGGGAGATTCTAAGGGGGCTTCTGGGAATGTCGGAGGAAGAGATAGAGAGTTTTTACGAAAATGCGTCTGCAGGCCGTTAAAGGGCTGCAAAAGAGAGAAGGGGGTAAGCAGCATATGAATGCGCAGGCGATAGGATGGATTTCGCTGATTGTGTTTGTTTTGACAATTGTAGTTGGGATTAAGAGAAAGGTAAATCTGGGAATTCTGGCGATTGCGGTGGGGTTCCTGCTGGGATTTTTTGTGCTGGTGGAGGGGGGAAGCATGTCCTCTGCAGAGCTTCGGGGGGCGCCCATCACCGAACTATTTCCGTTCAATATCTTTTGGATGATTGTGAGCGTGAGCCTGATGCTAAACGTGGGGAGCGTGAACGGCGCTTTTGATATCGTGATTAAACGGCTGGTGAACCTGGCCGGGGGAAGGCGGGCGCTGATTCCCGTCTATGTATTTCTCATCATGATGTTTGCCACCGTGGCGGGGATGGGATCCTCCGGCGTGGTGATTCTGCTCTGCACCATATCCGCCACCATTGCCAAGGATCAGGACATTGACCCGATCTTTATGCTGTGCTCCGTGCTGGCCGGGTGCGCGGCCTCCATCGGTTCACCGGTTGCCGTGGTGGGCATTATCTGCAATGGATATGCGGAGGATTATTGGGGACAGGCGATTGCCCCCTCGTACATGCTTCCGAGGGCCATCGCCATGTGCACCATCACCTTTATCATTATCTATGTGGCTTTCCGGGGATGGAAGCTGGAGCGCTGGCCCAAGGCAAAGTCGGAGGATGTGCCGAAGCTGGACGGCAAGCAGATCCTGTCCCTTTTGGGGATGGTAGCCTTTATTATTCTGTCCATCGTCATCGGCTTTGACATCGGCCTATCCGCGTTCCTGGTGGCGGCCATCCTTTTGCTTCTGCGCTGCGCGGATGAGAAGAAGGTCATCGCCACGGTGCCCTGGTCCTCCATCCTGCTGATCTCCGGCATGTGCATGCTGATCGGCATTGTGCAGCAGGCGGGCGGCATGGATCTCCTCACAGGCGCGCTTCAGACCATGATGAACCGCTATACGGTGAAGCCCCTGTATTCCATCATCGGAAGCCTCCTGTCCATGGTTTCCTCCATTACCGGCGTGGTGCTTCCCTCTATGCTGCCGACGATTCCGGAAATTTCCACGGCAGCGGGCGTGAACCCCTTCGCGGTGGTGACTTCCTTAGCCTTCGGGGCAAACTGCACGGTGGCCTGCCCCATAAGCTCTATGGGAGCCATTGCCCTGGGAATTATGAGCACCAATCCGGCCTGGGATTCCGAGGTTTTGTTTAAGCGGCTTTTGCTGTGGGCGATTATTATGATGGTGATCGCTGCGGCTCTGGCCGGGATCGGGATTGCGGGATAATGGGCGTAAGCCCTTAGCAGACGCGGCGCTGCAAAATAAAATGAAGAAAGGATATGAGAAAACATGAATGAAAGACCTCTTTCCGGGATCCGGATACTGGATTCCACACAGATGACGGCAGGCCCCTGGGGCGTTCAGATTCTTGCGGATTTGGGCGCGGAAGTATTTAAGATTGAGCGGCCGGCGCCCCAGCACGATGTGAACCGGCGGCTTCCCGTGAGCGCCAACGGAACGTCCTCCTATTTTATGTGCATGAACAAGGACAAGAAGTCCCTGGAATTTGACTACAGCAAGCCAGGGCACAAGGAAGCTTTTCTAAAACTTGCGGCCAAGTGCGATGTGGTCACGGAAAACTTTAAGTGCGGCTCTATGAAGCGGCTGGGCCTGGACTATGAATCTCTGAAAAAGGTCAATCCGGGGATTGTTTACAGCGCGGTCTGCGGGTACGGGCAGACAGGCCCCAAGAGCAAGCTGGCGGCGGCGGACATTGTTATCCAGGCGACCAGCGGGTTTATGAGCGTAAACGGCGCGAAGGGCAGCAGCTGTATGAAGGGGGGATCCTCTATCGCGGATATTTACTCTTCCATGGCCTCCGCCCTGGCTATTCTGGCAGGTATCATCTATAAAATGGAGACCGGGGAGGGCGTGATGGTTGACACCTCCATGCAGAGCGCCTGCATGACCCTGGTGGAGTATGAGTTGGCGAAATATTTAAATACGGGAGAGATTACCCGGCCCAATGGAAACGCGGACTACGAGGTGGGATTTGCCCAGACCGTTCCGGCAAGCGACGGGCTGGTGATGGTGGACGCGGCGTCGGATGCGCACTTTGCAGCGTTTATGAGGCTTCTGGGCCTGGAGGAATATTTAGGGGACGAGCGGTTTAAGGACGGCCCCAGCCGCCGCGACCACGCGGAGGATCTGGAAAAGCTGATTTTCCCGGTTACGGAAAAATATACCATGGCGGAGGCAGCGCAGAGGTTCCGCGAAGCGGGCGTGCCGGCCGGGGAGGTAAATACGCAGGATCGGCTTCTGCGCAGCCTCTATTTGGAGGAGCAGGACATGCTTCAGACCGTTCACGACAGGAAATTCGGCGACTGCAAGACATTGGGGCAGCCCATGCAGTTTGACAAATTTGAGATCCCGAAAAACCGCAGGGGCGCTCAGTCCGGCGAGGATTCGGCGGATATTCTGCGGGAGGTTCTGGGGATGAGCCAGGAGGAAATCAAAGAGCTCTACAGCTACGAGGGCGCTGTAGAGGTATAGAAAGGAAAGAGAATATGGGAATCAGACCGTTAAGTAAAATCAGAATATTGGATGCAACGCAGGGAGTCTGCGGCCCCTTCTGCACCCAGCTTTTGGGGGATCTGGGGGCTGAGGTGATAAAAATTGAGCCGCCCCAGGGAGATGAGAGCCGGAGGAAGGGCCCCCAATATGAGGGGACCAGCCTGGCCTACATCCATACGAACCGGGGCAAAAAGAGCGTAGTTCTTGATCTTAAAAAGCCGGCCCACCGGGATATCTTTCTCCGCCTTGCGGAAAAGTCCGACGTGGTTGTGGAGGACTTCGGGCCGGGGAAAGCAGAGGAGCTGGGGATTGGATATGAGGATGTAAAGAAGGCGCGGGCCGATATCCTCTATCTCTCCATCACGAACTTTGGCAAGAAGGGGACTTTCAAGGACTATGAGGCCAACGACGCTATTATCCAGGCCATGAGCGGCTATATGAGCGTGACCTCTGTGGACTATCAGGGCGCCTTTACCAAGATCGGTCCGCCTATCGCGGATCTCATGGCGGGACTGTACGGCGCAATCGCCATTGCGTCAGGGGTGATTTACAGGAAGAAGTACGGCGAAGGCCTGAGGATGGATGTGTCGAAGCTGAGCGCCATGCTGATCGCTATGAATGACCAATATGCCCGTTATCTGTGCTCCGGGGAGAAGAGCTTCCCCACAGGAAACGCCCACCGGATGTCCGCCGCCTTTTACCCCATGCCCGCCAAGGACGGCTATATTGTCTGCAACCCGGGCAACCGGAACGCGAAGGAGCACAAATTTGAGGACTTCTGCGAGGCCATCGGCCTCCATGACTTTACAAAGGATCCGCGCTATGCCACGGAGGACAGCCGGATTGCCCACAGGGAGGAGGTGGCGGAGGCGCTTAACGCCCATACCTCCAAGCTGACAGTGGCTGAGATCAGCGAGATCTGCCACCGCTCCAACTCGCCGGAAGGCACGGTAAACGACATGGCGCAGCTGGCCGCAGATCCCCAGACCATCCATGACCGGATTATCATTGATGTGCATGACAAGAAGGCCGGGGACTTTAAGGTGATGGGCTGCCCCTTCCGGTTCAGCGAGTTTGATTATCCGCTCTCGGACTTCGCCGACCAGCTGGGAGAGCACACGAAGGAGGTGCTTGCCGGCATTCTGGGAATGAGCGAAGATGAGATTGCGGCGATGTAATTTGGCCAGCTTACCCTCTTAGAAATATAGCTGAGGAAGAATCCCACGGGAGCCGGGCGCCTGAGCCCGGAGGTTCCGTGGGGTTTTTCGTTTTTGAATGCTGAGGTATATGGGGATGGGGGCGGTACTGTACATGGGTACATGGGGTTAGAAAATTGTGCAGGTCTTGGAAAAAAGATGCTTGCAGCTATTTGGCTGCTGTGTTAGACTGATATCTATCAATTGTATCTGAAACATATCTGTTATTCTGTTTTAAAGGGCGCTTTGCCTGTCATGGGGCCGGTTCGGGCCGGATAATCGGATTTTCAGACTGCATTGAAAAAGAAAACGGAATTTCGTATAATAAAGGAGGGATGCAGATGAGTCAAATCCTGCAGTGGCATCCGGCGTTTCAGGCCGCTATGCAGATTGAGCTGTCTGAGGAGATGGATAAGCTGGAGTTTTTGAAGGAGTATAATTTGACAAGCGGGCCTCTGCGCATTGACACCCTGATAATCAAGAAGGAGAAGGACGCGGAGATTCAAAAGCAGATTGGCCGTATTTTTAAACGCTATAATATCCTGGAGTACAAAAGTCCGGAAAAGAGCCACACTGTCAACAGCTTTTTCAAGGTGGTGAGTTATGCCGGGCTGCTCCAGTCGAATACCCAGCGGGAGCAGGAAATTCCGCCGGAGGAAATCACAATTACCCTGATTGGAGACCGCTATCCGAGAAGGCTGTTGGCATATTTGGAAAGACAGCACAGGATACGGATAGAGCAGGCGTATCCGGGCATCTATTATGTGGAGGGACTATTGTTTCCGATGCAGGTTGTGGTGCAGAGGGAGCTGGATAAAGGGGAGAATGTATGGCTGAGCCGTCTGCGCCAAAACCTACGTAACAGTTTAGACGGCGGGCAGGAAGGGGCAAAATCAGGCGTCAAGCTTGCTTGCAAGCAAGGTTTTGCCCCTTCCTGCACATCGGATGGACATCCGATGCTTCTTGCCCGGCAAAAGCCGGGCAAGAAGATGCTCGCCGTCTAAATGGTTACGAATCTGCAGATGCGGGAGGATGTGGAGGCATTGGCCCGGGCGTATAAGGGGAAAGATGGAAATCCTCTGTACAGTGCGGTGATGGATTTGATTGTGCGTGCAAATTGGAAGAT
>CALWRY010000014.1 GCA_944384065.1 uncultured Enterocloster sp. | reverse complement strand
GCTGGCCGGCATAGACAATGATTACGACTACGGCGAGTGGTACGACCTGACAAAGCCCACCGAGGAGGAGCTGGCCGCCCAGCGTGAGGCAAAGTTCGATTTCCGGCCCCTGCTCTCCGTGGTGATTCCCGCCTACAAGACTCCGGAGCGCTATCTGAAGGAGATGCTGGATTCCATTCTGGCCCAGACCTACGACAACTGGGAGGTCTGCCTGGCGGACGGAAGCCCGGCAGGCCAGAGCTTAGAGCGGGTGCTGAAGCGGTATGCCGAGCGGGATCCCCGCATCCGCTATCAGGTTCTGGGGGAGAACTTGGGGATTGCGGGAAATACCAACGCGGCCCTGCAGATGGCGGCAGGCGATTTTGTGATTCTGGCGGACCACGACGACACCCTTCCGCCCCACGCCTTCTATGAGGTTGCGAAGGCGGTAAACGAGCACCCGGACTGCCAGGTGATCTACTCCGACGAGGACAAGCTGGATATGGACGGGAAGGCCCTGTTTGACCCCCATTTTAAGCCGGATTTTAATCCGGATCTGCTCACCAGCGTGAACTACATCTGCCATCTTTTTGTGGTGGAGAGGAACCTTTTAGAAAAGGTGGGGGGCTTCCGCCAGGAATTTGACGGGGCCCAGGACTATGATTTCATTTTCCGCTGCACCGAGGCGGCGAAGGAGATTTACCATATCCCCAAGGTGCTCTATCACTGGCGCTGCCATCAGAACTCCACCTCCAGCAACCCGGAGAGCAAGATGTACGCCTTTGAGGCCGGATCCCGGGCCATCATGGCCCACTACAAGCGGATGGGGATAGAGGCCGAGGGGGTGGAGAAGGGGGTGGACTACGGCATCTACCGCACCCGCTTTGCCATCCAGGGGGAGCCGCTTATCTCCGTGATTATCCCCAACAAGGACCACAGCGGGGATCTGGATACCTGCGTCCGCTCCCTGACGGAGCGATCCACCTACCAGAACCTGGAATTTGTGATTGTGGAGAACAACAGCACGGATCCGGCCACCTTTGCCTATTATGAGAAAATGCAGAGGGAGCACCCAAACTTCCGGGTGGTGACCTGGAAGGAGGGGTTCAATTACTCTGCCATCAATAATTTCGGCGCTTCCTTTGCCAAGGGCGAGTATTTCCTCCTTTTAAATAACGACACGGAGCTCATCGAGCCGGACAGCATCCGGGAGATGCTGGGCTTCTGCCAGCGGGAGGATGTGGGCATTGTGGGCGCCCGGCTCCTCTACGGGGACGACACCATCCAGCACGCCGGGGTGGTGGTGGGCTTCGGCGGCATCGCGGGCCACACCTTCATCGGCCTGCACAAGGCGGAGAACAGCTATTTCCACCGGGCCATGTGCGCCCAGGACTACAGCGCGGTGACAGCGGCCTGCCTGATGACTAAGGCCTCCGTGTTCCGTGAGGCAGGGGGATTGAGCACAGAGCTGGCCGTGGCCTTTAATGACATTGACTACTGCATGAAAGTGCGGGCGCTGGGGAAACTGGTAGTATATGCGCCCTACGCCTGCCTGTACCACTATGAGTCCAAGTCCCGGGGACTGGAGGACACGCCCCAGAAGGTGGAGCGGTTCAACCGGGAGGTCGCCATTTTCATTAAGAAGTGGCCGGACATTATAAAGAAGGGGGATCCCTACTATAACCCGAACCTGACCCTGCGAAAGTCCAACTTTGCCCTGCGGGATCTCTTAAAGGAAAAGATCGGGGAGCCCTACGACCTAAGCGTGTATGACAAATACGCTCCTGAGGGGAAGGGGGAGGACGCATGAGCGGCGGGAGACAGGACGGCGGAAAAAAGAAAGTGACCGTGATCATCCCCAATTACAATGGCCTCTCCTTTATGGAGCCCTGCTTCAAGGCTCTGGAGCAGCAGGTCTGCCAGGATTTTAAGGTGCTGGTGGTGGACAACGGCTCCACGGACGGGAGCGTGGAGTGGCTTAAGGAGCAGGGGATTCCCACCCTCTTTCTGGAGACCAACACAGGTTTTTCCGGGGCGGTGAACCGGGGAATACAGGCTGCGGATACCCCCTATGTGATCCTCTTAAACAATGACACGGAGGCAGACCCCTGCTATATCCGGGAGCTTCTTCGGATCATGGAGCGGTCCCCCAGAATCTTTTCCGCAAGCAGCAAGATGATACAGCTCTATGACAGGGAGCGGATGGACGACGCCGGGGATATGTACAGCCTTCTGGGCTGGGCCTACCAGAGAGGGGTGGGCCAGCCCTCGTCCGGCTACCAGAAGCCCTGCCGGGTGTTCGCGGCCTGCGCGGGAGCGGGCATCTACCGCAGGGAGGTCTTTGAAAAGATAGGCTATTTTGACGAGATGCATTTTGCCTACCTGGAGGACATCGACGTGGGCTACCGGGCCAGGATCGCGGGCTATGACAATGTGTACTGCCCTACGGCCATTGTGTACCACGTGGGCAGCGGCACCAGCGGATCCAAGTACAATTCCTTTAAGGTGCGGCTTGCCGCCAGGAACAATGTGTATCTGAACTACAAGAATATGCCGCTGGCCCAGCTGGCCTTGAATGCGCTGCCCATCGGGGTGGGAATCGCGGTCAAGTACGGATTCTTTAAAAAGCTGGGCTTTGAGAAGGATTATGTGCAGGGAGTGAAGGAAGGGTTTTCTACAGCCGGAAAGTGCAGGCGGGTTCCCTTCCGGTGGAAGAATTTTTTCCACTATGTGCAGATTCAGGGGGAGCTTATCTGGGGCACCTTCCTCTATGTTTGGGAATTTGCGAAGCGCCATCTGAGGGGGATCAGCGGGAACTGCCGCTGAAATTAAGAGAAATTTTATAGAATAATGAGGATTTATCATGTATAATACCCTCTAGTTAGAAACCAAGGTGATACGCGATGATAAAAGACAACCAGAAAAGGTTGAACCGGGTTCACGTCCTCCTAGACGCCCTGATCACCATACTGGCCTACGCGCTGGCGTGGTTTGTGGTTATCAGCGGACGGGTGATGGATACGCCCGGCGGCACCCTGCCGCCGCGGATTTATTTTGCGGCCCTCCTGTTTGTGGTGCCGGCCTACCTGATTTTATATGCCAGCTTCCACCTGTATACGCCCAAGAGGATACAGGGGCGGCGGTCTGAATTTGCCAATATCTGCAAGGCTAATGTGATTGGCCTCATGCTGTTTACATTTGTGCTTTTTGGAGCCAGAAGCTTTATGGCCCACAACGAGTATTTCTCTACCCGGATGCTCCTTGCGTTTTCCGGGGCGAATACCCTGCTTCTGGAGGCGGAGCGGATGGCTATCCGGCTGTTCCTCCATTCTCTGCGGACCAACGGCTACAACCAGAAGCACATCCTTTTAATCGGCTGGAGCCGGGCGGCAGAGGGGTTTATTGATCGGGTGGCCGTGAATCCTGAGTGGGGCTACCACATCCAGGGGATTTTGGATGACCATAAGCCGGAAGGCTTTTCTTATCGGAACGTCCGGGTTCTGGGGCCTATCAACCATCTGGAAACTTTTCTGGCGGCCAATACCCTGGACGAGATCGCCATCACCTTAAGCATCACGGAATACGCGAATCTGGAACAGATTGTGGCCGCCTGCGAGAAATCCGGCGTCCACACCAAGTTTATTCCGGACTATAACCACATAATCCCAACGATCCCTTATATGGAGGACCTGCAGGGCCTTCCCGTGATCCACATCCGCCGCGTGCCCCTTACGGGAGTGTTCAATGCGACGATGAAGCGGTGCGTGGATATTGTGGGCGCTCTGTTTGGTCTCGTTATCTTTTCACCGGTGATGCTGATTACGGCCGCCCTGATTAAGCTCACGTCGCCGGGGCCGGTGATATTCAGCCAGGAGCGCATCGGACTTCACAACCGGCCGTTTAAAATGTACAAATTCCGCTCCATGGAGGTGCAGGATCCGAGCCGGGAGAAGAGCCAGTGGACCACCCCCCACGATCCCAGGGTTACCTCCGTGGGCCGCTTTATAAGAAAGACAAGCATTGACGAGACCCCTCAGTTTTTTAATGTACTTATCGGAAATATGAGCCTGGTGGGTCCCAGGCCGGAGCGCCCGCTTTTTGTGGAAAAGTTTAAGGAAGAAATTCCAAGATATATGATCAAGCACCAGGTCCGGCCGGGGCTTACGGGCTGGGCTCAGGTAAACGGCTACCGGGGGGATACCTCCATCACCAAGCGGATCGAGCACGATCTCTATTATATTGAAAATTGGAGCCTTGGCTTTGATTTTAAAATCATGTTTTTGACAGTTTTTAAAGGCTTTATCAATAAAAATGCATATTAAGAGGATAGGAATGCATGAACGGTAATTTTGAAAATGAATTTGGACAGGAAGAAGAACGGATTCGGGGACGCAGCAGGCGCCGGGGCGCCGGTGCGTCCCCGGTATCCCGGACAGACTCCGTAAGCCGGACGGGACGGTTTCAGGGGGCAGTCTCCCTCCAGACCGGCGCCGCCCGGGAAGCGTCGGGACAGGGGGAGGCAAAAAGCCGCCGCTTTGTGCCGGCCTATGAAAGGGCTTCGGAATCAAGGGGAGGCGGCTACAGGGACAGCGCCATGCACCGGGGAAGAATGGGGCGCGCGGGAAAGGAGCCGCAGGATCCGGCAAAGGAAAAGATACGGCGCCTTCGCCGCCGCATTATCGCTTTGATTGTGGCGGAGTGCTGCCTGATCTGCCTTTTCCTGGGCGTGCGCTATGTCAAACAGAAGGCCTCCCTGCTGAACATAGACGATTCCTGGAATGCGGAGGAAATGACCAACTCCAATATTTCCGTGGCAAAGGAAGAGATGATGAAAGGCTACTGGACGGTGGCCCTTTTTGGCGTGGACAGCCGGAACAATTCCGTGGGCAAGGGTAACATGGCGGACGTTATCATTATCTGCAACCTGAACCAGGAGACCGGGGAGATCAAGCTAGTCAGCGTGTTCCGGGACACGTATCTGAGTGTTGACGATGAGGGAAGCTACAACAAGATCAACCAGGCCTATTTCCGGGGCGGCCCCAGACAGGCGGTGGAGGCCTTGAACAGGAACCTGGATCTGGAGATCGACGACTACGCCACCTTCAACTGGAAGGCGGTGGCTGACGCCATCAATATCCTTGGCGGCGTGGACGTGGAGCTGAGCAAGGCGGAGTTCTACTATATTAATGCCTATATCACTGAGACGGTGGAGGCCACAGGGGTAGCCTCCGTCCACTTAAAGCAGGCGGGCATGAACCACCTGGACGGGGTCCAGGCCGTGGCCTACGCCAGACTCCGGAAGATGGACACGGATTTTGCCAGAACCGAGAGACAGCGGCTGATCATCCAGCTCTGCTTTGACAAGCTGAAAAAATCCAATTTCTCCGTGGTCAACAACGTGATGGAGGTGGTGTTCCCGCAGATCTCCACCAGCGTGCGGTTTGACGACCTGATCCCTCTGGCGAAGAATGTGACGAACTACACCATCGGGGATACCATGGGATTTCCAGCGGCCAGAGGGGACGCCAACATGGGCAGCAAGGGGGACTGCGTGATCCCCCAGACCCTGGAGAGCAATGTGCGGGATCTGCACAGCTTCCTCTTTGACGACCCCAACTATGAGCCCAGCGATATGGTGAAGAAGATCAGCGCCAAGATCTCTGCGGATTCTGATATGTATAAGGAAGCCAAGCCTATTGAGAGCGTGGGGACGGACGGCGGCTATATTCCGCCGGCTACCACGGCGGCTTCGGATGATGAGGAGGATGTGGAGTCCACCGGGGAGTCCGAGAGCAGCGAGGGCGAGACCGATGAGAGCCTGCTGGATTTCGAGTACGAATGGGGGCTGGAACTGGAGACGGACGAGGATGGAAATATCATCGACCCGCCGGAGGACTTTGACTATGGACTGTGGCGTCCGGGCGACCTCTGGGACGACATGCCCACAGAGAGCGGGGGACCGGGAGCGGACAGAGGACCTTCGGATGAAAGCGGCAGCCGCCGCCCCTCTCAGAGCGTAAGGCCTTCCCAGAGCGGCAGCTCGTCGGAATCGGAATCGGAGAGCGGCTCCTATGGCCCTGGAGGCTCACAGGGACCCAGCGGCACCTTAAGGCCCAGCAGCCCCGGAGGCTCACAGAATTCCGGCAATTCTGAGAATTCCCAGAATTCTGACGGACCGGGAGGCTCGAACGGGCCCTCCTCCGAGAGCGCGGGAGGCATCCTGGCGCCGTCGCCGGGGGCGATTGAGAGCGAGACGGAGAACGGCGGCCCTGGAGCGGTGATTATCGGTCCGGGCCTGTAAAGGAGGTGCGCGGATGTACGAGGACAGGGAAGTGCGTAAGCAGGAGTCATTTGCGAAAAAAGCAGGCCGCCTGGCGGCTGGGGCCCTGCTTTTTGGAGTGGTGGCCGGCTCTGTGATGGCTGGGGTCAATATGGCGGCCGTCCATTTTCTGGGGGATCCCTATGGGGTGCAGGCACAGACCGAGAGCCTGCCACCGGTGGAGACGCCGCCGGCATCACCGCCGCCCGCCGCGCCGCCTGCGCCCAGGACAAGCGCGGAGACGGACGTGACAGAGATTGTGGAAAAGGCCATGCCCTCTGTGGTGGCCATCACGAGCATGACCCGCTATCAGACAAGGAGCTTTGGCTTCGGATGGTTTTTTGGAGGCGGACAGACCTATGAGGTGCCGGGGAGCGGATCCGGGATCATCATCGGCCAAAATGACACGGAGCTCCTGATTGTGACCAACAATCACGTGGTGGAAAATACCACCTCCCTGATGGTCACCTTTATCGACGAGGAGGGCGTGGAAGCAGCTGTGAAGGGGACGGATGCGGCCCTGGATTTGGCGGTGATTGCAGTGCCCTTATCGGATATTCCGGAGGACACAAAGAGCCGCATCTCTATAGCGGAGCTGGGGGATTCGGATGCCCTGAAGGTGGGCCAGGGAGTGGTGGCCATTGGAAACGCCCTGGGCTATGGCCAGTCCGTTACCGTGGGCTATGTGAGCGCCTTAAACCGGGAGGTGCGCGTGTCGGAGAACGAGACCCGCACCCTGATTCAGACGGACGCGGCTATCAACCCGGGCAACAGCGGCGGCGCCCTCTTGAATATGCAGGGCCAGGTAATCGGCATCAACGCGGCCAAATATTCTTCCCCTGAGGTGGAGGGTATGGGATACGCCATCCCCATTTCCCAGGCGGAAGCGGTACTGGATCAGCTGATGACCTGGAAGACCAGGAGAGAGGTGGAGGAAGAGAACAGAGGCTATCTGGGGATTCAGGGAACCAGCGTGGACGCCCAGTCCGCCGCCATGTTCGGCATGCCGGAGGGCGTGTTTGTGTACCGGATCCTGGAAAACGGGGCGGCGTATGGCTCCGGGCTGAGGGAGAAGGACATTATCACAAAGGTGGACGGACAGACGGTCCGGACCATGGAAGAGCTGCAGGCCCTGTTAAGCTATTATGAGCAGGGGGAGACGGTAAAGCTCACGGTTCAGACCCAGGAGGAGGGCGCTTATAAAGAGCACACGGTGGAGATCACCCTGAGGGACATGCCGGAGAGCGGAGAGTAGCGCGCTTTAGAAAATACAGGAGTAATTGCTTTGGACGAAAAGGATTATACGAAGGAGCCCGAAAAGAGCGGGGACTGTGAAGGGAAGAAGGAAGAAAATAAACGGGACGACGGCTTTGAGAAGGTGTGCTACATGTGCCGGAGGCCGGAGAGCAAGGCGGGGCCCATGATATCCATGCCCGGCGGCATGAATCTGTGCCACAGCTGTATGCAGAAGGCCTTTGACTCCGTGACAAAGAGCGGCATGGACCTCTCCAAGCTCTCGGGGATGCCCTATATGAACATGAATATCGGCGACATGATGAATATGGCGCCGCCGGCCATGGAGATCCCACAGAGGCAGAAGATACGAAAGAAGTCCCAGCCCCAGCCTGCCCTTACGCTTAAGGATATCCCGGCTCCCCATCGGATCAAGGGACAGCTGGATGAGTATGTGATCGGCCAGGAAAAGGCAAAAAAGGCAGTGGCAGTGGCGGTGTACAACCACTATAAGCGGGCTTTCCTGGAGCAGGAGGAGGATGGGGTTGTCATTGAGAAGTCCAACATTCTTATGATAGGCCCCACGGGAAGCGGCAAGACCTATCTGGTGAAGACGCTGGCGCGGCTTCTGGACGTGCCACTGGCCATTGCGGACGCCACCTCCCTGACGGAGGCCGGGTACATCGGCGACGATATTGAGAGCGTGGTGTCAAAGCTGCTGGCGGCTGCGGACAACGATGTGGAGAGGGCCCAGAAGGGGATTATCTTTATCGATGAGATTGACAAAATAGCCAAGAAGAAGCAGACCAACACCCGGGATGTGAGCGGTGAGTCTGTCCAGCAGGAGCTCTTAAAGCTCCTGGAGGGAAGCACGGTGGAGGTTCCCGTGGGCTCAAACCAGAAAAATGCTATGACGCCCATGGCCACGGTAAACACAGATAATATTTTGTTTATCTGCGGCGGCGCCTTCCCGGATCTGGAGGATATTATCAAGGAGCGGCTGCGCAAAAAGTCCTCTATGGGCTTTGGAGCGGTTTTAAAGGACAGTTTTGACGAGGATCCGGACATCCTGAGCCATGTGACCAATGAGGATCTGCGGGCCTTTGGCATGATTCCGGAGTTTTTGGGCCGTCTGCCCGTCACAGTGACGCTCCAGGGGCTGACAAAGGAGATGCTGGTCCGGGTGCTGAAGGAGCCTAAAAACGCCATTATCAAGCAGTATGAGAAGCTGCTGGCCATGGATGAGGTGAAGCTGGTGTTCGAGGATGAGGCCCTCTCGTGGATTGCGGGGGAAGCTCTGAAGCGGGGGACCGGCGCCAGGGCCCTGCGGGCCATTCTGGAGGAGTTTATGCTGGACATCATGTATGAGATTCCCAAGGATCCCAACATCGGATCCGTGGTGGTTACCCGGCCTTATCTGGAGAAGCACGGCGGCCCCCTGATCCGGATGCGGGAATAAAGATACCTGCTGTCTGAAGGATTACGATGCGGACAGCGAAACTCTGCGCTGGATTTATTCGCGCAGCTGAAGGAAGGCCTGGTACAGATTGAGGGCGCCGTATCCCCACTCCGCGTTGGGGTAGGTGAGGGCGGGGTTCCTGTCCGCGCCGCGTATCAGATGGGCTTTCACTGCGGCTTCGCTCATGGCCCGGTCATTTCCCTCCGCAATTCCCCAGCTGAGCAGGCTGGCTGCCGCCCCGGCTGTCAGAGCGGCGGCCGCGGAGGTGCCGTTTCGCCGGGTGAAGGAGATGCCGCCCTCAGGCTGCCTTACAGAGGAGGGGCCGAGAATATCGGATCCGGGAGCGGCGATATCCGGCTTGACAATTCCCGAGGCGGTGAAGCCCCGGCTGGAGCGGATGCTGATCCCGCCGCCCGCCGGATCATAGGCGGCCACGGTGATGGGGCCTGGGGTGTTGCCCGGCTCCGTGATGGTGATGTAGGGATTGGGCCGGAGAAATACGGTTTCCGCAGAGATCAGCCCCTGGGCGGGCAGCCATATATTGTAGGTCCCCTGAAAATACCGGGAGGGATAGACCCGCAGCTTCCAGACACCGGCGGCGGGATTTTCAAAACGGATGAAGATGAGCTGCCGGCCGGATCCTGTCTCTACAGGGACGAAGCTTACGGAGATGCTTGTATTTTCCAGGAGGAAGGAGAGGACGGTCTCGTTGTCTGTCCGTATGGGAAGGCGGGGGATCTGTTCGCCGCTGGGGGAGAGGAAGCCCACGGAAAATGTGTCGGCAGCGTCTGACCAGAGCTCCAGGACAAAGCCGTTTTCCGCCTCACGGGATCCCACCCGGATCTCCACGTCCTCCCATTCCTGATCAGGTCCCAGGTTCCCGAGAAAATGGTGGCCCAGGCCGGTTTCGTTCCCGGCTGCGATGACTGTGGCCATCCCAAGGGTGCGGCTGATGTCCTGCAGGACCTGGCAGAGAGGGGAGGAGGCCTCATGGCTTCCCAGATTAGTGCCCAGCCCAAGGAGGATCACAAGGGGCTTTCCCAGGAGATAAGAGGTGACACGCATATATTTGACCGCCATCATGATGTCATTTTCCTGATAGGCGGCCGCGTCCCGGGGAATTTGGTAAAATTCCCTGAGATACTGCTTGGCGGGTTTCAGCTTGACCACTACCAGCTCGGCCTCCGGCGCCGCCCCGGAAAAATCGTCCTCCGGCTGAAAATTCCCGGCAGCGGCAGCGGCTAAGAAGGTGCCGTGGCCGTCTGTGTCCCTGGTGGGAACAAGGGAAAGAGGGTAGCCGGAGGCCAGGGCTTCGTTGATCTGCTCCCTGGAAAATTCCGTTCCATAGCCAGCCCCGCTTCCCGCGCTGTAATCGGGCACGCCGGGGGGAAGGCAGGCGGTGTCCGCAGGGATTGTCTGATCCCAGATGGAGGCAATGCGGGTGGTCCCGTCCGGATAGAGAAAAAGGGGATTGGTATAATCAATGCCCGTGTCAATGAGGCCAATGAGAACGCCCCGGCCCCGGTTGGCCAGCGGCGGCGTGTTGAATACTGCCAGAATACCGGAAGCTTCCAGGGCGCCGGTGTCCAGAAGTGTAAAAATATCGGGTATACTGTAGTAGGAGTATTTGCTTAATGAAAGGGGAGCGGCTGTTTCCAGAGGAGTGTAGATGACGGTGTAGTCCAGGGCTGCGAAATCCGTACACAGGATATCCTTTGGTTCAATGGGAAATGGCTTGTAGCTCCCATAGCGGTATATGAAGTCAGCAATGGTTTCGGAAGCCGGATTTATGGGACAGGAAGCCATTTTGACACCTCGGCAGTTGGTTTATTGATTTAATATATGCAGAAGGAGGCGCTGGATATGTATGAGTGGATTGTCGGCGGCCTGGCCGCCCTGGATTTGGGGATTAAGAAAGAGATTGAGCGTCAGGAGGACGGGTTCTTTCCCAGGGATCTTCCTCTGGCAAAGGGCCGGGTACGGCTCCACAGAAGCCATAATTACGGTTTTCCCTTTGGGGTGATGCAGGAGGATCCCCGGGTGGTGAAGGGACTTCCGGCCCTGACCGCCTCCGCAGTGTTCGGCGCCCTGGGCATGCTTTTGCTGCGGAAGGGATCCGCAGGCCAAAAGCTGGGGCTTTCCATTGTGCTGGCAGGGGCGGCAAGCAATCTTTACGACAGATTTAAGAGGGGCTATGTGGTGGACTACTTCAGCATCCGGGTAAAGGGGCTGGAGAAGGTGATTTTCAATTTGGGGGATATGTTTGTATTCTTTGGAAGCCTTCTTTTTGTCATCTGCGAGGCGGCGAGAAGCGTAAGGGAGCACCGGACGCAAAAGAAGCTTTAGCTGAACATTCCTCCCAGGGTGCCGCCCAGGGCGCAGACGCCCATAACGGTCACGGAGCGCTCCATGTCGATGGGGCTTCCCAGGTTCATGGCCCAGGACACGGCAAAGAGCACCAGAAAATAGAGGAGCCCGGACAGAAGGCCCCAGAAAAAGCGGCGCTGGCGGATCCTGCGGCCAGCCAGAAAACCGCCGGTCAGGCAGGCGGCCAGATAGACGGCAAAGACCATCAGATTCACGGTGCCCTCGCTTAAGCGCAGCTTATATAGGGCGAAGGCAAGGGAGGCTAAAAGCACGCCGGAGAGAAGATAGGAGATGAGCAGGGAGCGGAGCAAAGGCCGGATAACGCCAGTTTCCATAAAGAATTCTCCTTTCAATAGCAGCGGGCCGGAACGCCAAACCGCTGCCCAATCGATCTATGGTGCAATATATTCCGGGAAATGCGGTAAATATGACAACTTCTCAGAGGCAAATGCGCGAACTTTTCATTGCAAGAGGCTGTAACCTGTGTTATAATCCCCTTATATTTTGGAGAAAAGGAGGTGTTTCATTTGAAGCACGTTAAGACATTGAACGCCAATACATTAAAGGATACCATGAAAAAGGGAGGATGCGGCGAGTGCCAGACCTCCTGCCAGTCCGCCTGCAAGACTTCCTGCACAGTGGGCAATCAGAGCTGTGAGAACGCGAACCGCTGACAGCCAGGCGTAACGGCAGCTGTCCGGACACGTCCGGACGCCTGTCCAAAATGTGACTGCGAAGCCCCTATGGTCGATGGGATTATAGGGGCTTTCCTATGCGCTGGAGATGTACGGGCAGTTTGGAGAAATTTACAACGATCTCCTGACAGACGGGGGATCAGCATGAGGTTTAGAAAGAGAGCGTATATTTGTGATACATCAATACATCAATAATGGATATCATATTGTTCTGGATGTGAACAGCGGATCCGTCCATGTGGTGGATCCTGTGGTTTATGACGCGATCCGGGCCGTATCGGATCTCATTCCGGAGCTGGAGGCCCCCAGGCCTCTCTCCCAGGAGGAGAAGGCCCAGGTACAGGGAGCGCTGACTCCCAAGTACAGCATATCCGACATCCACGAGGCCCTGGAGGATATCCAGGAGCTGATCGACAGGGAGCAGCTTCTGACAAAGGACATCTACCAGGATTTTGTCATGGACTTTAAAAAGCGCAAAACCGTGGTCAAGGCCCTGTGCCTCCACATTGCCCATGACTGTAACCTGGCCTGCCGCTACTGTTTTGCGGAGGAAGGGGAGTACCATGGACGCAGGGCCCTTATGAGCTACGAGGTGGGAAAGAAGGCGCTGGACTTTCTCATCGCCAATTCCGGTAGCCGGGAGCACCTGGAGGTGGATTTCTTCGGCGGGGAGCCCCTTATGAATTGGGACGTAGTGAAGCGTCTCGTGGAGTACGGCCGTTCCCGGGAGGAGGAATGTCATAAGAAATTCCGCTTCACCATTACCACCAACGGCGTTCTCCTGAACGATGAGATTGTGGACTTCTGCAACCGGGAGATGAGCAATGTGGTCATGAGCCTGGACGGGAGAAAGGAAGTCAATGACAGGATGCGTCCCTTCCGCAAGGGAGCGGGCAGCTACGATCTGATTGTGCCCAAGTTCCAGGCGTTTGCCAAGAGCCGCGGGCAGAAGGATTACTATGTGCGGGGCACATTTACCCGGTACAACCTGGACTTTGCCGACGATGTGCTCCACTTCGCGGATCTGGGCTTTGAGCAGATGTCCATCGAGCCGGTGGTGGCGGATCCGTCGGAGGACTACGCCATCCAGGAGGAGGATCTGCCCGCCATTCTTAAGGAGTATGACCGCCTGGCAGTGGAGTATATTAAAAGGAAGAAGGAGGGCCGGGGCTTTAATTTCTTCCACTTTATGATCGATCTGAAGGCTGGCCCCTGTGTGGCCAAGCGCATGGCTGGCTGCGGATCCGGCACGGAGTATCTGGCGGTGACCCCCTGGGGCGATCTCTATCCCTGCCACCAGTTTGTGGGGAATGAGGACTTCCTTCTGGGAAATGTGGACACCGGCATTGTGAACACCGAGGTCAGGGACGAGTTTAAGCTGTGCAATGTCTACGCAAAGGAAAAGTGCAGGGACTGCTTTGCCAGGTTCTACTGCAGCGGCGGCTGCGCGGCCAATGCCTACAATTTCAGCGGATCCATCAATGGAACCTATGATATCGGCTGCGAGATGCAGAAAAAGAGGATTGAGTGCGCGATCATGATCAAGGCGGCTCTGGCTGAGGAGTAATATAGTATGAAGTATCAGGTGATAACAAAGGACGGAAAGGCGAAGCGGGCCTCCATGGACACCGTGCATGGCCGGATTGAGACCCCTGTCTTTATGAATGTGGGCACAGTGGGAGCCATCAAGGGGGCGGTGTCCACCGATGATCTGCGCCAGATCGGCACACAGGTGGAGCTGTCCAACACCTACCACCTCCATGTGCGCACCGGGGACAAGCTGATCCGGCAGTTCGGCGGCCTTCACAAGTTTATGAACTGGGACCGGCCCATTCTCACGGATTCCGGCGGGTTTCAGGTGTTTTCCCTGACCAGCCTCCGGAAAATCAAGGAGGAGGGCGTGTATTTTAACTCCCACATCGACGGCCGGAAGATTTTCATGGGACCGGAGGAGAGTATGCAGATTCAGTCCAACCTGGGCTCTACCATCGCCATGGCCTTTGACGAGTGTCCGCCCAGCCGGGCTGATTACGACTATATCAAAAATTCTGTGGACCGCACCACCCGCTGGCTGGCCCGGTGCAAGGAGGAGATGGCCAGGCTCAACGCCCTTCCCGATACGGTGAACCGGGAGCAGCTGCTCTTTGGCATCAACCAGGGCGGGGTCATTGACGAGATCCGGATCCGCCACGCGGATGCCATCCGGGAGATGGATCTGGACGGATATGCGGTGGGCGGCCTGGCTGTGGGGGAGAGCCACGAGGAGATGTACCACATCCTGGATGTGACGGTTCCCCATCTGCCGGAGGATAAGCCCGTGTACCTGATGGGCGTGGGCACCCCGGCCAACATCCTGGAGGCTGTGGATCGGGGCGTGGACTTCTTTGACTGCGTTTATCCCTCCCGGAACGGGCGGCACGGCCATGTGTACACCAATCAGGGAAAGCTCAACCTGTTCAACCAGAAATATGAGCTGGATCCCCGGCCCATCGAGGAGGGCTGCGGCTGCCCGGCCTGCCGATCCTACAGCCGGGCCTACATCCGCCATCTGCTGAAGGCGAAAGAAATGCTGGGAATGCGATTATGCACCTTGCATAATTTATATTTTTATAATACAATGATGAAAGAGATTCGGGACGCCATTGAGGAGCACCGCTACAAGGAGTACAAAGCGGCCAAGCTTGCGGGCATGGAGGACTCTTCCCAGGCGGTCTGAGAGCAACAACCCGGGAACCCATCCCGAAGACGAAGGAGGAATTAAGATGGGCATAGCAGGCTGGATTTTTTATATCGCCCTTCTGGGCGCTATGCTGTATTTTATGGCAATCCGCCCTCAGAAGAAGGAGAGGCAGAAGCAGCAGGAGCTGTTAAACAGTGTGGCGGTAGGCGATACCGTGCTCACTTCCAGCGGATTCTACGGCGTTATCATTGACATGACCGATGACACCGTGATTGTGGAGTTCGGCAGCAACAAGAACTGCCGTATCCCCATGCAGAAGGCTGCCATTGTGCAGATTGAGAAGCCGGAAAACTAATGCTTGCGCAGTTTGAAAGGGGACGTCTCCTGGCATAGGCCGGGGCGTCCCCTTTCTGCGGGGCGTCCAGGTGCGGGCTCCAGCGGGCGGCGCCAGAGGCCCGGGTTTCTGCCATGCAGGTTAAGGAGGATAAAATGATTAAAAATATTGTTTTTGACATGGGAAATGTTTTGACAGAGTATGATCCCAACCTGGTGTGCGCCCATGTCATCAAAAATGCGGATCTGGAGAGGAAGATCAGCCGGGCGGTGTTCAATTCACAGGAGTGGGTGCTCCTGGATATGGGGGTCATATCCGAGGAGGCGGCCTTAAAGAGGATTCTTTCCCGGCTGGACAGCGATAAGGAGAGAGAGCTGGCAGCCCTCTGCTTTGAACAGTGGCATCTGTACAACATGCATCCCAAGGCGGGGATGGACAAGGTGGTGCGGGGGCTGAAGGAGAGGGGATTCGGCCTCTATGTGTGCTCCAATGCCTCCCTGCGGCTTCCAGCGTGCAGCGGCCGGGTGATCCCCGAGGCGCAGCTCTTTGACGGGATGCTCTTTTCCGCCCAAGTAAAGTGCATGAAGCCCCAGAAGGAGATGTACGGCCATCTGTTTTCCATGTTTCACTTAAAGCCGGAGGAGTGCTTCTTCGTGGACGACTGGGATCTGAACATCGAGGGGGCTGCGGCCTGCGGCATGAAGGGATACTGTTTTGAGGACGGGAATGTGGAGAAGCTGCGCCAGGTTCTGGCGAAACTGTAATAAAAAGCATACCCGCGGGGCATCCCGCAACACATGCCCCTGCGGGGCGGGCGCGCTTCGCGTGAAAAGGTATAAGAAAGCATAGAAAAAGCTCCGTACCAAAGGTACGGAGCACTTTTCTTAGGATTTCGGATTTTCAAAAAGGGTTGAAGGATAGTTGTTAAACATTCGTGCATCTCTTATGTTCATAGTATAGCACGAGACGCCTGGAAATGTTTGAATGTTCTTTGAATAGATTATTAAGGAATTCTTAAAATTGCCGTCACCCAAACTGTAAGGGCCGGTCGGAAAATGTAATAAAATCAAGGAAAACGTAATTGCGGGAAGAACCGTCTTATAGGGTTTCTTACTGCCTATTTGTCACATAAAAGTCACAAGCCTGTATTTTCTCAATTTGCCTGCGCAGATCCTCCAAATCCCGATGGCCATAAACCCGGTTTGTCACATCTTTGAAGCTGTGCCCGAGGAGACGCTTGCGATCATTTTCGGCCACGCCGTATTTCTCACAGAGATAGGAGAAGGTATGCCGGCAGTCGTGAGGCGTATGATGCTCCTGTATTCCAATGCTTGGAAGGAGTGCAGCCATTTCTTCACGGAAGGCACTGGATGTCTCGGGGAGCAGCTTTCCGCAGCGCTTCATCCGCGCGGCCACCATTTCCTGAATGGCGGAATGGATAGGGACAATCCTGGTTTTTCCGGCCCGGCTCTTATTTCCGCCCTGGAAATACCATTCAGAGGTATTGATTTGTATTTTGCGGTACTCCTCGATTCGGAACCCGGACAGGCACATAATCCAGAGCATTTCGGCCACGTCGTTCTCTCTGGCCGCATAGATGGCCTTGAGATCGTCAACGGTGAAAGGAATGCCCTTCTCATCGTCATCCTCCTTTTTAATTTTCAGCCCCTGACTGTAATTGCGCTCGCACAGATCATTCATCAAAGCATAGTCATACATCTGATGCAGAAGATTGACGATATGCTCCAGGCTGGCATGTTTTAGGGGGCATGCATCAACAGCGTCCTGGAGATCTCTATATTTCAGAGCATAAAAATCCCGATCATGGAGCTGGCTGCAGTTTCGGTATCCGGCCTGGATGGCATAGATTGTGGACTGGGAGAACTTGTGCCCCTCCGGAAACTTTTCGGCGTAAAATTGCGCGTAGACCTCCGAGAAGGTGGGCCGCAGGGTATCCGCCCCGATAATCTTCCGGTAATCGGCCAGGAGCCGGGAACTGACCGTATCCAGGGCTTTGGCGTTTAGATCCTTCTGGACTGTCAGCTCGTATCCCGGCTTGTATGTGCCGGCGTGGTAGGCTGTCAGAACCAAAAAGCCGGTCATATAGTCTTCCACGTAGCACAAGGCCCTCTTGGGGGAAATATCGCCGGTAGCCTCGTCCAGTGTGGCCGGCGGATGAACCGCATAGGGATTCCTTCTGCCGGCTCCCAGATACCGAATGGAGCCAAAGCCATTCGGCAGCCGGGGGTATTTCTTCCTTCTTCCCATTCTTATCGTCCTCCTTTTGGGTACAAAAAATACACCTGTACAGGTGCTGGGAGGTGTGGTACAATATTTTTGCGAGAAATGTTGTACTTGGCCTCCCAAGGCCTGTGCAGAATTTATGTAAAGCCGGTTCCTGTTGGCGCAGGGGCCGGTTTTTTTATAATTCGGTTCCTCTATTTAAGATGGATACATACTCAGCAAAGCAATACCGTTTATTGCGTTGTTGATTGGGTGTGATATCGGTCAAAATCTTTAGATTTACAAACTCTTCAATAATGCTGCTTGCAGTAGGGTATGAAATGTTCAGCAATTTTACAGCATCATTTTTAGTTATAAAGGGATGTTG
Organism: uncultured Enterocloster sp.; assembly: GCA_944384065.1. GTDB lineage: Bacteria > Bacillota > Clostridia > Lachnospirales > Lachnospiraceae > Enterocloster. The sequence goes on along the minus strand of CALWRY010000014.1, from coordinate 17,762 downwards.
AAAAAGCTTGTCAAATAATTGAACGTAGTGGTTATTGCTTTTTGCAGAAAGAATTTGGGAATAGTGTTCTTTTAAATTGATAATAAGTTTCGCACTTTCAGTAGCTTCATCTGAAACGGCAGCTACACCCTTTAAAAAGAACTTTACCCATCCTTCCCAGTCACCATGTTTCCTTACGGCCATAAGCCGGTCATAGTATTCTATACGATTACTTTTAAAATAGTAGCTTAAATATAGTAATGGTTCCGTAAGGATTTTTTCGTAACATAGCCAAAACGTAATAAGTAAACGCCCTACACGTCCATTGCCATCTAAAAATGGATGTATACTTTCAAATTGCGCATGTATAAGAGCAATTTTGATGAGGGAAGGAATATTGTCTTCTTCATAAAAAAAGGATTCTAAATCATTTAATGCGTTATGCATATCCGGCACTGTTGGTGGTACAAAAGTAGCATTTGACAGAGTGCATCCGGCAGGACCGATCCAATTTTGTGTGGTTCTGAATTCGCCAGGATTGCGATTGCTCCCTCGCCCACATTCTAAAAGTTTTTCATGTATTTCTTTGATTAAACGGAGACAGAGTGGGAAACCTTTTAAACGTTCTAATCCATAATTCATAGCAGCAACATAATTAACGACATCTTGAATTTCTGTGTCATTTTTAGAATCTGTCCCGGAATCTAGGACATCAGTCAATGAAGCTTGAGTTCCTTCAATTTGAGAACTGAGTACAGCTTCTTTTTGGACATACATAGCAACAAACAATTCTGGATTTGGAAGGATTTGTGTGATGCCATCTAGGCGTCCTAGTTTTCTGTCAGCGTCGGAGAGTAATTTTAACATTTCTAAATCCATGTTAAGGGGAGGATCTGGTGGTAGTTTCTTTGGTGTAAATGAAGAGTATCCGCTTGGTTGTCTCATAAAAACTCCTGCTCTATTTTCCATAATTTTCACCTCTTTTGTTTGACATGGTTTGGTTTACTAAAGTATATTTTAATTAGATTAAAAAGAAAAAACCATATTAAAAAAAAACCTCCATAATTTTAATAAGAATGAAATCAAGGAATATTATTAAAAAAATCATTAATAACATTATATTACAAAAATATCTATGAATTCTCCTTTGTAAAAAAAATACCCCTAGTCTCGTCACATCCCTTATGGTGGGAGGACTACTGCTAGGGGTATACTTTCAATATCATATCAGTGTAAAAAGTTACATCTGATGCTATCATATTATGTCCGATTCTTAAAAATGTCAATCCCCTAGACGAAAATTTTAGAAAATATTCAAAATGTGAGTTTGTAATTATTGCCCCTTTCCGCAAGACTCGGAATGGATGGCACGCACGCCCTCCCGGCTGCCCGGGTAAGTATATTATATTGTCAAGGTAGGGCGGCTCCGGCGATGGTAAGGCCGGAGCGGTTTTTCTTTTATTTAAGCAAGTCGGCAATGTTGATGGATAGGCCCGCAAATATTCCTACAGGCACCGCCTGGGTAAAGGTGTAAATGGTGGGCGCGTCATCGGCCTCATAGTGATATACGGTGGAGCGCTCTTTCTCTGGATCTACGATCCAGTATTCCCGGACGCCACCCTGGGAATAGAGGGCGTTTTTGATGGAGTAGTCCATCCGGCGGCTGGAAGGGGACACCACTTCGACAATTAGATCCGGAGCACCAGAGCAGCCGCGCTCAGTCAGTTTATTTTTATCGCAGATCACGGAAATGTCTGGCTCTACCCAGTCTCGGTCGTCTGCATCCAGGTTGACGGCAAAGGGGGCGGGAATGACTTCACAGTTTCCTTTGTTTTGCTTAATATAGTCGTTAAATTGATAAGATAATTGTGAAATGAGTTTCTGGTGTTTAAAACTAGGTGGAGCCATATCATAGAGCTGACCGCCGATTAGCTCGGCCCGACGGCTTTCTGGCAGGTTCCAGTAATCTTTGGATGTATAAGTTTGCTCTTTTGGCAGTGGCATGGTATACACCTCCTAACACGTTATTGATTAGTTTGATTCTGTGTATAATTTTAGAGCATATTCGAGCCGTATTTGCTGATCAGCAGCTATTATACCGTAAAAACGAAAATGCTCACCTTCTTGGAACTTATGGCAAAAGTTATCAAATAATAAAATAAATTTGTATGTTATCTTCTGTTTTAACTAGTAAAGTATAGAATCCTTTTGTTTGAGGAATAAAATTTTCAACGGTTGCATCAACATAAATGGGCAAGCCTTTATTTAATGGAGAAGATAAAATGTCTTGGCTTGCTTCTGAATATTCAGAAAGATTTTGCGGTATTTGATTGACATCTTTATGGTATTTAGCTATCAAATCAGGGTATTCGGATCCTATTAATGTTCCAATAGTTGGTCCATCTAAAAAGAATATATAGTAGCCTCCACAATCTAATACATCGCTGGCGCTTCCATTGCCGGTATAGCTGGTTGACAATTGAGAAGCAAGTTGCTCAGCCGCTGATAGATCGATAGATGGATCAAGCGCAAGGATAGTAAGCGTAACAACATCTCGAATTTCGGGAGTAGCTATATGGTCAGTAAAAGATATTGTATAAGAATGTGATAAAACGCTATTTACCTCTTGAAAAGTTGCATTTGGAATAGCACTACCCATATCAATATTAATTCTATAATATGAATAGATATCACTGTCATTGAAACTACCCTTTTCTGGCTTTGATTTACCAATTGATACGGAATAACCTTTGTTTAAAGAATCACAGGCAAGCTGATAACTTTTTGCTAATTCACTAAACCATTCAGGATAATTTTCTTTATAGTTATCTCCGTCAGAATCAGTCGATTCCTCGCTTGGCTCAATGGTTTCAGGAAAAGAACCATATTCTGTAGTTACGATTAAAGCTTCGTTTTCTGCGGCATTATTGGCAAGAGAAGACGTTTCCTGCCCTTCAACAGAACAACCGGATAGTATAAAGCTCAATGCGATAAGATACAATTGCCTTTTCATATCTTTTCCTCCCTAGAAAAGTTTGCTATCCATGATATTTAAAATTTTTCTATAACGGCCAGTCTTGGCTCAAATAGGATTATGTATCCATCCAATTCAACCATACACCCGTATTTTTCTCTATAACATTCAAGCGCTTCCTGAAGGAATTCCTCCGTTACTCCAAGGCATTCAGCCAATTCATAGCGGCTGTGGCAGTGCTGGCGAAACCCTTGAATAAAACCGGACAGTCCGATCCGCTTATCATAGGCCCATAAGCGGGCTTTTCTTTCTTGTTTGCGGGCATCAATATTAGCTTGATCGAGGATATTTCCGACTGTAGTGTAGTGGTGGCCCAGCTCTTCAGCTAGCACATCAGCCTTTTGGGTGAGAGTCGGAATGTCCTGGCGGATTGCGATTCGGCGGCCTTTAATTAGGCCATCGCTCCCATGAAGGGGCTTTTCTTTTACGGTTAAGCCCATGCTGTACGCTTCATCTGCCAGTAGTTCGTAGTTTGTCAAAAAAACACATCCTTTGCTGATGGTATTGCGCAGAACAATGCTATGCAACCTTGTCATATCCATTTTTGCAGGATAAACACTTTATGATTTGATCCTCCCCATACCCGATCAGCAGTAATAGGATATGTCTTTAAAGCACGTATACCATTGCTGGACAATATATGTGCTGTTGGCATCGATAACCTTCATAATTTTTCGGAGCTCGTAAGACGGTATGTGGGATGAATTGTGGCACAACACACAGCGGCCTGTCTGGGTAATCCATATTTTGGTGGCATTTGCGGTGGGTCTTCCTTCCGCCACATGAACATGTACGGGCTCCAGGGGGTCACTTTCATTGACCCAGAAATAAATATGGTATTTTCCAAACTTAAAAATTTGAGGCATTTTTAAAATTTTCCTCCTGGGCGAATTCAATAATCACATGTGCATTGTTCTTGATAAGCTCTTTAAAAAACTGCATTTCTTTTTCAGTGTAGCCGTTTATATTTTCCCAGCTGTAATCGGGAAGATAGCAAGTGGCGTTATGGAACCCATCTTTTTCGTCCGGGGTTTCGATAACAACCTTAACACGGCCATCGGGATTCATTTCAGAGTAAACAATTTCTGTATCGTCATTTAAGGTAAGATATGGATACATCATGGTTTATACCTCCCTATTTCCATTCATCATCGTTATCCATTATGTCATCATCCGCTTTTTGCAATTCTTCTGTCACTTCGATATCAGTGCGTTTGTGGGCGGCCACTGGCTCCAGGTAGGAGCGGTTAGGGAACTGGGTAATATTGGACTGCTCCAGCTCGGCGATGCGGGAATCTTTTTGGGCGATGGTGGAGGTGCGCTTGGTTTCCCAGTCCAGTACAGTGTTGACGTGCTCCTGGCCTTGGGGGTCAAGAGCGCGGTACTTTTTAATATGTTCATATTCTGCAAAAGAAATATCTTTTTGTACAGGAATCTTTACTACATCTTGAAACAGGTAATTGGCGTCCACGTTTAAAGCTTCAAACATCTTATACATGACTGGCTCTTTAGGATGGCTTGTTTCGTTTTCGTAGTTTGCAACGGCGCCCTTTGTAACGCCCAATATATGAGCAAGCTCTTCTTGCGTTAGGTTAAGAGCCAAACGGGCTTCTTTAATTCTCTTCCCTATACCCATCTATATAAAACCTCCTTTTATTTAAAGATACTACCGAAATGGTGAACTGTCAACGAAAAAGTACAAGAAATTTGAGAAAAAGTATTGACAGTTAAAGAAAATAATACTATAATACGAAAAAGTAAAAGAAACTTGAACAAAAGGAGGTGATCGAATGGTTCATTCCATTGTTGCTCAGAACGTTAAAAAGATCATAAAAGAAAAGTGCCTAAAACAAGGAGCTATTGCGGAAAGGGCAGGATACAACGGAAAGACATTCAGCAATATGTTGAATGGAAGAAAAATAATCACTGATGAAGATGTTCTTAAAATCGCAACAGCTTTAGGTGAGGAGCCCAATAAATTATTTGGGCTGGAAAGGCCAGAAGAGAAAGGAGCGTGAGAGAAGAATGGAATACGGTAAGGTTTTTAGAGATGCAGACGGCACGAAGGTAAAAATTAAGATAAAAACAAAAGGCTCCACGCCAGAAGAAATGCGAAGAACCCTTTGTTTCGTGGCAAAAGCATCCCACCAGTTTTATCTGGATGTAGCAAGATTAGAGAATTTTAGCAGTTAGCCAGGACAATATTGTTGAAGCAATTGAACCAGAGATCCAGGAATTTCGTTCCATTACATCGGAAAATTTTGAAAGGATTCCTTTTTGAACTGGAATGTCACCATTAATGAGCAGCTCAAGGGTTGAAACAAGTTTTTCGAGATGTACTTTATCATCTGAATTGGAAGCTTCGACTTGCTCTCTCAATTGCTCTATGGAATTGTGGTAGTTCATATTGACAACAGCTTGCGTCCCAATCACGGAACCGTTAGCAGAATTGATATTAAATATAGTGGTGGCCGATGATTGCCCGAGATTTTTGTTTTCGTCAGCATAATATGCCTTAATTATCTCTGGATTGCCATTATAGTGGTCAAATGAAGTTTTAGTGATGGTAAAGCAGTCGCAAAAATCAGGTGTACATATAACATTTCCCACTGAAATGTTTGGCGAATCACTTAACAAAAAACAAATGTAATTGCCAATTTCATCGGAGTTTGAAAGTCCACGATATGTACCAATTATAGAATTACCATCTTTAATGATATAGTCTACGGCATCAAACGCAAAGTCATCAAAAAATATATGTGCAGGAATGGGTAAATTTGCCATGATATAGTTCTCCCTTTTGTGATAATCGCGATACTGATGCCTACAGTATAAGGCAAGAGAAAAGAATAGGCAAGGGTTTCCATTGAGGAGCTACTGGCCGAGGACGAGAGGGGGTGAGAGTGATGTGGATATCAAAAGCAAGGTGGATGGCACTAGAAAAAAGAGTAGCTGACCTCGAAAAAGAAATTCAAGGTCAGTATGCCAAAAACGAAATTATGTTTGAATTTTGCCGAAGCGTAGCCAACAAGGAAAAATTATCATTACTTTCCTATCAACAATTGTACAGCCCATCCACCGACAGCAATCAGAAGGTCCGTATGCTTTTTAAGAAGGTTAGAGAATCTAGCTAAGGATCCCTCTACCAAAACTGGATGGGGAGATTCGCTGGTTGATTTTAGGGTATTTAATAATTCCTGGGCTTCTGGTTGCTCCGAAATAGGGAGAGAGGCTATGAGTTGTTCGATATCTTTTAAGCTACTTCCGATGTTCACAACAACGTTTTCTTGGCTTCCAATAACAGAATTGCCAGATACCGTGTGAATATTTATGGTAGTTTGTTTGCCAAGGTTTGATTGAGCGCGAAAATCATTTTCAGTTTGATATTGAATCATCCAATCACAAGGCGCTCCATTCATTATTATGGGGCGAACATCCTTGGCATAATAACGTTGGCTTGTGGTTGAATCGATAATCCAATCCCCATTTTTGATATCAGTGTTTTCAACGAACTGAATTGTGTTTGGATAGTCCTTTCCACAAAAGAAACCATGGACGGTACCAATAATGGAGCCATTTCGCTCAATCGAAAAAATCTGTGTCATTTCTTTGAGTATAAAAGGTGGAAGTTGAAATGGATTCATTAGCCAAGCTCCTTTCCGAATTATAAATTTGTATGATTTTCAGCATGGCGGTGCTGATAACTACAGTATAGTGGGGAGGAGAGAAAAAGACAAGAGTTTCCATCGAGGAGTTGTTGGCAGAGGACGAAAGGGGGTGGGAGGAGATGGGCGATGCCTTGCTACAGTCTGTACAGGCAGTGTGTTCAATTCTGATTTTGAAAAAATTGGAAAAGTGATAACAAAGGAGCGTGAAAGAATGAAACCATATTTAAGCCCGGAGGAAGCATCCCTCCAGCTGGGAATCTGCCCGCGGGAAATACGTCGCAGAATGCGACGCGGGGAAATTGATTTGGGAGTGGCGTTTCCGCCATCTCCCGGAAAACAGCATTGGAGCTTTAAAATCTACCAAGCCAAGATTGACAAAATAACAGGGGGAGGCACGGCGCAATGCGGAGATTAAGACGATATTGGATCGCCTTTGAGGTTAAGCTCAAGTATCCGGGGTGGCGGCTGGACTGGGTGCGGCCTAACAAGGCCATGCTTACCAGCCCGCAGGGCAGGCGAGTCCTTATACCATGCGGACCAGAGCCGTGGAGCTGGCAGCGCCTGGTGATCTGGCTGGTGCCGGCAGTTATCTGGATATGGGGCCTGTGGATGGTATGCGTGGGAGCGTTGATGCTGTGGAGGGGGTGATGAGTTGAAAAATATCGACGTAATGGAGAAGCTGGAGAAGTACTGCCAAATGTCAATCACCATCAGCAGGGAATACTCCTCCGGATGGATCTTCGGGGCAATTGATTTTGCCTGTTACGTGGGTTTAATCGATCTGAGACAGCGCGGCCAGCTTTTGAAAAAATACCAGTCAACTGTAAAAATGGATCCCTCTGGCGGCAACCGGACGGGATCCAGCAAATAAAAATAACACACCCCTATTATAGGGAATTCGAGGAGGAAAATCAAGGATGAAACTGTATGAATTAACCGAAGAGTACCAGGCCCTGCAGGAGATGGTCTACGATCCGGAGGTGGACGAGCAGACACTCAAGGATACGATGGAGGCCGTTTGGGGCGAGATTGAGGAAAAGGCGGATGGATACGCCAAGATTATCTTTGGAATCAAGGCGGATGTTGAAAAGCTCCAGGCGGAGGAGCGCCGGCTGAACGCACGCCGGCAGCGCCTGGAGAACCGCGCAAAGTGGCTGAAGGATAACCTGGAGGCCAGCATGCGGGAGGTGGGGAAAACCAAGTTTAAGACGGCCCTGTTTTCCTTCAACATCCAGAAGAACGGCGGCGTGGAGCCGCTTGTAATCACAGGTGCGCTGGAGGACATCCCAGGCAAGTACCTGGTCCCGCAGCCGCCGGTAGTAAACAATGAGGCGGTCCGCAGGCTCCTGGCGGAGCGGCCCGTGGACTGGGCCCACTTAGAGCCCCGGGGCGAGAGCCTGAGGATCCGCTGATGGACCGGCAGGAGATTACACCCTTCCGCATGCAGATTCTTATGGATGTGGCGGCCCGTGTAATGAAGCTCATGGTCACGGGGGCCTGGCACATATCCTTTGATGAAATGTGCATCGTGCTGGATCTGGTGCGGCATGGGATAGAGGAAGGAAAAGAGCGGAACAAGGAGGGAGGAACGGAGAATGTTTCTGAGAACAGCGGAGCTTAAGAAGGAGATGACGGCAGCCTTAAAGAGCAGCGGGCTGGTTGTGGGCATGCTGGACGGCAGGTATTATGTCCGCGGCCGCAACTGGGGGTTATTCGCGGATCGTGAGTCCGTATCCAATAAGTTCAAGGGGGCAGTAACGGAGCTGGTCGGCCGGCTTCCGGAACCCGGAGAAATCAATCAATATATGCAGGACAAGGATGGCATGCGGACATCGGCGTATGAGCTTACGTTTCATCCGTATGAAGCCTGGCTGGGAGCGAAAGAAAGGATCCGCCAGACGCCGGTGTTTCTGGCTGCTTTTCCGCACGTATATGCGGTTTTCCAGCGGACGGGGAATCTGGAGCCTATGGCTGTGCGGCAGACACTCATTAACGCCATATCAAACAAGGAGCTTGAAAAAGGGGAATCTATGCCGGGACAGCCCAGCATGTCATACGGCACACTTTACTGGCATAATGAGACAACGATTTACTGGGCGGAAACGGAGCGTATGGCGGAAAAAGTCCGGGATGTACTGTTTCCTGCGCTGATGGATGTGGATTTTTCCGCGGATGATTGGAAGAAGGCCCCAGGAGAAACCGATGGAACCGCAGGGGCGGAACCCCTGCCTTACATGTAGAAAGGAGTGTTGACTTATCGGATTGCCAGTATTGATTTACGGGAAGTCCGGCAGTGGAAAAAGCCGGAGCCTGAAATTTTTCGATGAAAACGAGATCGTACTGCTGAATACGGAGAAGAAAGAGCTCCCATTCAAAAAACGCTTTAAGAAAACGGGAAGTAGTGATGATATTGAGAAAATCATAGTAACGATCAATCGGAACCCGGAGAAAGTGTGTGTAATCGACGACGCTGGATATATCATGACCCATATATTTATGGAGAACCATCGAAATAAAAAAGGGAACGCATCATTTGAGATGTACGATGACATCGCGGACGCCATGTATGGGCTTATAAAAAAGGTTAAGACCGAGGTAAAGGATCCAGAAAAAATTGTATATATCATGTTCCATGAGGACACAAATGATTTTGGGACCACAAGGATACGGACGATAGGGAAGCAGCTGGACCGAAAAGTGTGCCTGGAAGGAATGGTTACCATCTGCATCCGCTGTATGAGTGAAAACGGAAATCATTTTTTCCGGACGGTCACAGATGGTTCAGATATCACGAAAACCCCGGAAGATATGTTTGACAGCCCGGAAATTGAAAACAACTTGAAACTGGTGGATGATACCATCCGCGAGTTTTACGGATGGAAGAATAAGGAGGACAAGAAGAATGATAAAGAAACCGCAGGGGTATGACGAGGCGCCGGCCTTTACCGGCGAGTTCCAGCAGCTGCCCAAGGGCAAGTACGTATGCGTAATCAAGCAGGTGGCCGTGAAGGAGTCAAAGAACGGGAATGACCAGTTTGTAATTCTTTACGATATCGCAGAGGGAGAACATAAGGGATTTTACCAAAAAATGTTTGATGCGGACAAGGCCCAGAATCCTTCGGCAGTATGGCGGGGTGTATTCAAGCAGAACATGGAGGGCAGGGGCCTGTCCTGGTTCAAGGGCGTGATCACCAGCATTGAGCGCTCCAACAATTTCACCTTCCAATGGGACAGGGAGAAAAACGAGGAGACGCTCAAAGGCAAGCGGTTTGGCGGCCTCTTCCGGCGCCGGCAGTACGAGAAGGACAACGGGGACCGCCCGATCATCACGGAGTTGTTTCAGATCCGCAGCGTGGCCGGGCTGGCGGAGGCGGAGGTGCCGGAGGACAGCCTCCTCCCGGATGCCCCGGCAGCGCCTAAGGCCCCGGAACAGAGGCAGGCCCCGGCAGCTGCGGTCGGGGACGGGTTTGTGAGTATCCCGGACGGTGTGGAAGATGAAGGCGTCCCATTCCTGTGAGTATGACCCGGAATTGTACAGGAAGGTAAAGGAGGCGGTCAGCATGCAGCAGGCGGCGGAATACTGCGGCCTGCAGGTGAACCGGAAAGGGCTGTGCCTGTGCCCCTTCCACCATGACACAAACCCCAGCCTTAAGATTTACCCAAACGGGAAAGGGTTTTACTGCTTTACCTGTGGGGCCGGCGGGGATCAGGTAAAATTCATGGCCCTGTACCGCGGGGTGAGCAACTATGAGGCAGCAAAGGAGCTGGCGGAGGCCTTCGGGGTCCCTGTCCGCGTCCCCTCCACCTACCGGGAGAAGCGGGAGGCAGCGCTGAGACAGCGCAGGAGGCAAGAGGAGGCGAATTTTGCCTCCCAGGCGAAAAAGATACTGACGGATTACCGCGGCCTTCTCTGCATGGCGGTGCGGGAGCGGAACGGGCATTTTTTTGAAGGGCTGGGGGAACTGACCTATGTGGAGTACTTGCTGGACTGTCTGGAGCAGTGCCCCGGGGACGTATACGCAGACAAGAAGGCGGTGAGGCGGATTGGAGAAATCGAAAGAAGAACTGCTGGCTGGGATTGAAGCGCTGGATCCGGCAAAGCCCTTCCCCGATGAGATTTTTTACCGGATCTTTGAGATTGACGACGGGGTGGAGCGGACCCAGTACATAGAGGCCCTGCGCGGCACGGCCCGGAGGCTGAAACGGGCAACGGAATTTAATAATCTACTGAAATCCTTCCAGCTGGACTATGCGCAGAGACAGCGCCAGACGGGAAACCGCACCCGGTTCACGGAGCAGCCGGCAGAGCTGGAGTGCGGGGAATGGGAGGCCACGGACTTCGGGGTGAAGACGGTGCGTTTTGACAAGAACTTTACGCGGGTGCCGGTTGCGGCCTGCAGCCATCCCATCCTGCCAGTTGAGATTTTAAAGAACGTGGACACCGCCACGGAGCGCATCACCCTGGCTTATTTTAAGGCGGCCGTCTGGCAGAGCATTACGGTGGACCGGGCCGTCTGCGCCAACGTCAACAAGATTGTGGACGCTCTGAGCCAGTTCGGCATTGAGGTGACCAGCGACAATGCCAAGAACCTGGTGCGCTATATTTCGGACTGCGTGGCCTTAAACCCCAAGACCCTGGAGCCCAAAAAATCCATCAACCGCCTGGGCTGGGTGGGCCAGTCCTTCACGCCTTATGCGGAGGATATCCGCTATGAGGGGGATCCGGATTATGAGGTGATTTTTCGCAACGTCAGGGAGACGGGCAATTTTGATACATGGAGGGAGCTTTGCGGGAAGCTGCGGGCCAATATCCCGCTGCGGATGATGATGGCGGCCAGTTTTGCCAGCGTGCTTTTAGAGCCCTTAAAGGTCCTGCCCTTTGTCCTCCACGTCTGGGGGACGACCGGGACAGGAAAGACCGTGGCCCTGATGGCGGCCATGAGCATCTGGGGCAACCCGAAGATGGGCGGCCTGGTAAAGACCATGAACATGACTCGGAACGCCATCATGCGCAACGCGGCCTTCCTATGCAGCATCCCCTTTGCCGGGGACGAGCTGCAGACCATAAAGGACAAGTGGCAGGGGAATTTCGACCAGCTGATTTATCAGATAACCGAAGGCGTGGACCGGGGCCGGGCCAAGGCCCACGGGGGCGTGGATGATACGCGGACCTGGAAAAACAGCTTCCTCTTCACCGGGGAAGAGCCCATCACAAAGGCCAATTCCGGCGGCGGCTCCAAAAACCGGGTGATTGAGGTTGCCCTGGACGGCCCCCTGATAGAGGACGGGCACTATGTGAGCAGCGTGGTGACGGAGAACTATGGGTTTGCCGGGAGGAAATTTGTGGAATACCTGCAGGAAACGGACACTGGGCAATTAACAGAACGCTACCGGGAGCTTTTTGAGGCGCTGTGCGCGCTGGATACCACGGACAAGCAGGCGATGGCCATGTCCTGCCTGCTGCTGGCGGATGAGCTGGCGGTGCGGCTGTTCTGGCCCTCTGAGGCGCCTCTGGAAGTGGATCAGGTAAAGAAGTATCTGCAGAGCGAGAAAGACGTGGATGTGGCCGGAAGGGCCCTCCAGGCCGTGCTTAACTGGGCCGCTAAAAACCCGGTGCGGTTCGAGGATCCCAAAGCCCCGGACTCTCCTAACAAGGGCGAGGTGTGGGGGAAGATTGACGGGGATATCCTGGTCGTCAACCGGGATGTGCTCCTGGAATACCTGGATAAAAACGGGTTTGATTACACGGCCGTCAGCAAAAAGTGGGCGGAAAAAGGATATCTGGTCCGCAATTCCCAGAACAAGTTTATCCATAGCACGAAAGTTTATGGCATTAAGTCAAGCTATGTAAAATTCAGGCTGCCACAGGACGATGACAATACAGATGCGGATGGATTTATGCAGGTTGGGGATGAGACTCTGCCCTTTGAATAGCCCCCCTCACAGTCTAACGTTTACATAAAAGGTTAGCCCAAAAGGTTAGACCCTAAAACCCGCATAAAACCTTGCTTTTTTATATAGGGTCTAACCTGTCTAACGAGTCTAACCTGTAGATAAACACGTATAGGGGAAAATGTATGTGTTAAATATTTAACACATATAAGATTTTTTGTTAATAATATATAGGCGTTCATTGCCGGGTTTTTGGTTAGACGGTTAGACACCTACGAAAATCAGGGGTTTGCGGGCATTTTTGAGTTAGACCTTCCGTTAGACAATCAGCAAAAAAGGTTAGACCAAGGCAGAAACGAGGTGAAAAAAAATGAGCAATAAAGCAATCGGGACCCGGTTTGAAAGAGACTTTACCGCCGCTTTAAACGAGCACGGCTTCTGGGTTCATCTTTTCCAGGACAACCACAACGGCCAGCCCTGCGACGTGATTGCGGCCAGGAACGGGCGCGCGTATCTTTTTGACTGTAAGGACTGCCAGGGCAGCTTCTTCCGGCTGAGCCGGATGGAGGAGAACCAGCTGAACGCCATGCGGCTCTTTGAGCTGACTGGCAACAGCCGCGGGAAGTTTGCCGTCCGGTTTGGGGGAGAGCAGACCTACCTGGTAGATTATTGGCAGCTGATAGCCTTGAAGGATAAGGGCTACAAACAGATTGACCGGATGGACTGCCGGCTGTACGGCACGGAATTCACCGCCTGGCTGGCCCAGCGGAATGCGGCGGATGGATGGAGCATGGAGGGATGGCACGATGCAGATCATCATTGGCAGTGAAATACGGGTGAAGGATCCGGCCCAAGGGCTGTCGCACTGGTGCATGGAGCACCTGATCCTGGAGAACCCGGAATACAATAAGCGGGCCCGCCGTGGCCTGTGGACCGGGAACACACCCCGGCATGTATGGCTTTACTGGGTAGACGGGAGCGACCTGATACTCCCCACCGGGATCGGCAGGCAGCTTCGGCAGTTCATGGGGCCGGGGGATAAGGTCAAGGTGGAGCTGGCCGACAACGGCCTTCTGGATTACCCGGCAGAAATCCCTCTGTACGATTACCAGAGGGAAGCCGTGGAGGCAATGGCCCGTGTAAGCTGCGGAATCCTCCAGAGCCCCTGCGGGTCAGGCAAGACCCAGATGGGCATCGCCCTGGCCGCAAAACTCCGGCGCAGGACGCTGTGGGTCACCCACACCCAGGACCTGCTCTCCCAGTCCTACGAGAGGGCGGCCCAGTACCTGCCCCGGGAGATGCTGGGGAAGATTACGGCCGGGAAGGTGCAGGCCGGCAGCCACATCACATTTGCCACGGTGCAGACCCTCCACAAGCTGGACCTCACAGCGCTGCGGGATGCATGGGACGTGGTGATTGTGGATGAATGCCACCGCCTGGCCGGTACGCCGGCCCAGGTGACTATGTTCCGGAAGGTCCTAAGCAGCCTGGCGGCCCGGTATAAATTCGGCTTAAGCGCCACGGTGCACCGCTCGGATGGGATGATAGCCTCAACCCTTGCCATCCTTGGCCCCATTGTTTACCAGGTGCCCGGGGAGGCAGTGGCAGAGAAAACGCTGCCGGTCCGGGTGGTCCGGCGGGACACCGGAATAAAGGCCGCCATGTGCTGCCTGGATACGGACGGGACGCTGGCCTACTCCAAACTGATTGCGTATCTGACAGAGAGCCGGGAGAGGAACCGGCTGATCCTGCAGGACCTGGAAAGGGACAGGGGCCATTACGGGCTGATCCTCTCTGACCGGCTGGAACACCTGCGGGTGCTGATGGAGAGCCTCCCCGGGGAGCTGCGGGCCCAGGCCGCCATGATAGACGGGCATATGACGAGCAGGAAAGCGAAAGAGGCCCGGGGACAGGCCATTGAGGATATGCGGGAGGGCCGGAAGCATTACCTGTTCGCCACCTACGCCCTGGCAAAAGAGGGACTGGACATCCCGCGGCTGGACCGGCTGTACATGACTACCCCGCAGGGGGATTACGCGGTGGTGACCCAAAGTGTGGGCCGGGTGGCCCGGACAGCGCCGGGAAAAGATGGAGCGGTGTGCTATGACTATGTAGACAGTATTGCCTTCTGCGAGAACAAGTGGAAGCGCCGGCGGGCCCATTACCGGAAAGCGGGGGGCATCGTATGACATACGGAGAGACACGGCGGCAGAAGGAAGCGGCGGAAATGGTAAAAGGCATTTGGTCGGACTCCTATCTGTTTTACCGCAAATATCATGGTCGGCAGATGGAGGCGGATGCCTGGCAGGAAGCAACAAAGGACTTCGGAGAGATCATGCGCAAATATGGCGGATCGCCGTTGTGTGGACGGCTGATGCTGGCGGCGTTTTCTCAGCTGGAGGAGGAGACAAGGTAAAGAGGGAGGGAAAGGATAATGGGAGAAGAAAGCAGCAGGCTGTTGAAGGCCGGGAACATAGAGCCGCCGGTATCCGTGCCTGATACGGAAACGCCCAAGTGGTACCAGGATGTGAGCCTGGAGGATGCGGAAGTTTATATAAATGCCAACCTTAAATCGGCTGTCCGCAGCGTGATTGCCATTGGCTATTACCTTAAATGTGTCTGGAACGGCGAGCTGTTCCGGGAAGCAGGCTATGAAAATATCTGGGACTATGCTAAGGAGCGCTTTGGATTCAGCAAATCCACGACCTCCCGTTACATGAAACGGAACGACCGTTTCTCAAAGGACGGAAACAGCCCGGTATTGGACGAGAGGTACAGCGCGTTTAATAAATCCCAGCTTCAGGAAATGCTGGGCTTGGATGAAGAGCAGCTGGAGCAGGTCACGCCGGATATGGCGGTGCAGGATATCCGGGCAATGAGAAAGCCAAGGGAAATCCCCTGCGTGGAGATACCCGGCCAGGGAAACCTTGAGGAGTGTCCGGGATTTTTGCCGGAGGATATGCTTGGGGAAGAAGCGGGGACGAAAGAGCAGCCGGCCGCAGAGGTGGCGGAAGCTGTGGATCCGTTTTCCTCCACAGTACCCTGCATGCTTACTGCTGCGGAACTGGTTGGGGAGGAACCGGCTGAGGATGCTGAGGAACTGCAGGAGGGCTCGGCAGAAGAGCCGTCAGAGGGCCCGGCAGAGGTTCCGGCTGTTGCGATATCGCAACAGGAGCCGGAGGCAACGCTCCCTCCGCGCAGGGATGAAGGGCCGCTGCCAGATGAGAGTTGGAATATCAAAGATTTGCCCCAGGCAAAGGATAAATATATCCGCGGCCTGGCAGAGGCCATTGTGGACAAGCTTGGGGAGGCACTGCTGGTGCCGGGGGAGGTGGCCTGCCTTACGGATGAGACGATTCTGGAAAAAATACACATGATGGACCATGACCGCGCGATTCCATTCGGGGATGGGTACAGCGGCCTGGTCAGCCCGGAGTTGGTTGAGTTCTGGGATGATGAGAGGGAGGACTTGGGCGTGTGTTCGTTTGCGAGGCTGGCCACGCAGATCCGGAAGGCTTTTGAAGCGCTTATGAGGCCGGAAACCGATGCGGATGTAGCCCGGAAATGCCTGGAGGAGGAGGAAACGCTGCTGAATAAGTTCCTTGCAATCCCAGACATAACCGAGGATGAGCCGGTAATCCGGAGGCAGAAGGTCCTAGTGGACGCCCTTAGGACATACATAGAGATTCTTCAACCGCCCAGGGAGCCGGTGCCCCTCCAGCCGTTACTTCCGGAGATGAAGAATAATGGAGAGCGCAAGGCTTGGCTTGCTGCCTTCCACGACTGGCCGGTGTGGTTTGAGGTTCCGGAGGCGGCAGAGGTGTACTACCGTTATGACCTTCCGGATGGCTGCAGTTTGGTGATCTGCGAATACCATTACTGGCTAGAATGGATGAGTCACTATGGTGATGATCCGGAACGGACAGGAACCAGTGAATACATGCTGGTGCCCGGATACCATTACCTGGAGGACTGCAAGAGTAGCCGGACGGCCATGATTGAAAAGCTGAAGGAGGTGCAGAAAAAGTGACCGAGGAAAGGAACCCAATTACCCCGGAGGAGTTGTGGCGCATAGCCCAGGGCATCCGAATCGGGGATATCATCGAATGGCGTGTCCCCGATGCCTCCCTTGAACGGGAGAAGGGCGGGAGCAAACGCAAGCGCCTGAAGGTGATAGGGAAAAGCCGCCATTTCCTGGTTGCGGCAAACAAGGGCGGGGGAAAGTACAGCATCCGCTATGCGGAGATAGCAGAGGCCAGACGGAAGGCACGGAGTCAGGCGGAGCAAACGGTTGAGAAGTTTAAAGCATTAAATGGATGGGGGCAGTAATGGGAAGAGTCGAGAAGCCTGCAGACAACAGGATTTACATATGCCATGTATGTGGCAAGGCCATCCAGGGGCCGCATGAGATAGTCCGCAGGGGACGGTATGGGGCGCTACACATCCATTACGGGTGTGCGCCGGGAAGGAACGGCCATGAGAAAAAGCAATAAAGCCAAGAGGGCGGACAGGCTCAAGATCCGCCATGCAAAAGAGGTTACATACAATTGCGAGGCCAAGGAGCGGCCGGCCACTTGGTCGGCCCGGATGCCGGCCTACTGCTACACGGAGCTGTGCCCGGATCCGGCGCTGCGGGAGAGGCCAAGCAAGTACAGAAAGGGGACAAGGCATGAACCGATTAACAAAGAGGGATAAGCAGGGCAGGTGGAGCCTTTTGGATTTTTCGTGGCATGAGCTGCATTCCGGCGCGGTGCTCTCCGTTAGACTGGCAGAGGCGCTTTATGGGGCCTTGTGCAAGCTGAAGGATTACGAAGATACTGGGATGAGTCCAGAGGATGTAAAGGAATTGAATGATTTTGAACAGTCACAAGTCGGTAAAATGCTGAAAAAGCTAAATGAGGAGCAGAGGCGGCATAGATGGATACCGGTGGAGGAGCGGCTGCCGGAAGTTGGAGAACATGTCCTTGTTTCTTTCATAAGTGATGGACTGCTTCCGGCTGTAGCGATTATTTCGGAAAATGGCAGATGGCTTATGTTGCAAGGAGCGAAAGGTTTCAATGATGTTACGGAGTACGTCATTGCCTGGCAACCTCTTCCAGAGCCATATCGGGCAGATTTAAGATTCTTGAGGTGCACAATATGTATGGATTTTTGAGTGGAATAACAGATACAAATGATATCAACTATTG